>NZ_JBFABE010000096.1:0-22228 GCF_040640155.1 Streptosporangium sp. NPDC023615
ACAACAAAACCGTCGCCCCAGCCCTATCAGCCAACCCGATCCCACCTCCGACGAAGCCATCCACTTCTCGCACCTGCTCGGGGCCGGCCGGTACTCCGCCGACCGCCCCTCCCGCCCTGCCGGGATCCTCACGCTCCCAGATCGCACTCTCGGACTTGTCCTATCAGTTGTCTCGATCTTGTTCTGCGTGCCCCGTCCCGGCCGGGACGAGGCGGTGAACCATCACGCCGCGAGGCCGGCGTGCAGCGCGGGGGCACGTTCGTCCGCATGGCCGTCGGCGGCGCGCCGGGAACCCCGAACGCCCCCGGGACGCCGTGCGTCCCGATCCCGTGTCGCCGAACGCGCCGGGCAGTGCGGGACCGCGGCTCGGCCTCCCGAGCCGGAGCCCCTGCCGAGCGCTTGGAAGAGCACGCCCCTGGGATGTGCGGTGGTCTTCCAACGGCTGATCTTCCAGGTGAAGCGCAGGTGACCCGTCCTCGGAGATCTCAACCAGATCGGGCGCGGAAGAGATCAATTACTCTGGTCGTCAACGCGTAGCAACCGGTGTCCGCGTTCGGGTGGAGCTCCCGCGGACACATCGGCTTCAGAGGAGGACGACGTTGCGATTCCGCGTGCTGGGGCCGGTGGAGTTGTGGCGCGACGGACATCCGCTCACGGTCGTCGGCGAGAAACAACGGACGCTGCTGGCGGTTCTGGTCATGAACGCCGGGAGGACCGTCTCCCAGCATCAGCTGCTGACCGCGTTGTGGGGAACCGACCATCCGGCCTCGGCCCGGAAGCGCCTGCACAACTACGTGTGGTCGCTGCGCCGCCTGCTGAGCGACTTCGACGCCTTGCTGCGTATGCCCACCGGGTACTGTCTGCGGTTCCCCCCGGGCGATTCGGATCTGGAGGCGTTCCTCACCGCGACCTCGGAGGGCCGGCGGCTTCTGGCGGCAGGCGACATCCCACGGGCGGCGGAGCGTTTTCATCACGCGCTGGCGCTGTGGCGGGGCCCCGCCCTGACCGGCACCGCTGCCGAACTGCAGGCGACCGAGGGAACCGCGCTGGACGAGCAGCGCCTGGCCGTTCTGGTCGAGCGGATCTCAGCCGATCTGGCGTTGGGCCGCCACGCCGAGCTGATCGGTGAGTTGCGCCGGCTGGTGGCCGACCACCCCCTGCACGAACCGCTGCACGGGCAACTGATGCTCGCGCTGTACCGCGTCGGCAGGCAGTCCGAGACACTGACCGTCTTTCGCGATCTGCGCCGGGTCCTCAACACCGACCTGGGCACCGAGCCGGGTCCGGACCTTCAGCGGTTGCACCAGCGCGTCCTGGCGACCGATCCGGGACTCCACCTGACCGCGCCGGCCGTCACGTCGGAGGACGAGCGGACGGCAGCGCACACCACCGCCGACTCGGCGGCGCCTCCCGACGGTCCGCCCCCCGCCCCCGAGGGGGCCGGGGTGTGCCAGCTACCACGGGCCATCGGTGACTTCACCAGCCGGGACGACGAGATCGAGCGACTGGTGCGGGGGGCGGTCAAGGACACGGACTCGGCGGTGGTCATCGAGGCGATCGACGGAATGGCCGGCGTGGGCAAGACCGCGCTGGCCGTCCACGTGGCCCACCGGCTGGCCGACCTCTTCCCCGACGGACAGCTCTTCCTGGACCTGCACGGCCACACTCCCGGCAGGCGGCCGGTCCCCCCTCTCGAGGCCCTGCGTACCCTGCTGCGCGCGACGGGCACGGCGCGGGAGAAGATTCCCGACGACATCGAGGAGGCCGCCGCCCTGTGGCGATCGGCGGCGGCCGGCCGCCGGATGCTCGTCGTGCTGGACAACGCCGCCACCGCCGGCCAGGTGCGGCCGCTGCTCCTGGGCCGGCCGGGCAGTCACATCGTGATCACCAGCAGGCGGCGGCTGGCGGACCTGGACGACGTCACGGTGCTCTCCCTGGACGTGCTGTCGCGGGCCGAGGCCGTCGCCCTGTTCGTCCGGATCGTCGGCGCCGAGCGCGCCCACGCGGAACGACAGGCGATCGACGAGGTCGCCGATCTCTGCGGTCGCCTGCCGCTGGCACTGCGGATCGCCGCCGCCCGGCTGCTCCACCGTCCCGCCTGGACGGTGCGGGACCTGGCCGTCCGGTTGGGCGACCAGCGGCGCAGGCTGCGGGAGCTGCGCGCCGGTGACCACGATGTCGCCGCCGCCTTCACGGTGTCCTACGAGCAGTTGACCGCCGTCCAGCAACGGATGTTCCGGCTGCTCGGCCTCGTTCCGGGCGACGACTTCGACGCCCACGCGGCCGCGGCCCTCACCGGCTCGTCCCTGACGGAGGCCGAGAGCACGCTGGAGGAACTGCTGGACGCCCACCTCCTGCAGCAGCACACCGCCGACCGCTACGGCTTCCACGACCTGCTGCGCGACTACGCCCAGCAGACCTGCCGGGCCACCGAGTCCGAAGGCGAGCGCAACGCCGCCGCGGACCGCCTGCGCGCCTACTACCTGACCGCCGCGACCCTCGCCGTGCGGACCCTCGGCCAGGGCGGCTCTCATCAGCCCTTCTCCGAACCTTCGTCCTCGGCGGAACCGCCTGCCATCACCACCCGTGACCGGGCGGCCGCCTGGCTGGACGCCGAGCGCGGCAACCTCGTGGCCGCGGCCCTCACCGTTCACGACACCTGGGCCGTCGACATGTCCATGACCCTGTGGCAGTACCTCTACCACCATGCCCACTACAGCGAGGCGTTGACCCTCCACGGTCATGCCTCCGACATCGCCCGGCGGCTCGGCGACCAGAACGCGCGCATCCAGATGCTCATCAATCTCGGCATCATGTTCTGGAGGAAAGGGCAGTACGAGCAAGCCCTCCGGCACCACCGGCAAGCACTCGACCTCGCCTCCCAGGCCGGCGATCGTGTCATGCAGAGCCGCGCTTTGATCAATCTCGGCGTCACGTGTGCGGTGACGGGGGATTACGAGCGGTCGAACGGTTACCTGGAGCGAAGCCTCGCTTTGTCCCGTGAGACCGGGAACCGCCAACGAGAAGGCCGTAGCCTGTTGAACCTCGGTATCAACCACGAGCGGACGGGACGCTACCGCCTAGCCCTGCGTTACCAGGAACAGGCCCTGGCCTGCGGACGCGACATCGGTGACCAGGTGACCGAGAGCCGGGCGTTGGGCAGTCTCGGCTACACCTACGGCAGGCTGGGGTCGTACGAGCTCGCGGTGAGCCACTCCCTGCTGGCGCTCGCCGTCGCCCGCCGGATCGGTGACCGCGATTGGGAGGTCGACGTGCTGAACAACCTCGGGGTCGCCTACACGGGGTTGCGCCGCTACCAGGAGGCCCTGCCCTGCTACCAGCAGTCCCTCGCGCTCAGCCGTGAAACGGGGAGTCGCTCCAGCCAGGCCGAGACGTTGGGTGATTTCGGCAATTTCTATCTGCGGCTGGGCCGTTATCCGGAAGCTCTGGATCATCACCGGCAGGCCCTGGCCATGGTCGACGAAATAGGCGACCCCATCACCAAGGCCACCGTCCTCAACGGCATGGGGCAGGCCGCGTGCGCCACGGGCAAACCGGCCGAGGCTCTCGACCACCATCGCCAGGCCCTGACGCTGGCCGAAGGCATCGGTCACCTCTACGAGCAGGCCCGCGCCCACCGGGGCATGGGTGACGCCCTGCACCGGATGAGACACCCCGGGGCCACCGAGTCGTGGCAGCGGGCATTGAGCATCTTCACCGAGATCGGCGCTCCCGAAGAAGCGGGCGTGAGAGAAGCCCTCGCGGCCGAGAACGGCGTCGACGGCCTTCGAGGGCCTCGCCGGCCTCCGATCCCCGGCAACGCCCGATAGCGAACAGCGCGTACGTCCCCGATGACCCCCGCCCGTTCGTCGTGGTGCGGCCTTGTGGACCGAGCGGCGACCGGAGAGAGGGAACACGCCTCGGAGTGCGAGGCGAGTCGGTCCCGACGGCCACCTAGGATCCACCCATGATTGCCGATCTGCAGTGTGTGGTGCTGGACTGCTCCGCTCCGGCGGAACTCGCCGAGTTCTACCGTTCGGTGCTCGGTGGGATCGTCGACCAGCCGGATCGGCGATGGTCCCTCGACGAGGACTGGGCGACGTTGCACGCACCGTCCGGCCTGATCCTCGCCTTTCAGCGGGTGGCGGACCACAGGCCGCCGTCGTGGCCCGACCCGGCCCGGCCCCAGCAGTTCCATCTGGACTTCGGTGTCACGGACCTGGAGCGGGCCCAGGAGCAGGTGCTCGCCCGGGGAGCGACGGTGCTGGACGAGGGTTCCGGCGGGCGGAGCTGGCGGATCTACGCCGATCCGGCGGGACATCCGTTCTGCTTGATCCGGCAATGAGGCGGGGAGACGCCGAAGGCGGTCGGCGAGGAGGTCCTGGGCCGTCAACCGGGGATCGTTGGCGGCGTAGGTGACCTCGCGGAGGGTGAACTGCTGGTTCTGCGCCCCGTCGACGCAGGTCCACTGGTGGACGGGAGCGCCGTCTGCCGTCGACAGCGCGCTGACGTCGAGGCACTTGCCGCTCTGCCGATTGACCACAGTGTAGGTGTTCGCCGCTCCGGAGACCGGACGGAAGTTCCACATCTGCTGGTCGCCGCCCTCACAGGGGTACTGCCGCTGCTGGCCCAGTTGGCGCGCAGGCCGTCCGCGCCGGCCCGCTCCAGCCGGGCGATGTACCAGGAGCCGTCGCCCGGATTCTGCTCGTCGGGGTCGGCGTACGCGTTGATCTGGTACGGGCGGGGGTGCGGGATGCCGCGTGCGTCCAGCGTCGCGTTGGCCGCCGCGACGTCGGCCACCGGGTCGCCGGGCAGGGAGTGCCAGCTGATGATGTCCGGGACGACGTCGTTGGCGCGGATGAAGTCCAGGTAGGTGGTCCACCAGGCGTAGGTGACCGAGGGCACGCAGGCGCAGCTGGGACCGACGATCAGCTGGCCGGCGGGCGGACGGCGGCCTTCGGGATGGCGTGGTGAGGTGATGTTCACCCATGACTCCTTGGCGGTGGGGGGTGGCGAGACGCTCCGCTGGGCGGTGGTGGGGATGCCGGGATTCGCCGGGGGGCACACCGGGGACGACCGGGAGCGGGGGCGGGGCGGACCGCTCCAGCCGATCGGCAGTAAGTACTACAACTCCGCGAATCGATTCGACAAGATCGTAAGCGTTAAAACCGGAAGCTATCAGTCATATGCGTAGGTATTACAAGCCATTGATGGGCTTTAACCGAAACGGTTCGACATAGCACCGGGAGGTGCCCGAGACGGCGTCACGATCGCTGCCTGCGCCGCTCGTGGTCGGCGGCCAGGATGAGGTAGGCGCTGGCCGTCCAGGTGTAGGCGCGGTCGCGCAGCCCCTCGCCGGTGCGCGCGTCGAAGTTCTCCGCGAAGCCGGACCGCTCGCACAGCCGGCGGAAGCGGGCGCTGATCTCGTCGGCCAGGGCGATGTGGCCGGCCCGGCGCAGGCCGTCCTCGATGAGCACGGTCGACGGAGCCCAGACCGGCCCGCGCCAGTAACCGTCGTCGCGGTAGTGCTCGGAGGCGGGGTGCTCGGTGGCGGGCCCGAACGCGGTGAGGTGGGACTCGATGCGGGCGGCCAGGGCGGCGCGCACCGGTTCGGGCAGTTCACCGCCCAGCACGACGGGCATGAGGTCGAGCAGGCTGGAGGTGGACCAGGTGCGTCCCGAGCGGACGGCGCGCGCGACGAACCGGTCCCCCGTCCACAGCTCGGCCAGCAGCGCGTCCCGCATCCGGTCGGCGGCGCCGGACCAGTGCGCCGCCCTGCCGGGATCGGGGGCGAGACGGGCCAGCTCGCGCATCTGGAGCACGAGGAAGGCGGCCAGGTCGGCGGTCTCGACGACACGCTCGGGGTCGAAGGTGGTGGCGTTGTCCCAGCCGCTGTCGTTGCCGTGCTGGTAGTGCGGCAACTCGTGTCCCGGGGCGCGGCGGGCCGTCAACCAGAAGGTGGTCCAGCGCTCCAGCAGCTCGTAGGTCCCCCGCGGCACGTCCCCGGGCAGGCGGCCCAGGGCCCAGCCGTGGACGGGCGGCTTGACGAAGTTGTGGAGGACCTCCGAATGGGTGACGGAGTCGGGCAGCGCGCCGGCGTCGTCCTGGTGGTCGAAGGGCAGGTGGAACTGGTCCCAGGCCAGCTCGGGAAGGCCGTCCGCGAGGGCGATGGCGTTGAAGCAGTGGTCCCAGCTCCACACCTTGTCCATCCAGTGCTTCGACATCAGCACGGCCGGCCGGGTGACGAACCCGGCCGGGCGCACGGTGGCCGACCACAGCACGTAGGCGGCCAGTTCGGCGGCGGGCGTGTGGTCGCCGCGCCACGGTGCGACCGCGTCGGCGAACGCGTCGAACCCGGCACGGACGGCCTTCGACACCTGCTCGAAGGTGTCCGCGGCGGTGTAGGGGGCGCGGGCGGTCTCGTACTCCTCGATCGCGATCTCCCACTCGCCGTCCAGGGCCACGCCGCGTTCGGCGGTGCCGAGCGCCTGCACGCCGAGCGGCTCGGCGGCCCCCGCCAGCACTGTGATCCGGTAGCGGCGGCCGGTCTGGTAGACGGTGAGGACGAACGAGTCGTCGACGGGATCCCGGTAGAGGTACGGGCCGCTGAACGGCGTCAGGACGGGATCGGCCGCCAGCACGCGCAGCCCGAGGCCGCGGCCCTGGACGCGTACGGTGTCGGCGCCGTCGTAGGCGAGACGGATCCGCCCGTCGCCGGCGCTCCAGGTGAGCTCGTGCGGGGTGGCCGTGACGGCGGCCTCCGCGGTGGGGACCAGTCGCAGGATCGGGTGCATGCCGGTCTGGTGGGAGACCAGGTGCACGTCCTGGGCGTAGGTCTTCTCGGCCACCACGGGTGAGAAGCAGAACCAGGATCCGCGGTGGCTGAACGGGATCTCCCGCAGGGAGAACACCGGGCCGGAAACGGCGGTGGGCATGAGACGAGGGTCCCTTCTCAATCCTTGACGGCCCCGGCGGTGACGCCGGCGGCCACGTAGCGCTGAGCGATCACCAGCAGGACGGTGGCCGGGACGGAGGCGACCACGGCGGTGGCCATGATGGCGTTCCAGTCCTGGTTGTTGTTGCCGATGTAGTGGTAGATGCCCAGCGTGATGGGCTGGTGGTCGCCGCCCTGGTCGAGGGTGGAGGCGAAGACGAAGTCCGACCAGGCCCACAGGAACGCGAACAGCGACACCGTGACGATCGAGTTACGGGAGACCGGCAGGACGACCGAGACGAAGGTGCGGACCGCTCCGGCGCCGTCGACGCGGGCCGCCTGCAGCAGTTCCTCCGGGATGCCGGTCATGAACGTGGTCAGGACCAGCACGGCGAACGGCACGGCGAGGGTGGAGTCGGCCACGATCAGCCCGGGGACCGTGTTGAGCACGCCGGCGGACAGGAAGACGGCGTAGAAGCCCATCGCCATGATGATCCCGGGGATCATCTGCGCGATCAGCAGCACGAAGCTCAGCACGCCACCGCCGCGCGGGCGCAGCCAGGCCAGCGAGTACGCGGCCGGTGCCGCGAGCAGCAGGGTCAGCACCACGGTGCCGAGCCCGACGATCAGGCTGGTGCCGAGGTAGGGAAGCTGCTGGTCGAGCACGGCCCGGTAGCCGTCCAGGGTGCCGTCGACCGGGAAGAGGTCCGGCGGGCTCTTGCGCATGGCGCCGTCGCGGGTGAACGACACATTGATCATCCAGTAGACCGGGAACAGCATCACGGCCGTCAGCGCCAGCCCGACCACGGTTCTGAGGTGTCTCATGTCAGGGCCTGCCGTCGCTGCACGCGGATGTGGACCAGGCCGAAGACGAGGGCCGTCACGATCAGCAGGTTGCCCACCGCGGCACCGGCTCCGAAGGAGGGCACCAGATTGCCGAAGCCCAGCCGGTAGGACCAGGTGGCGAACGTGGTGGACGCTCCGCTCGGGCCGCCCTTGGTCATGATCCAGATGATGTCGAACACCTTCAGGGTGTAGACCAGGCCGAGCAGGACGGTGATCGCCGACACCGGCCGCAGCAGGGGGAAGGTCACCTTCCAGAACCGCTGCCAGGCGTTCGCCCCGTCCAGCGCGGCGGCCTCGTGGACGGCTGCGGGGATCGCCCGCAGACCCGAGTAGAGCACGACGAGGTTGAACGGGACGCCGATCCAGACGTTGGCGATGACGACCGACCACAGTGCCCAGTCCGGCGAGGTCAGCCAGTTCACCGGCCCGACGCCCATCCAGCTCAGAGCGGCGTTGACCACGCCTGAGTCACTGTTGAGCATCCACGACCAGGTCGAGGCGGACACGATCAGCGGCAGCAGCCACGGCACCAGGAACAGTGCCCGCAGCGTGGCCGACAGCCGGAAGTTCTTCGCGAAGAACAGCGCCAGCGCCAGCCCGATCGTGAACTGGAAGGCCAGGGACACCAGCGTGAAGACCACGGTGTGCCACAGCGCCGGCACGAAGGTGGCGTCGGCGAACACCTTGGCGTAGTTGCCGAGCCCGGCGAAGGGGGCGTCGCCCCGCACGAAGGAGCGCACGGTGTAGTCATGCAGGCTCAGCTCGACGTTGCGGTAGAGCGGGTAGGCGTAGAAGATCATCAGGTAGAGGACGACGGGGGCCAGGAACGCCCACGCCGTCCACTGACCCGACCGGCCGCGTACCTCCCGGTGGCCCTTCGAGGCCGTCCGGGCGGAACGCGCCGATGTCCGCGTCACCGATGTCCTCGTCACTCGGCTCATGCCGGCTATCGGATCGCGCTCGCCGCCGCGGACTGGGCCGCGGTCATCGCCTCCTGGGGCGACGTCGACCCGCTCAGCGCCGCCTGCACGGCGCCCCACATCGGCTCGGAGATCTTCGGGTACTTGGTGCCCAGGTCGTCACCGGTGCGGCCCTTGGCGGCCTTGACCGCCTCCACCCACACCTTCAGCTCCGGGTTCCGCTCGACCTGCTCGGCCTGCACCTGCTCCGTCGGAGCGACGTAGGACAGGGCGGTGGTCGTGGCGAGTGAGTTCTCACCGCTGGACAGGCAGGTCACCAGCTTCTGGGAGGTGGTGTAGCGACCGGCGTCGGACTGCACGGGCACGCTGACGAACTCGCCCCCGGTCGGGGCGGGCGCGGTGCCGCCGTCCTTGCCGGGAATCGGGATGACGCCGTACGCGAAGCCGGTCTTCCCGGCGTTCGCCAGCTGCCAGGTGCCGTTCTCGGCGAAGGCGTAGTCGCCGCTCGCGAACTCCTGCCAGCTGGTGGTCTGGGTGTTGTTGATGACGGAGTTGGGGGCGTGGCCCTTCTTCAGCCAGTCGCTCCACAGCGCCACGGCCGAGACGCCCTCGGGCGAGTCGAGCCTGGTCAGGTTCCCGCCGGCTCCCCAGAACCAGGGCAGGAACTGGAAGCTGCCCTCCTCGGTGGCTATCGCCGAGAACGTGATGCCCTTCTTGCCGGCGGCCTTGACCTTCTCCAGGGCCGCGGTCAGGGACGCCCAGTCCTTCACCGTGGCGATGTCCACCCCGGCCTTCTTCAGGACGTCCTTGTTGTAGTAGAGCGCGAGCGTGTTGGCGCCGATCGGGACGCCGTAGGTCTTGCCGCCGCTCTGCCCGGCCGACAGCAGGTTCGGCGCGATCGCCGACACGTCGAGCCTGTTGTCCTCGGTCGTCGTCAGCACGCCGGCCTCGGCCAGGGTCGAGACCACCGGGTTGTCCACGATGAGCACGTCCGGGGAGTTGCCCTGCTGAGCGGCCAGCAGTGCTTTGTTGGTCAGGTCGCCGGTGTCGTAGCCGGTGCGCTCCACCTTCACGCCCGCCTGGGTGCCGCATGTCTCCAGCAGTCTCACCCACGGGGAGCTCCCGTCGTACTGCGGGTAGGGGTCCCAGATCGTGTAGGTCCCGCCTCCCGCCGCCGGGCTCGCGCCGCTCGTGCTCCCGTCACCGCTGCCGGACGACGAGCAGGCCACCAGCCCGCCCGCGGCGGCCAGGACCGCCAGGCCCGCGCCGGCGACACGCCGGCTCGCTGCCGCTGAACTCATTGATCTACCTCCGCTGAGGGGGTGGTGCGACGGTCCCCGATCCGGTCGAACCGATTCTGCGAATCGGTTCGACAGAACATAGGCCTGTCCCGCCTGGGACGTCAATGGACGTACGGCACACTCTTCGAAGAAGTCGTGCGGGCTGCGCGCGCCGACACATCCTCGTCGCGGGGATCCGGCAGTCGGCGATATACGAACCGATTCGATTCACGATGATCGTCATCAGCGGATCGAAGGAACTCGGGGGAACATCGGGGAGATCGCCCAGCGGGCCGGCGGGTCACGCAGCACCGTCTCCTACGCGCTCAGCGGCAGGCGCCCGGTGTCGCCGGGGACCGAGCGGCGCGTCCAGGCGGTCATCGGCGAACTCGGCCACCGGCCCGACACCGCCGCCCGGGCCTTGAAGGAGGGCCGGACCCGCACCATCGGGCTGGTCATCCCGCCCGCCAGCCGACGCCCGACCGGCATGCGGCTCGACTTCGTGGCCAGCGTGGTGGACGCCGCCGCCCGCGCCGACCTGGATGTCCTGCTCTCGCCGTCCGCCGGCGAGCACGACCGGTCGTTCGAGCGCGTCGTCACCGGCCGGCGGGTGGACGGCGTCATCCTCATTGAGATCCGGCTCGAGGGCGAACGCGTCGCCCGCCTGCGGCACAGCGGCCTGCCGTTCGCCGGCATCGGCCGCACCGGCCACCCCGAGGAGATGTCCTGGGTGGACATCGACTACGAGACGCTGATCGCCAGATGCGTCGAGCACCTGGCCGACCTCGGCCACAGGGAGGTCGCCCTGGTCGACCGCAACGCCGAACTGGTCACCGCCGGATACGGGCCCGGTCAGCGCGCCCAGAGCGGCTTCGCCGGCGCCGTGGCCTCACGCGGCCTGGAAGGCGTGCAGGTCTGCTGCGCCGACGGCCCCCAGGCCGGGCAGGCCCGCGTCGAACAGCCCCTGGCCGCCCGGCCCGGCCTGACGGCCATCGCCTGAACGGCCCTCCCGTCGTGAGCGACGGTTCCGGCGGGGATGGCATCACGGGCTCGTGATCGCCCGGTGGGCACGACGGATCGCACAACACGTCGACCCAGACATCGGTGACCGGCGCGGTGATCCGCTCGACGACCTCGACCGGGATCGCGTCGTCCACGAGGTCGGCCCAGATCACGCGCACGGCGGCGGCCAGCGTAACGATACAGGTGCCGCAATGCACACAGACGCGCACGTCGTCCGGCATGTCCAGGACGGACAGCGGGCCGCTCACCGGGACCCCGGTTCCACGCAGACGAACCAGACGGTCTTGCCGTGCGGCGCGGGCTCGACGCCCCAGCGGTCGGCGTAGGCCGCGACGATCGTCAACCCGCGACCGCGCTCCGAGTCGGGATCCGGGTCCGGGGTCGGGTCCAGATCCGGGTCCGAGTCCGGGTCCGGGTCCGCCGGGAGCGGGCTCGGCCACGCAACGCCGTGGTCGGCGACCTCCCCGCACACGATCCGCCCGTGCCGGTGCAGCGAGAGCGTGATCGGGGCCTTCCCGTGCACCACCGCGTTGCTCACCAGCTCGGACACGACCATGGTCACCTCCTCCGCCACGGCGGAGATGCCCCAGGCGATGAGGGCTTCCCGCGCCAACCGGCGCGCGGCGCCGACCACTTCGGGATCGGCGGGCAGATCCCGGTACGCCTCCCGGGTGTTCTTGTCGTCTCTTACAGGGGGTGGAGGGATGAAGCTAGGGTTCTTCATAGGTCAGAAGGCTCCGAGTTCTGATTCAGTCCTCGGGCTGGTGGTTGCGTCACCATGCCCGAGGACGCCAACGCTCGTGTCGTCACTGCTACTTGCCGACTAATCGTCAGGCGGGTGCAAGCATGTCAATTAGCGACACATGCAGCGAAAGCGAAGATTTGACGCTTTTTCTGGTTACTCGCTTACCAGATAAACCAGCTTAAAACTCCCCAAGCTGCCCATCGCATCAACCTTCAACGCCGTAACACCCACTCTCCGTCACCGGAAAGGCTAGCCTCATGATGGCCTCGAATACCTCGGAACGGCAATACTCAAAATCAACAAAGCCCAGTAAGCACTATGTACCAATTGCCGTAAAAAGCAAGGGAGAAGATGAAACATGGCATACAGCCCAACAGTTAGACGAAGGCGTCTTTCCAATGCCTTGCGTCAGTTCCGCGAATCCGCCGGCCTCGACTCCAAGGAGGCCGCACGGCGGCTTGGGTGGCAACCCAGCAAAGTGACCCGGATAGAACGGGACGAGTGGCGGCGCCCGACCATCAACGATGTCATGGACCTGCTCGACGTCTACGGCGTGACGGACGAAGCCAGACGGCAGGCCATCATCACGCTGGCACGAGAGAGCCGTCGACGTGGATGGTGGGAGGAGGAGTTCAAGGACATCCTGGGTGGGGCACTCGTCGGCCTGGAATGGGAGGCCTCGGAGATCCAGACCTTCGAGACGACACTGATTCCCGGCCTGCTTCAAACCGCCGACTACGCCATGGCGGTTTTCAAAGGCGGCCAGGTGATGGGAACCGGCGACAACGAACGTCTGACCGAGGCACGCCTGGCTCGTCAACGACTCCTGGACCGCGAGGATCCACCGACCTTCTGGGCGGTGATCGACGAGGCCGCACTCCGCAAGCAGGTCGGCGGCATCGCCGTCATGCGCGACCAACTCCACAATCTATGCCGGGTAGCCGAACGCGGGAACATCGGCATCCAGGTGCTCCCGGATGCGGTCGGTGCGCACACCTCCATGACCGGCGGGTTCACGATTCTCGACTACCAAACCTCTGAGGATCCGAGCATCGTCTATGTGGAGGTCGGCGCAGCCGGTGATCTCTTTCTGGAGAAGCCGGAGGATGTGGCGCACTACCGGAAAAGCTACGGCTACCTCCGCGCATCCGCGCTGAGCGCGGACGCGTCAGTGACGTATATTGAAAATCTTGCCAAAAGCCTTAAGTGAGGGAGAAAGTCATGGAGCATAGCCAGCCCGATCTCACCTGGCGCAAAGCCTCCCTCAGCTCGGCAGAGGGACAGAACTGCGTCGAGGTCGCGGCACTCCCCGGCGGCGACCAGGCCGTACGAGACTCCAAGAACCCCACCGGCCCCGTCCTGAGATTCACCCCGGGTCAGTGGAACACCTTCATCGGCGGCGTCAAGGACGGCGAGTTCGACTAGCGAGACCGCTACGCGGGTGCGACCACGAGGAGTCTCCGAGCCAGAACTTCCACCTCGGCGAGCAGCCCGGCCGGCGGCTGGTCGAGTTCGAGCGCATGCTGGTGGATGGTGATGCGGGCATGCCGGACGCGGTGAGACGCGTGCGGGGCGTTTCCCTTGGCGTAGACGAGGTGCCCTTCCGACAGGCCGAGCGCCGTGCAGTAGGCGAGCATCTGGTAGAGGTCTGCGTCCGGGAAACCCTCGGGCTTCTCCGCCTTGTACTTGGCGTCGGCCACGGCGAGCGGCCTGTTGTCGTCGGCGTACCAGACGAAGTCGGGAATCATCCGGATCGCCTGATGTTCATCGAGGTGATGAGTGGCCTGGAGCATGCAGTGGCCACCGCTGTCGGCAAGCGCTTCGCGGAGGGCGACGGTGACGAAGTCCTCGAAGACCCTGGGCATGTCGAAGAGGAAGCCGTTCACGGTGACGTCACCGGGCCTGTGCTCGACGGAGGCCCCCCGCAGGACGAGCTCGGCCAGCCGCAGGGCGTTCCGGTAGCGGGCGTTGAGCCGGGTGGGCCGCCACCCGGGCAGCTCCTGACCGCGTCCGAGCAGGGTGACGTCGGCCAGCCGGACGCGGAGTCGCAGCAGCCTGCCGCGTACGTCGGCGGGAATGCCGCCGGGCAGTCGACAGAGTCGTTCGCAGGCGGCCCGCAGGATCTGGTTCTCGGCGATGTCGGAGGTGTACTCGTCGTGGGCGATCTCCAGCGGGATGAGCCTGCCGTGATGCCTGCGGATCTGCTCCGCCTCGCGGATACGGCCCCGTACGACGAGGGAGGTCTCCTCGGTGTTGCGGTAACCCTGGAGCAGTCCCTGACGCAGGGCCTTCTCCGCCTGCCGCTCGAAGAGACGGGCGAGAGCGGGCAGCAGCTCCGGCTCCTCCTCCAGTTGCACCTCCTCGTTCCGCCATCCCTTGGCGCCGGGGCTGTAGCCGAGGAGAAAGAGGAGCCTGGCGATGGGCACCTTGGGCGCGATCCGCACGGTGACCGTCTCACCGCCCGGCACGGCGATCGTGGCCACACCGACCTTGCCCCCGGCCCTCACCCGCCACCGCCCTTGGCCGTACGGGTCGGGAGCGGCCTCGACCAGGCGTGAGGTCGCGAGTGCCCGGCCGGCCGCGTCGTCGAGCGGGGCCGAGACTCCCGCGCCGTATTCGGTGAGCTCGATGACCGTCACGACGGGCCGAGCCCACCGGTCCCCGTGGGGGACGCGACGGCCGCGCGCAGCGAGCTCAGTCCGTAGCGCTGCTCGATGTTCACGCCTTCCCCGTAGTGGTGCTCCTCCAGGAGCGGCAGGATTTTTGTCCGCCAGGTGCGTTCAAGCCCGCCCTCGCGGTAGACGCCCTTCTTCATCAGGTACGAGGGCCCCACCCTGAAGTCCGGGTCGGCGATGCGAGAGTTGAGCGCGTCGAGGAGGTCGGCGGGCTCGGTGTCCCGTTCCTCGCGCGCGAGCCATCGGCGGAGCAGCCCGCTGGTCGGCTCGGTCCGCGGTGAGAGCTCGACGAAGGCGAAGCGGCGGCGCATGGCGGCGTCCACGAGCGCGATGGAACGATCGGCGGTGTTCATCGTGCCGATGACGAACAGGTTCGGCGGCAGCGGGAAATCATCACCCGAGTAGGTGAGTCGTACCGACTGATTGCGGTATTCCAGCAGGAAGTACAGCTCGCCGAAGACCCTTGCCAGATTGGCCCGGTTGATCTCATCGATGAGGAGAAAGTGTGGGACATGCCGGTTACCCTCACGGGAGGCAAGGTCGGCAAGTTCGCGGAGCGGACCGGCGGTGAGCCGGAAGGCGACCTCCCGGGTCTCTGGATCCTCCTGGGGCCGGAAGCCCTCGAAGAAATCTTCATAGGCGTACGAAGGGTGAAACTGCACCAGCTTGATCTGTTCGGGTCCGCCACCGAAGAACTCGGCCAGTTCGAGCGCCAGGTAGGTCTTGCCGGTGCCGGGCGGCCCATAAAAGATCAGCTGCCGTTCGTCGGACAGCAGATTGCGTATCTCGCGCAGCCACTCCACGTCATTCACCAGAAGCTTGGTCGCAAGCTCTTCGGTCGGTTCGGGAAGTTCCACCTCTCGCCGGGCGGCGAGCACGGCGAGCTCCATACTCGGATCATCCCCGACGTTCCGTGCCTCGTCGGCCAATTCCTCATCACTCCGCCCGAGCCCGGCTACCAGGGCCTGGACCGAGGTGATATCAACGACATCACGCTGAATGGAAAGCTTCTGCCGAAGCTCTTCGGGCAATTCATCGTACGGGTATCCGATGCTCTGCCACTCCACCGGGCGCCGCAGGTTCGACCGTCCTCCCTCGGAAACGACCTGCTCGACCTTGCCGGTGATCTCCCCGACGTACAGCAGGCCGTTGGAGGTCGTGCAGACGGTGTCCCCAAGTTTCATGCGGGACAGGAAGAAATGAAAGTCGTCGACCAGCCGGCTTCGCTGGGTGTAAACGACAGCAGACTCGTAGTCCTCCTCCACAAGGCTGCGTAACCGATTCTTGCTCATTCCCGGCTCGACACCCCCGCGTAGTCGTTCCGCCGCGAGGCTGACCCACCCCTTGGAAAGCCAAAGACCCTTGACTATATCGAGCCCGGCCATGTGAGGCCCCCGGACCAACCAGGTACGGCTGGACCCCCACCCCGCCTGGTCGACAAAGTCGCCGAGCGGGTGCCCACTGTCGCTCTTCCAGTCTTTCCACCCGCTGGAATTACGACCGAGCACGATCGCGGCGGCGGCCGAGGGTGAGCCGCAAGGGATGTCTCCTGCCGCCTCCAAGTAACCCGGCAAAGCTGCAGATTTCACGATCAGACCATCGTCGATCAGTTCCTGGCGGAATCTATGCGCGGAAACGGCTCGCTTCTCAAACGATGGCACAACATCCTGCCGGATCGGCGACCCGGCCTGCACCACGAACTTCTGGCTGCCGTTGGCCCCCTTCTCGTCCAATAACCGGCCTCGTGCGACGGGGCCACCGTCGGGCAGACGGAGTTGAAACTCAGGGTGGGTATTGGACATCAGGCCCTCTCGATGTTGGCATAACCGGTAGTCGGGGCCATACGGTCATCGCCTGGCGTGAGAACGGCGATCCCCTCGATTCAAGCCCCCGGGTTCGACGTCACCGCCGGGGTTCGTGCGGGACGATCACGTCACTTCCCCATCCGTCTTGTTCCGCAGGCGGGGCAGCGAACGCACCAGTCCTCCCATCCGTTCCTGGACGCCACACACCCCTCCTGTCCGGTTCCCGGGCACACTTCCGAGGTTGGAACCTCCTCGGATACTTCGAGATCGATATTAGGGACTGCTTCGGATGCTTCGCTCTGATAATGAGTGCCCTCTTCAGGCCTCGGAACGTCGTGGTGGCCAACTACCTGGGGCGGTGGGGGCCCTGACCCGGGGCTGAGGTGTGGTTCCCGCCGTCGATGAGGGGGACAGTGAGGCTCACGCCGGACTTGACCATGCGGTCGTGGGTTCGTCGTCGCCGTGCCGACGGGGCTGAGCGGTTGGGACACCGGGCTCACCGGCAACGGTGTGACCCGTCATCGTTTCGGCGCGAGGCTCACCGCCGGTGTGGTGTTGATCGATGCCCGGCACTCGCGTCACTAGAATAATTCACGACTTTTCGGCATTTTTCTTACTTTCCTCTCCCCTGTCATTGAATGTCGACGGACAATCATGAGACGTCTCCGGCCCCGCCGACGCGGCCGCGTACGACACGCTCGACCGTCCGATGAAAGGAGAGACTCGCGGTGGCGACGGCAGAGGTGGTGCCGAGACGATGGTCCCTCGTAGGGCGCGACGCGGAGCTGAAGGCGTTCGAGGCGGTCCTCGACGAAACCGGCTACAGCGGTTTCCTCATCTTCGGTGAGCCCGGCGTCGGCAAGACACGACTGGCGGAGGAGTGCCTCGCCGTCGCGAGCCTGCGGGGGCATGCCGTGGGCCGCGCCGCCGCGACCGGCGCGGCGGCCGGGATCCCTCTCGGGGCGATAGCCCATCTGCTGCCGGACGGCGTGGATCTGTCTGATCCCGTCGTGGGCTTCGCGACGGCGGTCCGGCTCATGTCACGGGCCTACACCGCGACGGCCCGCCTCGTGCTGCTCGTCGACGACCTGCACCTGCTCGACTCCGCCTCGGCGATGCTGCTGCGCCAGCTCATGGAGACCGGATCCGTCCTCCTGGTGGGCACGGTGCACTCGGACTCCTCGTCCGGGGAGAACGTCGTGACGCTCGGGCGGGGCGACGCCGTCCATCACGCCGACCTCGCACCGCTGACGTGGCGGAAGGTGAACGAGCTGCTCCGGGGCGCCCTGGCCGGGCACGTCCACCGCGAGACCGTCGACCGGCTGCACGCCGCGAGCGGGGGGAACCCGCTCTACCTGGGCGAACTGGTGCGCGGCGCGCTGACGGAAGGCAGGCTGGTGAACGACGGGGAAATCTGGCGGCTGGCGGACGCCGAATCCCTTCCGGTCACCCGCCGCCTCACGGACCTGATCCGCCACCGGCTCGCGACGGTGGCCCCGCGTGCTCGCCGCGTGCTCGACGTCCTCGCGCTGTGCGGCCCGGTGTCCGTCGCCGACCTGGAACACGAGCCCGGCACCGACGTCCTGGACGAGCTGGAGCGGGCCGGGCTCGTCACCGTCGTACGGGAGGGACGGCGTGCGTACGTCCGCCTGGCGCATCCCCTCTACGCGGAGGTGCTGCCCTCGGACATCACCGAGCCGCGTCGCCGGGAGATCCTGCGTGAGCGGGCGGACAGGCTGGAACGGACCGGCTCGCGCCGCCGGGAGGACGCCATGCTTCTGGCCTCCTACCGGCTCGCCGGCACCGGCACCGCCGATCCGGCCCTCCTCCTGCAGGCCGCCCGGCTCGCCGCGTACGGCGGTGACCACACCCGCGCGCTCGTCTTCCTCCGGGCGATTCCCGAGGAGGACCTGACCTTCACGGCGCTGCTCCTGCTCGGCCGTACGCTGTCGGAGGCGGGCCGGCCGCAGGAGGCCGAGGACATGCTGCGCGGGGCGGACGCGGCGGCCACCACGGAGAAGCGCGCCCTCGCGGTGGCGCTGGCGCGCACGCACAACCTCATGTGGCGCCGCGGCGCCGCCCGCGAGGAGGCCGTCGCCGCGAACGACGCCGCGCGCGACCGCGTCACGAGCCCCGCGGCCCTGTGGGCGCTGCGGGTGAACGAGGCCAACATCCTCTCCAACCTCGGTCACCACGCCGAGAGCCTCCGCCTGCTCGACGGGATGCCGAACGAGGAACCGCCGGCGGGTGACGTCGCCGGCGCGGCGGCGTGGACGGCCGCGGCCGCGACGAGGGCCAGTGCGCTGTGCTTCCTGGGGCGCGGCGAGGAGGCGGTGCGCTGGGCCGAGCGGGCCGTGGCCCTGAGCGAGAGGGCGAGGGACGGGAGCAGGGCCCAGACCCCGCAGGAGGCGGCCGCGCGGTCCGCCCTCGTCCTGGCCCTGACCGAGAGCGGACGCCTGGAGGAGGCCCGCGTCACCGGCGAGCACGCCTACACCGATCCGACCGGGGCGCCGACCGGGTGGCAGCGCACGCTCCTGGTCTTCCCGCTCGCCCGCAACGCCTGGCTGGCCGGCCGCCCGGCCTCGGCGCGCCGCTGGTACGCGGAGATCGCGCACGACACCCGCCCCCAGGGAGTGATCATCCGTCCGCTCGCCCTCGCCGGGCTCGCGGCGGCCGCCGCGCTGCAGGGCGACGTGCGCGCGGCGGAGGCCGCCCTCGCCGAGTACACCGGCCTCGCGGCGCCGGTGCACGTGCCCGAGGAACGGCTCGGAGAGGCGTGGACGCACGTGGCGCGGGGAGAACAGGACAGGGCCAGGACGGTGCTCCAGGCGGCGGCGGCCGAGGCCCGCGAGCGGGGCCAGTTCTCCTCCGAGACCGTGTTCCTGACGGACCTCGCGCGGCTCGGGGGCGCCGCCGAGGCGGCGGGCCGCCTGGCGGAGCTCGCGAGCACCGGAGGGCCCTTCACGGTCGCCCGCGCACGGCTGGCGGCCGCGCTGGCCTCGGGCGACCCGGACGGCCTGTCGGCGGTGGCCGGGGACTTCGACCGGATGGGGGCGAGCCTGCTCGCGGCGGAGGCGGCCGGCGCGGCGGCGGAGCTGTGGCGCCGCTCCGGGGACCCCCGGCGGGCCTCCGCCGCCGCGACGCGGTCGGCCGCGAGCGCCGCCCTGTGCGAGGGCGCGCGGACACCCGTGCTGCGGACGGCGGGCGCGGCCGTACCGCTCACGGCCAGGGAGAGGGAGATCGCGATCCTTGCCGCCGACGGAACGGCCAGCAAGGACATCGCGGCCAAGCTGACGATCTCCGTCAGGACGGTGGACAACCACCTCCAACGTGTCTACGCGAAGCTGGGCGTCTCGACCCGCCGGGAACTGGTCGACCGTCTCGGCGGCACGAGCGCGTGATCCGGCGACCGGCCCCGTCTGCCGCGGACACGGTCCCGCCGGCCGCGAGCACGGTCTCACCGGGTCCCGCCCTCTCCGGTCGCGGGGCGGGACCCAAGTGGTGCCGACGCGCGTCAGACCTCCTCGAGCCAGTAGTCGGAGACCCCGAACAGGCAGCCGGGCTCATTCTTCGAGGGGCTCGTGAAGCTCGCCCGGCGCCCCTCGACGATCGTCTTCGTCTCGCTCCGGTAGGTGAACCCCCACGAGCAACTGGTCACGAGCCTGACCCGCGCGCTCATGACGTAGGGCTTGGTGTGGCATTCGTTCGCGAAGGCGCGGTAGCCGGTGGAGGCGTAGCTGTCGTCGTAGGTTCCGGTCGCCCAGTACGGGCAGGCCGCGTGCGCCGTCTCCAGGTACTTGTACGCGCCGGCGGCGGCCGGAGACGACGGTCCCAGGACGGCGAGCACGGCGATGGCCGCGGCGCCGGCCGTTGTCATCGCTTTCTTGGCGACATTCTTCATGGCGTTTCCCTGTCCTGTCCGATTCACGACGGTCGTTCTCACAGCGCGGACGCGAACGCCACCGCGACGTTGTCCCGGCCGATGGTCAGCTTGCTCTGCGGCAGGTTGCTGGCGTAGCAGGAGAACTGGGCGAAGCAGAGGTTGACCGAGCGCGCCATGTGGGAGAAGAAGGGCGAGCCGACCCCGGTGGCGTTGGTCCCGATCACCCCGCCCACGGGGGCGTTGACCACGTCGGTGGCCAGGCCCTGCGGGTAGACGACGGCGCTCTTGTCGGTGAAGTAGTCGCCCCGGTTGTACGGGCGCACGCTGATGACGCGGCTCGCCTCTCGGCCCGGGGTCTGGTTCGCCGTGCAGTAGGAGAAGGCGTGGTGCCAGGTGTAGATGGTGGTGCCCACCCAGGACGTGAGTGTCAGCGGGACGTCGATGTTCGTGCACACCTGGTTGTACGACAGCAGCGCGGCGCGCGAGGCGGAGGAGTCCCGGTCGCCGGACCGCTGGGGCGGGTCGGCCCTGGTGACGACCGGATCACCCACCTTCACCGACACCGGCACCGTACGGGCCAGCTGCGGGTCGTTCTTGATGATCTCGAGGTCCGCGGCGGTGGCCTTGCCCGACACGGCATGCCGAACGGCGGTCCTGATCTCGTCCTCGGAAGGACCGTCGGCGGCGTTCGCCGGGCCTCCGGCGGCCATGACCGCCGCGGCCGCGACGGCGAGTCCCGCGGAGACGGTGCGGAGCTTCATTCTCGTCATCCCCTTTGAAATGGATTCTTTCGACACGGGAAACTCTGGCAGTCGCGGAATTCGGGGAGGAGAGTAATGACTACTCATTCTCGGGCGGGCGATTCCTCATGCTCATCACGACCGGCGGGCCGGCCGGTACGGTCAGCCGATGGCGACCACCCGCGCCCATTCGGGCGGTGCGTCCGGTACGTGGTCGGGGTCGTCCTCGTCCCCCGTGCCGGATGAGCCGGCGCGGGGGAACAGGCCCATCACCGTCCGGCACGGTGGCCGCGCGTCCGGCCAGGGGGTCTGGCCGTCGGTCAGGACCACGACGACGTCCGGCCGCGGTCTCGCCCGCAGTGCCGCGGCGAAGCCCGTACGCAGGTCCGTTCCGCCACCGCCCACCAGTGCGATTCCCCCGGCGTGGCACAGTCCGTGCACGGCCTGTGCCGCCGCGTCGCACGACAGCACCCCGACCAGGTCGCGCCGGCCGCCCACGGCCCGGACGATCGCGGCGACCTCGAGGAGCGCGCTGCCCAGTTCGGCGTCGCTGACCGATCCCGAGGTGTCGACGACCACCGAGACCCGGGGCGGGGCGTTCCCCGGGCGGGCGTTGATGCCCTGCGCCACCCGGAACCGGACCGCGTCCCGTGCCTGCGGGCTGAGCCCGTTCGCGCCGTCCGGCCCGAGCTCCCACTCCCGCTCCAGCCCGTCGGCGCCGCTGCCGCAGTCCAGCCAGACCATGCTCTGCGTGTACGGCCCGAGCCGGAAACGGCGCAGGTAGCCCTCCATGAACTCCCCCTCGGGCAACCCGAGGGCCCGCGGTTCGACGGCGCCCTCGGGGCGGACCAGGCCGTCCCCGTACACGTCGTCGTTGATCTCGAAGTCCGCGGCGATGTTCATCCGCAGCCGCTCCCCCGGCCCGGTCGGTCCCCGCTCCGCCGCGACCCGGTCGCCACGCCCGTGATGGTCGCGCAGCAGGTGGGAGACCTCGTGGACCCACACCCCCAGCCGCGCGGCGCAGGTCGAGATCGACGTCGACGTGTGCCGCGACACACGCTCCCGCCCAGTCGCCGGTGACACGGCGGGCGGTCGCGGACTGGATCATGGAAGGCGGCACGGCGAACCCGCGCACGTGCAGCCAGAGCGAAAGCCGGGAGTCCTCGTTCACGGTCAAGGGGCGCATCAGCACTCACCTTGCTGGAACGGGACCCCCAATCTGCTGAGGTGGATGTTCATCGCGATCAGCGTACGGCTTCCCTCGCCGGATCCGCCACGCACGGCGCGCAGGCTCTGTCGGACCGGGTCGCCCTCGACCACATCGGTGTCGTCGTCTTTTCGCTCAGTCCTCGGTCGTCGTCGCCCGGTGTTCGAGTT
>NZ_JBFABE010000097.1:0-22110 GCF_040640155.1 Streptosporangium sp. NPDC023615
CACTTTTTTTTCTTCTCAACCGTAGCTACGGTTGAGTTGTCTGTTTTTTCTTTCTCTTGTTCAACTGGCGGCTCATAGCCCTGCTCAGACTTTTTAAACTCTAGTAGTCTGACTTGCGCGAAATCCTGAATACTGGCGTTGGCTTTATCCAGCGTTTTGTTGAGCTGACTGATCTGCTGCTGATAATTCTCTATCAACTTCTTTTGATCACTCACTTGTTGGCTGAGGTGTTCATTTTTGAGCTTTTCAAGCGCTAATTGGTGTTCAATGTCTGTACTGTACTGAACATTCTGACTGTTCAGAGGTGTACTTTGGACAGTGTTCACTGAACGTTCAGTACGTTTTTTAGAAATTGGCTCACCAAACACGCGCAACATTTCTGAAACGTCTATTTTCTTGTCTGCGGTTCTGGATAGCTCACCATCATTGACTTTCTGATAAATGGTCGTTCTTGATACACCCCATTCTTTTGCTGCTTTTGTCACCGATATGTTCATTCTTCACCTAGTGTTCAAGTACGTTTTTAGTGTCTGTACAGTACAACTGTCCAGAACGTTCAGTGAACAACTATGGCACTAACCCGTCTATCAGGCAAATTATAAATAAACTGCTGTGCAAATCAGACGTTTAGTTATACAGCACTCACTTTATTGAACAAATATAGGGTATTATTAATACTTGAACGCAGTGTTTTGGATATCAAAAAAAGTAGTTTTTATGAAAAAATTTATTTTAAGTATAGCGTTATCTCTCTTTGCTTTATCTTCTCAGGCAGCAGTTACAGTCACTGACAATCCATTTTATAGTGATGTTGAGGTAGAGCATCCGTTGTTTGCTAAAGGTGCTGGCGGCTCTCAATGCAAAGGCTTACCGCGCACTTGTGGGCAGATGGTTAGCTGTGAACAAGCTAAACAAGCACTCAAATGTGGAAATACCAAGCTAGACCGTGATAAGGACGGCGTACCATGCGAATCAATATGTCCAGGTGGTTAATTGCAGTAGCGTCTATCGTTATGATTGGGTGCAGCTCAGGCAATACAGAAGATGATCTGTATGGTTCAGGCTATATCGTAGTGAGTGAGCAGACATGGAGTAAAGATTACACAACACCTTATCCGTTTACAGTGCCTGAGGGTGAGATTGCGTGTGCCTCAAATCCTTCCTTTGGTCGTGAGGTGTTTTTTCATCCTAAGGGTTACACCGATGAATCTTACGTTGGTATACCGCTTAACAAAGCAGCGGTAGATGGCTTAAAGCTAAGTCGTTTGACGCCAAATGTGCCTTATAGTGTCAAAGAAGGGGCTGACCTTAGTGAAGCCGTACAAATTGGATTGAAGGTCTGTGATGAGTATGAGGATAGGTTTGCGAATTATTAAGTTCAGTTTCCCATGTGGGTGTCATCATAATTGATTAAATTATTCATATACAAAATAATAATACTGGATAGGTTCGCTCAATGTACTTTTTGATGGTATTTTAAAGAGTCATTTACAATAATGGATAGATAAAGTATAAAGTAGATATTAACAATAAAGAATGATGCGAGGGCGGTTATGAGCAACAAGGAATTTGTTCTACGAGCTTTAGGAGTGAGCGGTTTAATCCTCGTCTTGAGCACTATAGTCGTGACTAGATTTTTCTAATTGACTGTAGTAATCCTTAGTGGGCTTACTTTCGATAAGTCGCTCTACCTGTCCAAGAACTCTCTAAAAAAGCCATCTAGTAGATTGGCTTTTTCTGTCTAAAATCATTTGTCATAACGCCCATTATACGATTTAACGAAAGGGTTTTTTATACCTTCTCAGAATGTTAAGTCTCAGGAAATTTCAGAGTGGTTTAGTAAGAGCGTCTCCCAGCTCTGACACTAGAACCAATCTTATAGTCTTTTTTAATTAAAGACTTTTCTTATAACTAACAGTCCGGTCCGAATCATAACTTATACCGTCATAACAAATTGGTAGACTTAATAATAGCTCAGCAATACTTTAAACATTCGTTATACAGACAGTCCAAATGTGTATCTCTATATTAGATATGTCAGCTTAATAATTGCTGATAGCCTATCCATCAATAAAAAAAATAAAAGATGGATGAGCTTGTTCTTGATATAGATGCGTTGACTTAAAAACGCATAAATAGAAAAGGAAAGCCATGATGAACAATCAAGATTTGAACGAACAAAGTATGGATGAGCAGTACAAAAACAATCAAAAAATGGATGATAACGATATGAACAATCAAACCCTAAAAGGCGAATGGAACCAACTCAAAGGTTCAGTAAAACAAAAATGGGGAGATTTAACAGATGATGATCTCACTCATATCGAAGGTGACCGTGACAAACTGGTTGGACGTGTCCAAGAGCGTTATGGTCATTCAAAAGAAGACGCTGAACGTGATGTAGATGAGTGGCGTACACAAAACAACTATTGATGATTGAGTGTTTAATAATTAGACCCTAAAAATGTAAAAAGCCCGTGATTATGGTCACGGGCTTTTTTAGTCAATTCTGCTAATGATGTAAGTAAAGATGAGACGCTTAATAAGTACGGTTTCTTAGTTAAACTTGAACACATGGCGGTGAGCTATTTATATTAATACTTAATGGATTGCGCGCTTTCTCATACTTACTGCACTCCATCTGCCGGTGTTTGATCTAAGTTCGAGTTATTTTCATTAACAGTAACCGTATCATCCGTCTTTTGGTCATTTTCTACACTCCCATTACTAGAATAGTATGCTGTACCACCTGCACCTTCTACCTCCTCTGTAGGAGCAGGGGTTTGATCGTCAGCCTCGGTCGCTGTTTGCACAGGTGTCATTTCGCTAGATTCTGTATTAGGAGCCGGCTCTTCTGTCTCACTGCTGCAAGCGCTGAGACCAAAGAAACTCACCAAAAATACTATCCATAGTTTATTTTGAAGCGATTTAATAGGTACTGATGTTTTCATTTTAATATCCTTATTATAGTTTCTAGCAACAAAAAACATAGAGGATGGGCTAAAGCCCTAAATAATAAGATTTTAAATTAGTCAGTATGGCGATTTACAACCTCTATAATACTCTTACAAATAAGACTATTGATGCTGCGTAGCTTTTGCTCAGGGGCGCCTTGACAGATACTGCGAAAATCATACAGCTCATCTTTATAACCAATGCAATAAAAAAACGTACCGACAGGCTTATCCTTAGTTTCAGAGCCTCCAGACGTTAATAGTCCTGTACAAGCCACATATAAGTCGGCTTCAAACATGGTCTTAGACTTATTAACCAGTTCTTGGGTGACTTCTAAGGATTCAGGTGTACACTGAGCAATTAATTGGCTCGATATATTTAACACGTTCTTTTTTATCGCAACGTCATAGCATACCAAGCCGCCCATTAATATATCGCCTGAATAAGGACTCATAGAAAAGCGATGTGCTAGATAGCCCGCGGTCGCGCTTTCAATGAAGACTATGGTCAATTGCTTATCTGCCAACAACTTAGCACAGCTATCAGTCACAACGCCCTCCATATTAGCATTAGAACAATCAAGACTATTACAGTACGATCCTATTTAAGATTCAATTCATGTAGTGATGAATTTACGTAACAGTATTTTTTAATTAAGCCTACTTATAGCGAGCCACTCAAGCTCTTTTCTTGGTTCGGTACCCTAGTGAGTACTTGAGCCTTCGGCTGTAGGCTAATGATATCGGTATATTGAGTTATTTAGGTAGTCGCGGTGTACTTCGTTGTGTACATGCAGTGAGCTTTTGGAGCATTATTTTTATTTAGCATAAGCGCTGTTATGGCAATGATTAGTGTTTTCAGGATAGATTGAGCAATAGAGTAACCATTATTAAAATCAATAATATTAGGAAAGGGAAATAAATTTATGAGACTAATCAAAGCTAGAATTCAAAACTACCGAAGTATAATTGATACTGGAGAATTTGAAGTTGAAGATCTAAAGACGATAATGGTAGGGCCAAATGAGGCAGGGAAAACAGTGATTTTAAAAGCTTTACAACAGCTAAGTAAACCAAAAGAAGTAGATGGATTTGAAGCACTTAGAGATTATCCGCGATCAAAATATAACGATATCACTTCTGAAAAGGTCCTCCCTAAAGACATTACAGTCGTAACAGGTTGGTTTAGACTAGATGAAGATGATGCAGAAATTGTACCGGCTGAATTTCACGACTGTATATATAAATTATATAAAAATCTTGATAACAGGGTATATCATTCTCTCGAGAATGGCCCATCAAAAATTCGTTATAAAGACATTAGAGGTGACTTAGCAAGGTTAATGTCTCATTTAGATAAACAGTATGGTATTGAACATCCAGACGAAGATACTGGAAAACCTAGTAATGTTTTAAGGACTATCAATCAAAGTTGGAACGATAATACCCTCATATCAGAAGATAAATCTAAAGAGTTACAGAGTTTTTTAGAGAATAATTTTGCTCTTATAGAGGAAGATAATAATAAAGAAGAAGAAAGATACGAAAAGTTAAAAACTTTAATTGAGTTTAATGAGCAGATTGATAATGTTTTAAGTATTCTGGATAAAAGGACACCAGTATTCATTCTCTTTAATAATTATTTTAAAGTTAAACCTTCTGTACATTTGGAGCATTTAGCACAAAGAACCGAACAAAATCTACTAGATGATACTTATTATGATTATGGAAATCTTTGTCTCCTCAAGTTACTAGGTTTCACTGCAAGAGAGCTGTCTGAACTAGGAAAGACAAACAGCCCATCTATTAACGATCCACAAGCTTTAAAAGAATATAAAGATAGACTTGATAGTAGAAGTTATCAATTAAATGCTGCAAGTGTTCGGTTAACAGAGGAAATCAGGAAAGTATGGATGCCAAATCCTGACCGACCAGAAGCAGATAGGTTAAGGGTTATCGCTGATGGACAATATTTAAAAGTCGTTGTAGAAGATGAGATTGGTGTTGATATTGAATTAGACCAAAGGTCAGAAGGTTTTCAATGGTTAGTTTCATTCTTTGTTGTATTCTTTGCAGAAGCAATGGATAGGCACAAAAACGCTATTTTGCTTTTAGATGAACCTGGTATGAGTTTACACGGTTTAAAACAGCGGGATTTTAGAGAAACTCTCACAAGATTAGCAGAAAAAAACCAAACTATTTATACTACTCATTCTCCTTTTTTAGTTGGACCTGACGAACTAGATATCGTCAAAGTAGTAGAAATGAAGAACCGTAGAGATGGAACAAAGGTCCATACTACAATTTCTTCAAGCGACCCAGCTGGCCTCTTACCTCTTCAAGAAGCACTAGGATATGACTTAGCTCAAAGTCTATTTACGCAAAAGAAAAACTTGATTTTAGAAGGCCTTACAGACTATTGGTACATAGAGTCAGTTTCAGCACTGTTGCGTCAATCTAGTGTGGTAAGTTTGGATGAAAAGATAGCTCTGATTCCTGCTAATACAGCTGGTAAAGTCGTATATTATGCTACTATTTTGCATGCCCAGAAATTAAAGATTGCAGCTTTACTTGATTCTGATAGCGCAGGCGATCAAGCAGCTCAACAGGAAAATTTAATTCATACTTTAGGGAATAAAAATATATTTCGAACCAAGGACTACTGTAAAAATGTTTCTACGCCCGAAATTGAAGACTTATTAAGGAAAACACTTATTGATATTGTACAGTTAGAGTATTCTATTAATTGTCAAGACATTGCAGATTCACAGCCTAATAGAAGTATTGTGAGTATATTCAATAAAGAAGTACCAAATTTTTCAAAGTATAATCTAGCTAAAGCTTTTATAAAGTGGTGTAAAGATCACGATTCATCTCACCTAGCAGCTGATGAAGTTGATGAGTGGAAAAAACTTATTGAAAGTATCAACAAAGCATTAAAATGATTTTTTGGCATACTCCAAGAGAACCATCTAAAAAGGCTCATTAATCCATTAATAGACTACTCATAGTAGACTGCTGTAGTGGAACCACTTAATGAGCAATGATAAGTTTAGGTCTTTCCTTGGCCACATCAGCGATCAGATGCCGTGAGCACTTGGCCATTTTCTGAATATCAGAATAGCTATGGCCTGATTTGAGTAGACTGGCAATAATCTTACGCTTTTCGGTATCTTTCCTACGTCCTGAATACTTACCTTCTGCCTTAGCACGAGCAATACCTTGCATCTGACGGTTACGGCGATCCTCATAATCTTTTCGAGCAATGGCTGCGAGCATATCCAGCATCATCGAGTTAATGGCCTGCAATACACTGCTCATAAATTCAGTGCTGCTTTCAGGTTGAAGTGCCATATAGGAGGTCGGCAGCTCTTTTGATACGATAGAGAGCTTTTTTTCTGATAGCATTCTTTTGAGCGTATCCCAATCAGCTTGGTTCAAACGTGCCAAGCGATCAATCTGCTCAACTAAAATAACATCGCCCTTATGAGCATCTTCAATCAGCTGCATAAGCTTGGGTCGCACCAAGATAGCTCCTGATTCGTTTTCGACATAGAAGGCGGCAATCTTGTGGCCATGATCGTTGGCAAATGCTATGAGTTCGCTTTTGGCACGCTTAGCATCTTGTTCTTTGGTAGACGCTCGTAGATACGCTCTGATAAACATAAACACCTAAAATAGTCTGTTATAAGTGGTTCCATTATAGCAGTCTGTTTTAAGTGGTCTGTTAATAGGTTTGAGGGGCGAAATAACTGGTTCCCTTGGGGTATACCCTAATTTACAATGCTCACTTGAAGTTAATAAGTCCAAAAAAGATTTGTTGGTAATTTTCATATCATTCAAAGTAGTTAGCTAACTCTCCCAAGCATAAGATACTTATCCAGTAGAATTAAGCTGCCTAGTTTAGTTTTTGCATTGGCGTAAACATACAAACAATCAAATGGAAAAATTATTATGATGTCTAAGCTAATCATTGTGGTGCTCATACTGTTATTTTTATCTGGTTTGTCAGGGCTACTGGAAATTGTATTTTACAACGGTATTAATGCCGATGGTATATTGCAAGAAAGTTTCTTTTTGCCGTTATCCTTCATATTGGCAACACTAGCGGTCGTACTTTATATATGCTCAATAGCAACTAAACTAATATCTGCAAAGCTCAAATGCTGATGATGGAAGCCTTATTTATGATTCATAATTTCAGAGCCACTTTTTATTTTTAGAATGTTCATATAACAGTCGTTTAACTAACGTCAATGACGAACACCCAACCTTATTTTATACTCTGCAATTATCTTCTATTATTACTAACATGTAAAAGTCATTTTATTCTAATGCTGGTTATTATTTCTCATAAACAATGTAAAGTAGGCGTTATAGATCAGATAGTAAGTAATGAGCTGAATCTATAGTGCTAAAAAAACATATGATTTACAGATACTGATCTTTCAGTCAACCTTATTAGGATTAAAATAATGACTCTTTCCGTAAATAAAAACAATGTAGCCTCACTTGCTCAAGAGTCTGGTATCCAACTTATTAAAGCAGGTACTTATAAGCTAAACCAACTCGCTGGCTTACTTGAAGTTAACAACCTAAAAAGTCAGATGGCAGAAGTTAGCGTCACCAATAATACTAATGGTTTAACGGTTGGTTTTTTTGCCATGCAACCTGGTGTTGAGTTTGAGTACACTTATGAATTTGTAGAATACAAAGTAATCACTAAGGGTAAAATTGTGATGCGGGATTTACAAGGCAACAAATACGTGGCAGAAGTAGGTGATATCTTACTATTTACACCTAACGTGACGGTTATATTTGATGGCGAAAGTGATGGTGAGGCAGTTTATACCGCACATCGCAGTGCTGATAACATGTTTGCACCTAAGTAAAATTTCAGGCTTATTATGAAAAATACATGATGAGCCTGTTAGCTGATTTCATGGTTGTTAATAACGATTTGAACAAGTCATCTGCCTTCGATCTATTGAGGAGGGTAGATACATCAAGTACTCACGATTAAGCTTCTAATATTCATGATTGTGATGGCCATAAGCTCACCATTTCCTGCCACGTAAAAGCCTGATTTATGATTTTAGCTTTCATGAATCTCACCTCATAATGACAGCAGTCTATTAGTTACTCTGGTTTTCATAACCTACCTTGCGAATAGATTGTCAGTTATTTGAATATGTTATTGTCTAGGACAACGTTATGAATATAATCACACCTAAAATTGTCGTTATTGGCGGCGGTGCTGGTGGTTTAGAGCTTGTAACCCAATTAGGACACAAGTTAGGAAAGAAAAAGCAAGCCGATATATTATTAATAGATAAAAACCGTACTCATATTTGGAAACCGTTACTGCATGAAGTCGCGACAGGCTCTATTGATTCTGATTTAGATGGTGTGGTGTACTCGGCGCATGCTGCTCAGCATCATTACCACTTTCAGCTGGGGGAATTTGATAATATTGATCAAAAAACTAAAACCATCACTCTTGCTGCACTGTATGATGAATCAGGCCATACTATCTTGCCGGAACGCCACGTGCACTACGATCATCTTGTTATTGCCATTGGCAGCATAAGTAACGACTTCAATACCCCTGGGGTGAAGGAAAACTGCTACTTTTTGGACTCAACTCAGCAAGCTCAACGTTTTCAGCATTCATTGCTTGATGGTTTTACGCGTCTTCATCAAGATGATAACCAGCAGCAAGCACTTAATATCGCCATTGTTGGTGGAGGTGCAACGGGAGTAGAACTTTCAGCTGAGCTGTACCATGTGTCTAATCTATTAAAGCTATACGGCTTGACAAATATGTCGCCGAAACGTTTACACATCCATTTAATTGAAGCGGGACCACGCATTTTACCTGCCTTGCCTGAGCGTATTGCATCAAGTGCTAAGCGCGAATTATTGAAACTAGGCGTTCATGTACGTGAACATACACAGGTGAAAGAGGCGACGAAGTACGGCTTTATTACGAAAGATGATGAGCAGATTGAGGCTGATATCATGGTATGGGCGGCAGGCGTAAAAGCCCCTGATTTTATTAAAGATTTGGGGGTTTTTGAGCTTACTTCTAATAATCAAATTCGGGTAAATAAATTTTTACAAAGCACGGTTGATGACCGTATCTTTGTATTAGGCGATTGCTGCGCCTTCACCCAAACCGATGGCAAACAAGTGCCACCGCGCGCGCAATCTGCACATCAAATGGCAAAATGTGTTGAAAAAAATATAATTGCAACGTTAAGAAAGCAGCCACTACGAGGTTTTACCTATAACGATTATGGGTCACTGGTTAATCTATCACGTTACGGTACTGTGGGAAACTTAATGGGTAATCTCACCAATAACAGCTTTTTCATTGAAGGAAAGATTGCCCGTTTTATGTACATATCGCTCTATCGCATGCATCAGATGTCTATTCATGGTGCCTTCAAGACATTTGCTTTATGGATTAGCGAAAAGATACTACGCATAGGTCGTCCAAAGATCAAATTACATTAAGTAAAACGACAGCGATAAACTGATTATCGCTGTCGTTTTTTTACACTATCATAAGAGGTTTGCGACGGGCACTAGAGGCGCATGAAAGGTGCGGTTCGGCTGATCTTCGACTCAGCGACTGTTTCAGGTAATCCTTGCGCCACGATATGGCCACCTTCACCACCTGCACCAGGGCCGATATCAATCACCCAATCACTACTACTAGCAACCTGCATGTCGTGTTCGACCATGATAACGCTGTTACCGGCATCAACAAGTCCATTCAATTGCGCCATCAACATCGAGACATCTTTTGGGTGCAAACCCGTTGTTGGCTCATCTAGGATATACAGCGTATCGCCGCGCTGCGTTCGCTGCAATTCAGTGGCAAGTTTAATACGTTGGGCTTCACCGCCAGATAGCTCAGTTGCTGGTTGGCCAAGTCGTAAGTAGCCAAGCCCGACTTGTAGCAAGGCACTTAATGCTCGCAAGATAGCAGGGTCGTCTGCAAAGAATTCATAAGCTGATTCAACCGTGAGCGCCAGCACATCGGCGATGTTTTTGTCACGATACGTGACCTCTAGCGTGTCCTCATTGTAGCGCTGTCCGTGACAGACTTGGCAAGGCGAATAGACGCTAGGAAGAAACAGTAGCTCGACACTCACAAAGCCTAAGCCTTCACAATTAGGACAACGACCTTTAGTCGTGTTGAATGAAAAACGCCCTGCGTTGTAACGACGAGATTTTGCCTCGCTCGTTGACGCGAATAGCTTACGGACATGATCAAACAGTCCGGTATAGGTAGCAAGGTTTGAGCGCGGCGTACGCCCAATAGCTTTTTGATCGACGGTTACCAGTCGTTTGACATCATCCATACCCTCAATGATTTGTCCACCGGTTGGCGTCTCCAACTCTTGCTCAAGTAAATCGGCTTCGCCAGTTGGAGCTTCAACCGTTTGTTTTTGTCCTAGAGCCTCATAAACGAGCTCTACCAAAGCTTGACTCACTAGACTCGACTTTCCTGAACCTGATACACCCGTGACAGTAGTCATCACACCCAATGGAAAACCGACATCCAGCTCTTGTAAGTTATTACGCGTAATCCCTGTAAGTTTAAGCCACGCTGTCGGCTCTCTTGGTGTGCGTTTTACGATAGCGTCAGTGCTGAACAGATAGCGGCTGGTATGCGAGTGAGTCACGTCGCGCAATCCCTCTACAGGACCACTATAAATCACCTCGCCGCCATGAGTACCCGCATTGGGGCCAACGTCTACGATCCAATCAGCGTGTCTGATGACGCTCACATCATGCTCGACGACAAACACTGAGTTACCAGCGGCAATGAGCTCATCTAAGGCACTTAGTAATGCTTGGGTATCTGCTGGATGAAGACCAGCGGATGGTTCATCTAGTACATAAACCACCCCAAAAAGTTGTGAGCGAATTTGAGTGGCTAGGCGTAAGCGTTGTAGCTCACCAGGAGATAGTGTAGGTGTGGTGCGCTCAAGTGATAAGTACCCCAAACCCAATAGGGTCAGTGCTTTTACCCGAGATAACATATCACTGGCAATGCGCTGAGCGACGATAGCCTTTTCACGATTTGCCATATTGTCAGTTGGGACTTTATTGGCCGCAGTCTCAAGCTTGCGCGCCAGTTCGATAAAGGTCAGTTGCGACAGCTCCCCAATATCAAGTCCTGCGAACGTAACGGATAGTGATTCTTTTTTCAGTTTTTTACCATCACATTCTGGACATACAGAGATTTGCATAAACTGAGAAACGCGCTTTTTTGTCAATGAGCTCTGAGTAGTGGCAAAAGAATGCAGTATGAAGCGCTTTGCACTCGAAAACGTGCCCATATAGTTGGGCTTTTCGCCGCTCTCAATCGCTTTTCTTACTTGCTCAAGGCTGTATTCAGGGTAGACAGGAACGGTTGGGGTTTCATCTGTAAACAAGATCCAATCGCGGGTTTCTTTTGGCAGTTTATGCCAAGGCGTGTCAATATCGTAGCCGAGTGACACCAGTATGCGGCTTAGGTTTTTGCCTTGCCACGCTGGTGGCCATGCTGCGATAGCACGCTCTCGAATGGTTTTGGTGTTATCAGGTACTAGTAACTCTTCGGTGACTTCAAACACGCGGCCAATACCAGAGCAAGTAGGACAGGCACCCTCAGGTGTATTTGGCGAAAACGCATCGGCATACAATATCTCTTGACCAGTAGGATAATCTCCAGCTCGTGAATAGAGCATGCGTAGCCCGTTTGAGATAGAGGTAACACTGCCCACTGATGAACGCACTGAGGGCGTACCTCGTTGTTGTTGTAGAGCAACTGCTGGCGGCAGACCTTCTATCATATCAACATCAGGCTCATCAACTTGATCTATCAATCGACGCGCATAAGGGGATACTGAATCTAAATAACGACGTTGTGACTCAGCAAATAAAGTGCCAAAAGCAAGTGATGACTTACCTGATCCTGATATACCGGTAAAAACGACCAGTGCATCACGAGGTAAATCTACATCTATATTCTTTAAGTTATGAACGCGAGCTCCCCTGACTCGAACACTGTGGTCAGTGTCACAGAGAATGTCTTTATTGATATGTTTATTGTTATTGGTGGCCATAAACAGGCGACTCCTATTGAATTGTATTTCTTGATTTTAAATATATTTGGATTTTGCTCATTGACGTTTGCAGTCATGGATAAGTGTTATTTATCTATTGATATTCTTTATAAAAGGTTGAATGTAATAAGAAGAATTTTAACATTTTGTTGCTATTACAGAGTCTGTGCGTTACTTACATAGTACGCGGACTCACATAAATAGACAGGGTATCAAGTGTTATAAAGCTGATTTCAATGACGAAAAAGGGTCCTGCAAAATTTGCAGGACCCTTTTTCGGTAGTATTGATACTAATATTAGCGGTTACGAACGAGCGGTCCGTAAGACTGCTGTTATGCTTCTTTGAAGCAATAAACGGCAAGCTTATTACCATCTAGATCACGAACATAGGCCGCGTAAGCGTTAGGCGCCCAATCGCGTGTACCAGGCTGGCCTTCATCTTGAGCACCAGCGCTCAATGCTGCTGCATGAAATGCGTCAATAGCAGCGCGGCTTGGTGCTTCAAAGCTCACCATATTACCATTACCAACACTAGCTGGTTGACCATTATTAGGTTTCATAACAAATAAAGATGGTGCATCTACGCCCCATATTGAACCATTATCACCTAGGTCAGCAATACGTTTAAGCCCTAGAATCTCTAAAACGTTGTCATAGAATGTACGTGCTTGATTAACATCGTTAGTGCCAAGGGTAACGTGAGTAAAAATGCTCATGTGTTGTTCTCCGGTTGTGGATGATTTTTTATCAATAGTTTTTCTATCGAGTTGCAGCAAGTTTGCCGCGTCGTCTGTCGATAGAAACCATCATACGTTATTTCATATAAAAGATAATAGGTCTAAAAAGAAAATGACTTTTACCATAAGGTAATAATAATTTTTATTAATAGAGGCTCGTATATCTACTCATGTTTGAACAATGCCATTATTTGTTCCGTCACCATCAAGACTGTTTATATAACTACTCAGCCAGAGACTTAAGGCTAACTGCTTACGCAAAATAATTTACTGTAAGTAGCCATTTTTAGATTTTATATCGGGCGGCAGATCGGTTTCTCCCAGTGCCTCTAGTAAGTTAATTTCGATGGTACGCGACAGAGCACTCAGTGGTAGATTGTTAGCGGCCAAGCCAAAAGGCGATTCCAACTCCTCACTAAGAGCATCTAAACCAAAAAAAGTATAGGCGATCACTGCACAGACAAACGGAGTAGCCCATCCCAGAGATGACACCAAACCAAAAGGCAACATAAAGCAATATAAGTAGGTGGTGCGATGTACTAACAGCGTATAAGCAAATGGTAGTGGCGTATAATGAATGCGCTCGCAGGCGGCCAAAACTACAGTCATAGAGGTCAGCCGTTCATCCATGTTCTGTACTAGAAATTCCTATAATAATCGCTCACGTCGGCTATAACCGACCTTTTTCCCCATCAGCCGCAGCAGGTACTCGGGCAGATTTTGCGCTTGGCGCATGCTGAGGTGATGCTCGGGTTCTACAAAACGATCAACGTCCTGCCAAGGTTCAGTGTCACGTAGTCGATGGCGCAGAGCATGAGTAAAGGCGATGGTTAGGTGAATCATACGGCGCTGGGTTTGCCGTCCAGTCTCCGTTTCTTCATCCATAAATGAGAGCACTTGGCGGGCCAAGCTACGAGCATCCACTACTAGCTGACCCCATTGACCCCTAGCTTCCCACCAGCGTTGATAGCTGGCATTGTTACGAAAGCCGAGGAACAATGATAAAGCAACCCCTAGAAAAGTGAAGGGAGCCGTACTATAAGAGGAGAAGAAGCCTGGAAACCAGTACTGGATGCCTGCTATTAGAGTGCTAAGCAAGATGGTGAGAAAAATCTGAGGATAAATTTTTGGTAGGATAGAGCCGCGCAAGGTAAAAAACAGCTTGAGTGCGTTCGGTTTTTGCTTGACGATCATGTCAGCCTCCTAACGATCGAGTTGGTTAGAGTAGTGTGCAAGACCTCCAAGTAATTAGATGATTTATCTTTCGAGGTGCGAGGCCTTAAAGTATGGGTAGTTCTTACTATCACCCAGTTAGGGTTTAGATAAATGTGCTGCTAAATAATCTAGTAGCAGCCTAATTTTTGGCGACAAATGGCGATTATGAGGATATAGAGCCCAAATAGCTTCCTCAGGTTCCCTAAGATTATCCAATAAGCTGACCAGCTCCCCCGATTCTAAATGCTTTTGTACGTAGTAATCAGGTAGCTGCACAATACCCAATCCCTTTATAGCCGCATCGACTAAACTATAACCGCTGTTATAACGCACGCTACCTGTCACTCGAATGTTTTTCTCTTTACCAGACTCTTTAAAGTGCCAGTAGTCTAGCGTCCCCAGCAGACAGTTATGTTGACCAAGTTCGGTCAGAGAATGCGGTATGCCGTATTTCTCAATATAGGAGGGCGCCGCACAGACAAAATTAGTACGACTACTGAGTTTTTTTGCCATCATAGTCGAATCACGAAGCTTTCCAATGCGAATGGCTAAATCATAGCCCTCTTCAATCAAATCAACCTGCTGATTACTCAAAAAGGCAGTCACTTCAATATCACTATATTGCACCATAAAGTCATTCACCAATGGCATCAATTGTTGTTCACCATAAGTGACAGGAGTTGTCAGTTTAATCATGCCTTGCGGTTTTGACTGCAAATTAGTCACCGCTTGCTCTGCGGCATCGAGACCATCAAGTACCCCGCGGCAGTGCTGATAAAAAACACGGCCTTCTTCTGTTAGCGAGACCTTACGAGTCGTTCGGTAAAGTAATTTAATATTGAGACGTTGTTCTAAGGCGCTGACTTGTCGACTTACTTGAGCGGTCGAGATGCCTATTTTCTTTGCAGCTTTCGTAAAACTCTCGTATTCAGCCACGTAAACGAACTCACTGATACCATCCCATTTCATCATTATTACCTATATGCAAAAGATAGTTTCGAATATAGCATATTATCATCTAATCAGAAATAGATATAATACAAGCATAAATTCAAACAGGCTCCAGTTCATTGCAACTAAAGCTTGCTAATACAAGAGGTGCAAAATGAGTTGGATGTTTCTTTTTTTCGGAGTGGTTGCAGAAGCTTTATCTCACGTTGCATTAAAACAGACGGATGGCTTCACTAAGCCGTTAGCAAGTATGTTAGTTCTGTTAGGACATCTAGCTGCATTTGTTTTTTTAGGACAGGCTATGAAAGGAATGCCGGTTGGTATTGTTCATGCGCTATGGGCAGGACTTGCGATAGTGACGGTAACGGCATTGTCTGCGGTTATCTACCGACAACATCTCGATTTGAGCACTTGGATCGGCATGGGGTTGGTTGCAGTAGGCGTTGCTACCATTAGCCTATCACAAGGGCATAGCCATTGATGTAAAGTAGCAACGAAGTACTGTATCCTTTTAAGTAGCTGCATTTGATGGGGCTAAAAGATAATAGTAAAGCAGTAGAACACTCATATCACAAAATGGTAAGGTAAATAGAGATCAAATTTTTCGCTCAGCTCAACATGGTGTTCTAGAAATATGTCTGAGTTGAACAGGGACAACAATCAACTAACCAAAAAGAGAGACTCTTATGTCAGATAAATTTATTAAATCGAAAGCCGCCATTGCTTGGGGGCCAAATCAGCCGCTATCTATCGAAGAAGTGGATGTCATGCTGCCGCGCAAAGGCGAAGTCTTGGTAAAAATCATCGCTAGCGGCGTTTGTCATACCGATGCCTTTACCTTATCTGGTGAAGACCCAGAAGGTGTATTCCCAGCGATTTTGGGTCATGAAGGTGGTGGTATCGTTGAGCAAATTGGTGAAGGCGTCACCAGTGTCCAAGTTGGCGACCATGTCATTCCTCTATACACCGCAGAATGTGGTGAATGTAAATTCTGTACTTCAGGTAAAACCAACCTATGCTCAGCAGTGCGCGAGACTCAAGGTAAAGGTCTGATGCCAGACGGCACAACGCGTTTTTATAAAGATGGTCAGCCAATTTACCATTACATGGGTTGCTCAACTTTTTCTGAATATACTGTCTTGCCAGAGATCTCATTGGCTAAAGTCAATAAAGAAGCGCCATTAGAAGAAGTTTGCTTGCTAGGTTGTGGCGTCACGACTGGTATGGGTGCGGTCATGAACACTGCAAAAGTCGAAGAAGGTGCTACGGTCGCTATCTTTGGCATGGGCGGTATTGGGCTGTCAGCGGTCATCGGTGCTGCAATGGCAAAAGCCAGCCGCATCATTGTGATTGATATCAATGAAAGCAAGTTTGAGTTAGCCAAAAAACTAGGCGCAACTGACTGTATTAATCCAAAAGATTATGACAAACCAATTCAGGAAGTCATCGTTGAGTTAACCGATGGCGGTGTTGATTATTCGTTTGAATGTATCGGTAACGTCGATGTGATGCGTTCCGCGCTTGAGTGCTGCCATAAAGGCTGGGGCGAGTCGGTTATTATCGGCGTGGCTGGTGCAGGTAAAGAAATTTCAACCCGTCCATTCCAGTTAGTGACTGGTCGTGTCTGGAAAGGTTCAGCATTTGGCGGCGTGAAAGGTCGTACGGAATTGCCAGGTTATGTTGAGCGCTATCTAGCGGGCGAAATCCCATTACAGGATTTCATTACTCATACCATGCCATTAGAAGACATCAATGAAGCGTTTGACTTGATGCATAAAGGCGAGAGTATTCGTACGGTTATTCATTTTTAAGAATGAGTCATCATGATCTTTTTTAACAAATAATCGGTCATTTATAGGTGATTAACATTAAGTAGTTATGTTGTCATGATAACAGTGCTGTCTCTTTTTGGGGGCAGCATTTAATGTTTTAACAGAGGTGTTTTAGTATGTCCATAGAGAATATTAGTGTCAATAAAAGTTTTGGTGGCTGGCATAAGCAGTATAGCCATCATTCAAAATCATTAAATTGTAGTATGCAGTTTGCTATTTACTTGCCGCCTCAGATGGGCAGTGGTACAAAAGTCCCTGTCCTTTATTGGTTGTCAGGCTTGACCTGCACAGATGAGAACGTCATGCAGAAGTCTGGGATACAGCGTATTGCTGCAGAATTGGGTATCGCTATTGTCGCCCCAGATACTAGCCCTCGTGGTGAAGATGTTGCTGATGATGCAGCCTACGATTTAGGTCAAGGGGCAGGATTCTACGTTAATGCTACTGAGATGCCTTGGAGCAAGCACTACCAGATGTATGATTATGTGGTCAATGAGTTGCCTGAGTTAATTGAGGCATCGTTTCCAGTATCTGATAAGAGAGCCATTTCTGGTCATTCGATGGGTGGTCTTGGTGCGTTGAACATTGGCATGCTTAACCCAGAGCGTTACCGCTCAATGTCTGCTTTTAGTCCTATCAGTAACCCTGTGAATTCTCCATGGGGACAAAAAGCTTTTACTGCTTATTTAGGTGAAGATAAAGCCAATTGGCTGAACTACGATCCTAGTGAGCTCATGAAACGAGCAACTGAATTAGTTCCTGCTAAAGTAGATCAGGGTGAGTCTGACAACTTCCTTGTAGAGCAGCTCAAGCCAGAAGCTTTACTCGCAGCTGCAGAATCAAACGATTATCCTTTAATGTATCAATTGCATGAGGGCTATGACCATAGTTACTATTTTATCGCCAGCTTTATTGAAGAGCATTTGCGCTTTCATGCCAAACATCTAAGTCAGTAAACTGAACAACTGATGAAATATTTTTAGCTAACCGTAACACTATCAGTAATAGTGTTACGGGACTGATTTCGAGTATGGTAGCTATACCATTACACCGTATAGGCAAGGCATATTGTTTTCAAAGGGTTTGCGTTATAACTGTAGATCATATGCCTTCAAAGGAAACTCTAATCATCATGCATTTACTCCAAAACAAGATTAAAATTTTTAGCACACTAATCACTATTTTTTGTCTTACGCTATCATTACACGTCAATGCAGCAGGCTCACTAATTGACTCTGTCAAAAATGCTGAGAATAAATTGGGTGCTCGAATCGGCATGGCTGTGCATGATTTAGAGACCGAGCAACGCTGGGAGTATAGAGCTGATGAACGTTTTCCTTTAAGCAGTACTTTTAAAACACTTGCTTGTGCCAATGTTCTTCATAATGTTGACTTAGGTCAGGAAAAGATAGATAGAGTCATAAGGTTCTCTAAAAGAAATCTGGTTACTTACTCTCCTGTGACAGAAAAGCAGGTAGGCAAAAAAGGTATGTCTCTTGGGGAGTTGTGTCATGCAACCCTGTCAACCAGTGATAATTCAGCTGCCAACTTTATTTTGCAAGCCATAGGTGGACCTAAATCTCTCACTCATTTTTTACGTTCTATTGGGGACAATACAACGCGACTTGATCGCTGGGAAACTGAGCTGAATGAGGCGACACCTAAAGATAAAAGAGATACCACCACACCAATGGCAATGATAACGACACTTGAAAAATTAGTGGTGGGAGAAACATTATCTACTGAGTCTCGTCAACAACTGCAATCTTGGCTTAAGGCTAATGAGGTTGGTGATGCGCTGTTTCGTAAAGGTGTTCCAAGTGACTGGATCATAGCAGACAGAACAGGCGCTGGCGGTTATGGATCACGTGCGATTACGGCTGTAATGTGGCCTCCAGGTCGCAAACCTATCATCGCCGCTTTATACATTACGGACACCGATGCTTCGTTTGAAGATAGAAACGCTGTGATTGCGAAAATCGGTATAGAGATAGCAAACACAGTGTTGATAGAACGTACTCTTGAATAATCTAATGAATAAGGATGAAAGGTAGATCAAAAATAGTTTAATTTACTCGCAAAAATCTCATTTTGTGTACATTTTAGCTATATTGATAAATCAAACCATTGATCAATATAGCTCACAATTGAAGGTTTAAGTTCTCACTAGATAGCAGCCCTTCTTCCCATAACAGCGCTTATGGTAAATAAGAATAAAGATCCAAAAGCTCACTGCATGTACACAACGAAGTACATTTAGACTACCTTATTCACTCCAACTATAACTGTTAGCTCTGCTTTAAGACACGATAAACGGTAGCTACCCCAACACCAACCGCCTTAGCGACTTCCTCTTTTGTCATATTGTTTTGACTATCTAATTCTCTAATACGATTGTGTTTCGTTGTATTAGGCTTCTTACCAGTGGGCTTATAGCCACTGTTCGCCAATCCCTGCTTAATACGCTCTCTACGTTTGTCGTTATCAAGCTTTGCCATCGTTGCTAATAAGTCGATCAGCATATGATTAATCACTGTTAGAATCTCACCTGTCATACCCTTACTTACCATATGCGTTGTTGGTAGATCAGCCACTACCAATCGTAAACCCTTATCTTTGATGCGCTGCTTTAGAATCGAAAAATCATCTTGAGATAGCCTGCTTAATCTATCCACGCTTTCAACTAGTAGAATATCGCCTTGCTCAGCGTCCTTTAGCAGCTTAGCTAATGCTGGTCTATCGAGCTTCGTACCACTGAAGTGCTCAACGTAATCAACATGGTTGTCATCATAATCTCTACTGAAAGTAATCAATTCCGCTAATGCTCTAGTAGCGTCTTGATCCTTAGTGCTAGCTCTCACATAAATACGCACGGTCATAACGCTATCCCTATTACTTAGACTTAATAATTAATGTTCATTGATAATAGCAAGATATTACTATCATTTAATAATAGAAACAAGTCTAATGATAGATAGGTTATCGTTTAGAAGTTTTATGTTTTATGTATAGTGCAATGGGAAGATAGAACTAAGACAATTAAAGAGCTGATTAAAGAACTCCAAAGTTTTGAGGATCAAAACTTGATTGTTATGATAACTAATGATGAAGGTGAAACATTTAACGGTAAAGTTGGTTAGCAAAGGGTTTGTAGCTAATAAAGATGATCCTGATAAATATAAGAAAGTTTATTGTGCTTTATACTTCTAAGCTTTAAGACCATCTAAGACAGTTAGTTAGTTTTTTTAATCCCTAAACCCATGAAAATCGGTTGGAGGATGATTTTTTTTGCCGTGTGCAGAGAAAAGCAAGTCAAAGATTTTTTTACTAGCTGCTTTAGCGATAATCATTATTTAAGACAACCTCGTTAAAGCAGCTATGACCTAACCTTTAAATGTTAAAAGTTAAGGGTAAATTTGAAAAATTAAGGAGTTAAAATGACTTTACGACATTCTTCTTCACGCTTTTCGAAAATTTCATAACCTTTAGCAGCGTCAGACAAATTCATACGGTGAGTAATAATAGCTTCAGGTGATAAATCACCATTTTCAATATACTCTAATAATTGTGGTATATACTTGTGTACATGGGTTTGGCCCATTCTGAAAGTAAGCCCTTTATCAAAAGCGTCACCAATTAAGAAATCATTAATGGGTCCTGCATATATACCAGGAACACTAACGACCCCGCCACGACGCACAGCTGCCATACATTGACGTAAAGCTGGAGCGCTTGATCCTTCAATTTTCGAACTGCCCTTAGCTTCAAAGCCAACCGCATCAATAACACCGTCAACGCCGCGATGTCCTTTGGTCTGTTCAATGATGAATTCAGCAGCATCTACCTTATCGAAATTAACCGGAATAGCCCCGTACGTATCTTTGGCATACTGCAAACGGTAGTCATTATGATCTACTACGAAGATCTGCTCAGCGCCTAACATTTTGGCACAAGCTGCTGATAACAACCCCACAGGACCCGCACCATAAATAGCTACGGTTGAACCTTTAGTAATATTGGCATTAGTCACGGCCTGCCAAGCAGTTGGTAAAATATCTGATAAAAATAAAACCTTCTCATCTGACAGTGAGCCATTTACTTTGAACGTATTAAAATTACCTTTAGGAACCCGTACAAATTCTGCTTGTCCACCAGGAATCCCACCATATAAATGGCTAAAACCAAATAAAGCAGCCGGTGGCGGAATTATTTTTTTATTAATAGCAGCGCCTGGGCCTGTATTTGTAGTCTCACAAGCGGACATTAGGTCATGCTGACAGAAAAAGCAGTTACCACATGCAATAACAAAAGGAATAACAACTCTATCGCCTTTTTTAACAGCAGTAACTTCAGAGCCTACTTCTTCAACCACACCCATAAACTCATGACCGAAGATATCGCCTTCCTCGGTTTTAGGTATTTTGCCACGATATAAGTGTAAATCTGAACCACAAATTGCAGTTGCAGTCACACGTAAAATAACATCATCTTTTTCTTGCAGTTTAGGCTCTGGGACATTGTCCACTCGCACATCTTTAGCACCATGATAAGTTAAAGCACGCATAATTTCTCCAGTTAAGTAAAGCTTGCAAAATCTCGATAAACCAATAATCTGTGATAATACAAGATAAAAGTTATTAGAATCAGTGGTTTATGATATCTAAGTTAAGTATTACTCAATTATATTAGCACCTTGAAAAACAAGATTTATAATCAACGTGTGTTAAAAAGGTTGCGTGTTGTAAGTGAAAAGTTGTAGTGGTCAACTAATTTAGGATACCCGATAAATTAACTTTTCGAGGCCTCCTGCCGAGGACTGAAGGCTTATAAAAGCTGTTTGTATTTTTAAAGTAACTTTTTTTGTTAGATAAGGCTATAATTTAATTTAATAATTATTAACATTTTTTTTATTTGAGGTTGCCATGGCAGTTCTTCTTGGATTTCTTTTATTGGTTATACCTGCGATATATATTTACTCTTTTATTAAGCCTGAGAAGTTCAATGTACGTACAGGTAAAAACCCCAATGGCAAATATAGCAGAATGCAATTTACAGGCATCACTGCTTTAATTTGGTTTGCAGTGGTAGCTATCGTTCCAATTTTCGTAGACACTGACACTGAAAGCGTTACTGCAAAGAGTTCTGAACCTGCTACAGTCGAAGAAAATCAACCTGAGCAGATTAAAGCAGTAATGCCTGTAGAAGAAGCGGTTACAACACGACAAGAAGCCACATTGGGTCGGTAATCATCCCAACCATAAGACACTTATCAAATAGAATTAAGCTGCGTGGTTT
>NZ_JBFABE010000098.1:0-9771 GCF_040640155.1 Streptosporangium sp. NPDC023615
GACAATCTTTCGTGAAGGGCCCCCACCGTCGGTGGGGGCCTTTCGTGTTTCCGGGCTCTCGGCGGTCTCCAATCCCCTTGCAAGCCTCCTCCAACCCGTCGCCGGCACTCTTGTTCGTGTGACAGCCACACTCCCGGCCCGCCCGGCGGAGATCTCGACCGATGTACCGGTGACCCGGCCGGTGACCGGCGCGTCAGGCGTGCAGTTCGCCGGAAAGGACCGTCACCGCGCGCCCGGACAGCTCGACCCGGTCGCCCCGCACGGTCGTGCGGACGGTACCGCCGCGCCGGGAGAGCTGGGCACCCACCAGGGTGTCGGATCCCAGTCTGGACGCCCAGTACGGGGCGAGCGCGCAGTGCGCGGAACCCGTCACCGGATCCTCCGGCACCCCCACCTTGGGGGCGAAGAACCGGGAGACGTAGTCGACGCCGGTACGCGAGCCATCGGCAGGGGCCGTCACGATGACTCCCCGCGCCTCGACCTGCTCCAACGCCCGGAAGTCGGGGGACGCGTCGAGCACGGCGTCCTCGGACGCGACCTCCACGAGGTAGTCCCAAACATTTTTTCCCGCCCAAACAGGTTTAACTCCCAGCGCATCGATCAGTGGAGGGGGAGGACTCACCTCTTGGAGCAGTTTTGCCGGGAAATCCATGTTGATTAATCCGGATTTATCCCTGGTCACGGACAGGATTCCACTCTTCGTTGAGAATTCGAGGGTTTCTCGGACCGTTCCCGTGGAATACAGCACATGCGCGGCGGCCAGGGTCGCATGCCCACAGAGGGCCACCTCGGTCACCGGCGTGAACCAGCGGAGCGAGTACGGACCCCCGTCCTCGCCTCCGAGCAGGAAGGCCGTCTCGGAGTGCCTCATCTCCGCCGCCACGGACTGCATCCAGGCGTCAGGAACCGGATTGCCGAGTACGCAGACCCCGGCGGGGTTACCCTTGAAAAATTCATCGGTAAACGAATCGACCGTGTAGATGAGCATGCCTCGATGCTAGGGGGCGGCCGAAGATATCGGTTGAAGACGGGGCAGGAGATCAGGCACAGTCGGGATCAGGCAAACCAGTGCGGTAGCCGTACAAAGTGGAAATAAGCGCTGGGCGTGTCGCGTGGCGAACTTCTGGTCGTCGGTTACCGTCCAAGATGTAAGGACAGGCCGGACACGGCGTGGTCCTGGCGAAAGGACGAGCCGATGGGGGCAGTGCGCAAGGTGGCGACCTACCTTGGCCTGGGCGGGGCAGAGCATTACGACGAGGCCTACGACTACGAGGACGAGGTCGAGGGCGAGGAGGAGGACTGGCAGTCCGCCTCCGAGCGTGCGGCCAAGCGCTGGCAGGCCATGAACGAGCCTTCGCGGATCGTGATGCTGACGCCGATGAAGTACAACGACGCACCGGTGATCGGGCAGCACTTCCGCGACGGTCAGACCGTCATCATGGACGTCAGCGGGATGAGCACCGCCGAGGCCACACGCATGGTCGACTTCGTCGCGGGACTGGCGTACGGGTGCGAGGGGCGTATCGAGCGGATCGCCGAGAAGGTCTTCCTGCTGGCTCCCGCCGAGGTGGAGATCACCAACGGTTGATCCCGCCGGTGGCTCGACCCGGAACGGCCGTCAGCCGGCCCGGGGACCCCGGCGGAGCAGCCGGGTGAGCTCGGCGAGGTCGGAGGCGGCCGTTCCGATCCGCTCCTCCGACTCGCGAGCGTACTCGTGCAGGGCCCATACCGCTCCCTGAGCCTGCTCCCCGAGCTCGGCGAGTCGTCTGACGACGCCCTCGGCCGCCGCCCGCTCTCGTCTGCGCCTGTGCCACAGCAGGTAGCCGCCCCCCACCGCGGGCAACGGCGCGAGGAACGCGAGCGGCGGGAGGGGGAGCACGAGCGCCACCGTCAGGATCACCGGTGCGAGGGCCAGAAGCAGCCAGGCCCCCCAGGGACGGCCGAGCACCGGCGTGCCCTCGGTGGTGACGCGCCTCTCGGCGATCTCCAGCGACTCGGCGTCGGGTCCTTCGGGGCGCAGCGTCAGGTGGTGGCCGAGGATCGGCACCGTGACGGATTCGGAGGCCTCGGCCCGGGTGGCGTCGGCGAGGTCCCCGGCAGCCTCCCGCACGATGGGCGCGGCCACGTGGAGCGCGATGGCGGCCAGGGAGGGGTGGGAGCCGGGCCGCAGGTCGTCAAGGAGGTGGTCGGTGAGCGAGCGGGTCGGCCGCTCGGGGACGTCCGCCCCCACCAGTCGGCGCAGTGCGGTCAAGGGCTCGTCCTCGCTCCCCACCGCGGCCGTCCGGTCCGGACGGGGGGCGGTGTCACCGCCGCCGTTCTCCCGTGCCGAGGTGATCTCGGCGCAGCGGTCGCGCAGGTGGGCCAGGCGGGCCGCGGCCTGCACGGGGGCGGCCAGCTCGGGGAGCTCGGCGAGTGCCGTGAACCCGGCCAGCGCCGGGGAGGTCGTCGTCGAGGGTTCGTCGGGGACCAGGGCGCGCAGCCAGCGGCCGGGTTCGGACGCGGGGGACGCGGCCACCGCGTCGAGCCTGCGGAGAACGAAGATCTTGCCCGCCGGCCCGTACGCGCCGCGGGCGGCGGCGAGCCAGAGCGCCCGCTGGCCGTGGGTCACCGGACGGTCCAGGGACAGCTCTCCGAAGGCGGTGCCGAGCCAGGAGGCGTGGATGCGGTCGCCCTGGCCGGCGACGGCCAGGGCGAGACACAGGAAGAGGGCTGTCCGTCGCTCGTCACGCTGGGCGGCGCGGGCGAGGGGCTCCAGCGACTCCTCGCCGCGCATGATCAGGACGAGTGCCTCGATGGCCGGGGCCAGCCAGTGGCCGGACGGATCGGCCACGTCCTCCGGAAACGCGGTGGGGACGGCCCCGACGGCGAGGTCGTCGAGAAGAGCGTCGGCGCATCGGCGCAGCTCCGCCTCGGCGTGCGGATTCGCGGTCAAGTCCGTGCTCAAGGCAGAGAACTCCCCGAAGTTGTGACCGATGACCGCGCCAGCGTATTGCGCTTCGGACATCCCCGCGGGGAGGCGCGCCGAACATGACTTTGCCAGACGATCGCCTCGATTTTCGCAATAAAGACGATCATCTGGTGGACAGGTTACATGCGCTCGGGCACCGGGACGCCGAGAAGGTTCAGGCCGGTCTCCAGGATCCTCAGGGTGAGCGCGCACAGGGCGAGCCGGGAGGCGCGCACGGACGCCTCGACGTCGTCCCTGAGCACCGGGCAGTTCTCGAAGAACGTGGTGAAGGCGCTCGCGGTGTCGAAGAGGTATGAGGCGAGCCTGTGCGGGGCGGAGTTCTCCGCCGTCTCCTCCACGACCGCGCCGAACCGCAGGAGCTGCAGGGCCAGGGCGCGTTCGGCCGGGTGGCCGAGCACGATGGGCCCGGCCTGCCCGTCCGGGGAGACGCCGCCCCTGCGGAAGATGGAGCGGATACGGGCCTGGGCGTACTGCAGGTAGGGGCCGGTGTTGCCGGTCAGGGCGAGCATGCGGTCGAAGTCGAAGACGTACTCGCTGTCGTGGCTGACCGACAGGTCGGCGTACTTGACCGCGCCCATGCCGACGGCGTGCGCGATGCGGGCCCGCTCGGCGTCGTCGTAGTCCCGGTCCTTGATCACCTCTCCGGCCCGGGTCTCGGCCTCGTCGAGCAGCTCCAGGAGTTTGATCGACTTTCCGCTCCTGGTCTTGAACATCTTGCCGTCGGAGCCCAGCACGCTGCCGATCTGGATGTGCTCGGCCCTGACGTGGTCGGGCAGCCAGCCGGCGAGCCTGGCGGAGTCGAAGAGCATCGACATGTGCAGCGCCTGGGTGGCGCCGATCACGTAGAGGATCCGGTCGGCCTTGAGGTCGTCGACCCGGTAACGGATCGTGGCCATGTCGGTGGTGGCGTAGCCGTAGGCGCCGTCGCTCTTGCGGATCATGAAGGGGAGCGGCTGGTCCTCGCGGCCGGTGTAGCCGGGGGGGAACACGCAGAGCGCGCCGTCGCTCAGCACGGCGATGCCGCGCTCCTGGAGCTCGTCGCAGACCTGGGCCAGCATGGGGTTGTACATGCTCTCGCCGGCGATGTCCTCGTCGGTCAGCGTCACCCCGAGCTGGCTGTAGACCTTGTTGAAGTAGCGCAGGGTGGCGCCCATGAAGATGTGCCACAGGCGCATCGTCTCGGGCTCCTCGGCCTGCAGCGTGACGACCCGGGCCCGGGCGCGGGCGTTGAACGCGGGGTCGGTGTCGAACTTCGCGCGGGCCGCCTGGTAGTAGGCGTTGCCCTCGCCGGCCTCCAGCTGGGCGACGGCGGCCTCCTCGCCGATGTCGAGCAGGTGCTCGATGAGCATGCCGAACGGCGTGCCCCAGTCGCCGAGGTGGTTCTGCCGGACGACCTTGTTGCCCAGGTGCTCGTGGACCCGGGCCAGGGCGTCGCCGACGATCGTGGTCCGCAGGTGCCCGACGTGCATCTCCTTGGCCGCGTTGGGCGCGGAGTAGTCGATCACGACGGTCTGCGGCGGGGCGGCCTGCCCCACGCCGGCGCGGGGGTCGGCCAGCGCCTCGGCGGCGCGTTCGGCGATCCAGTCGTCGGAGAGGGTCAGGTTGAGGAAACCGGGCCCGCTGACCTCGACGGTGCCGGGGAAGGGGTCGTCGGTGGCCCGCGCGGCCGGGCCGGTGAGGCGGTCGGCGATCTCCTGGGCGACCTCCCGCGGGGCCCGTCGCAGTCGCTTGCTCAGGCTCATCGCCACGTTCGCCTGGTAGTCGGCGAACTGCGAGGGGCGGATCAGCGGGTCTGCGTCGGCGTACTCCGCGCCGAAGGCGTCGGCCAGCGCCTGCTGGACGCGCCGGGTGAGTTCGAGTTGCGGGTCGGTCATGCCCCAAGGGTATCGGCTGGCCGATGGTGGACCGAGGGGATATCAGCCCGCGGACGGCCGCCCGCCGCGGGACCGTACGACCGCGAAGACGCCCGTCAGCACGACCCCGGCGGCGGCGCCGAGACCGGCGGCGGTGAGCCCGGCGGCCGGGTCGGCGACGGTGAGCGCGAAGAACTCCCGGGCGAACGGGACGGCGAGGGCGAGGGCGAACAGCCCGGCCATGGAGGCCACCAGCGCGACCCGCCACCAGACGTAGGGGCGGGCGACCAGGGCCAGCACCGACCAGGCGGCGACGAAGAGCGTGACGACCGCCGAGGTGCGGCTCTCGGCGAGGGACAGGCCCCCGCTCTGGGCGATCCAGTACGACAGGTAGACGGCGGCGGCGCAGACGATCCCGGAGGGGACCGCCAGGCGGAGCACGCGGGGCACGAAGCCGCTCCTGGCGCGCTCGTTGCTGGGCGCCAGCGCCAGGAAGAACGCGGGGATGCCGATCGTCAGCGCGTTGATCAGCGTGGAGTGCCGGGGGGCGAACGGGAAGGCGAGCCCGATGACCCCGGTCAGCAGGGAGAGCACGATCGCGTAGAAGGTCTTGGTGAGGAAGAGGCCGGCGACCCGTTCGATGTTGGCCAGCACCCGCCTGCCCTCGCCCACCACCGACGGCAGGCCGGCGAAGCTGTCGTCCATCAGCACGATCTGGGCGACCGCCCGGGTGGCGCCGCTGCCCGAGCCCATCGCCACGCCCAGGTCGGCGTCCTTGAGGGCGAGCACGTCGTTGACGCCGTCGCCGGTCATCGCGACCGTGTGGCCGCGCGACTGGAGCGCGCCGACGAAGAGCCGCTTCTGGTGCGGGCTGACCCGGCCGAAGACGGTGTTGGCGTCCATGATCTCGGCGAGCTTCTCGGGGTCGTCCTCGGGCAGGGTGCGGGCGTCGACCGCGCGGTCCCCGCCGGGGATGCCGAGCGTGGTGGCTATGGCCGACACCGACTCGGGGTTGTCGCCGGAGATGACCTTGACGGCGACGTGCTGGCCGGCGAAGTAGGCGAGGGTGTCGGCCGCCTCGGGGCGGAGGCGCTGCTTGAGCACGACGATGGCCGCGGGCTCGATGTCGCCGAGGTCGTCGGGGTCGCGCAGCGAGGCGACCCGGCCCAGGACGAGCACCCGCAACCCGGTGGCGGCCAGGGCCCCGGCCTCGGTGTAGGCGGGGGTGCCGGGCGGCAGCAGGACGTCGGGGGCGCCCAGGACCCAGCCGCCGTGGCCGTCGAACTCGGCGCCGCTCCACTTCCTGGCCGAGGAGAAGGCGACCTTGGCGGTGGCGGTCCAGCCCGGTGAGTCGGGGTAGCGGGCCTGGACGGCGCGGGCGGTGGGGTTGGGGTCGGGGTCGAGGTTGGCCAGCGCGCCGAGGGCCTCGTCCACGGGCAGGTCCGCGCCGAGCGGGCGGACCTCGCCGAGCTCCATGCCGCCGGAGGTGAGGGTGCCGGTCTTGTCGAGGCAGAGCACGTCGACCCGGGCCAGGATCTCGATCGCGGGCAGTTCCTGGACCAGGCAGCGCCGCCTGCCCAGCCGGATCACCCCGACGGCGAAGGCGATGCTGGTCATCAGGACCAGGCCCTCGGGGATCATGGTGACGATGCCCGCGACCGTGCCGGTGACGGCCTCGCCGATCTCGGTCTGCCTGCTGACCTGGCTCCAGGTGAGCAGGGCGCCGATCGGGACGACCAGCCAGGTGACGTACTTGATGAACCGCGTGACGCCCTCGCGCAGCTCGGAGTGGGCCAGGCTGAAGGCGCTGGCCTCCTCGGCGAGCCTGGCCGCGTAGGCGTCGCCGCCCACCCGGGTCGCGACGTAGCGGCCACGGCCGGCGACCACGAAGCTGCCCGACAGGACCTCGTCGCCCGGGAGCTTGTGCACCGGGTCGGCCTCGCCGGTGAGCAGCGACTCGTCGATCTCCAGGCCGTCGGCGTCCAGCACCTCGCCGTCGACCAGCAACTGGTCGCCGGAGGCGAGGAGGACGAGATCGCCGAGGACGACCTGGCGGGGCGCGACCTCGGTGTCGGCTCCGTCCCTGCGGACCCGGACGGGGGACTCGTTGACGATGGCGAGCCGGTCGAGGGTGCGCTTGGCGCGGAGCTCCTGGACGATGCCGATGGCCGCGTTGGCGACGATGACCAGGCCGAAGAGGCCGTCCTGCCACTCGCCGAAGATCATGATCAGCACCCAGAGAACGGCGATCACCCCGTTGAACAGGGTGAGGACGTTGGCCCTGACGATCGCGGCGACCGTTCTGCTCGACCGGCGCCGGACGTCGTTGGCCTGTCCCGCGGCGACGCGTTCGGCCACCTGCGCCGACGTCAGCCCCGGTTCCGTCGCCTGCTGCACGCGCTCCCCCGATGATCGACTGGAACTCAGGGTACGCGGGACAGGTGAGTGCGGTACGGGAGCTGACCGGATGAGACGGAAATATCACGCTAGCTGGGTGGAAGGCGGACGGTATCGGGACCCGTGAGGCCGATGAGGGGGTGGCGCGGGACAGGGGTGTGAGGGCGCGAGGAGTGCCCGCCGCCGGGCCGTCACGGGACGGTGCGGGCCGTCACCAGAGGCGGTGGGGGCGGTGCGCGGAGGAGAGACGTTCGCCGACGCGGTTCACCACGCCCTCGTGGGCGAGCGTGGCGGCGAGGACGCAGGCGGCGCTGATGCCCTTGGCGCGCGAGGCGCCGTGCGCGATGACCACGGTGCCGTTGAGTCCCAGCAGCACGGCGCCGCCGTGGACCTCGGGGTCGAGTCGCCGGTAGAGCTCCCTGATCCGTCTCCGCTGGAGCAGGCCGCCCATTCGGGCCGCCCGGCTCTCCTTGATCGTTTCGCGGAGTTCGGAGAAGGCGTAGCGGACGCTGCCCTCCATGGTCTTGAGCGCCACGTTGCCGGTGAAACCGTCGGTGACGATGACGTCGACGGTGTGGGTGAGCAGGTCGTGCCCCTCGACGTTGCCGACGAAGTCGAGGCCCGAGGCGGCCGACAGCAGTTCGTGAGCGCGTTTGACGAGCTTGTTGCCCTTCTCCGGCTCGCTGCCGATGGTCAGCAGGCCGATCCTGGGATTCTCGACGCCCAGGGCCGTCTCGGCGTAGGCGGCGCCGAGATGGGCGAACTGCACCAGCATCTCCGGCTTGACCTCGGCGTTCGCCCCGGCGTCCAGCAGCACGGTCGGGGAGGGCCTGGTCGGCAGGGCCACCGCGATGGCGGGCCTGAGCACTCCGGGGCGGCTGCGGAGCCGCAGCTTGCCGGTGGCCACGATCCCGGCGGTGGAACCGGCCGAGACCACGGCGCAGGCGTCACCGCGCCGTACGAGGTGGCAGGCGACGGCGATGCTGGAGCGCGGGCGGCGCAGGCTGGCGAGGGCGCCCTCGTCCATGGCCAGGGCCTCCTCGGCCCGGACGATGGGGATCTCGGTCGTGGCGTCGTGCCGGGAGAGCGCCTCGGCCAGCGGGCCGGGGGCTCCGACGAGCACGACGGAGACCCCGTGCTCGCGCGTCGCCTGCACGGCACCCGCGACGATCTCGTCGGGGGCGTGGTCGCCGCCCATCGCGTCCAGGGCGATCGGCGTGGTGCCGGAAGCGTCGATCTCAGGCAAGCGGTCACCTCGTGCGCGATGGTCTGTCCGCATGGTAGGCCGGTGCGGGTACCGGTCGTGCCGGTGGGGTGCCCGGGGAGTGGCGGGGGAGGGTCCGGGGAGTGGCGGCGGTGCCCGGGGAAGTGGCCCGCTCGGGGTCCGAAGTGGCCCGGGAGAGTCGTCCGGGGGGCTCAGGGAGCCTGAGGGAGGCTCCAGTCGGCCCTGTCCCGGGAGACGACGACCTTCCCGAACGTGACCCGGCCGACGACCCTGATGATCGGCCCGCCCTCGCCCGCCGCACCGCCCGCCGCGCCGCCGGAGACGGAGCGCTTGGCGAACAGCGCGCCGACCTCGTCGATGACGTGGGCGTTTTCGGGGACCCTGACGATCAGCTTGCCGCAGTAGGCGTCGACCCGGAGGGTGATCTCCCGGCCGGGGAGCACCGCGTCGGACAGGTCGACGATCAGGGCGCCGAAGGTGACGCTCAGGCCGGTGTGCCGACCGGCGATCCAGCGCCCGCCCCGGACGACCTTGCTGAAGACGGCCGAGACCTCCTGCCGCTCGGTGACCGGGATCCGGCCGGGCGCCGTGACGTCGGGCAGGTCCCGGGTGAGGGGGACGAGGTCGTCGGTGGTGACGGCGGAGTAGGCGGCCTCCAGGCGGTCGGCGTGTTCGACGCTGGTCAGCCGGCCGGTGCCGAACCCTTCGGCCAGCACCGCGGCCACCCGGTCGCGGTCGGCGTCGGAGGCACGCAGGGCGACGGTCCCGGAGACGCGCGCGACGGTCTCCCGGGCGCGTGCGACGCTCTCGGAGGCGCGGGAGGCGGGATCGGGACCCGGGCCGTGCGGGGCGGGGGTGTGGGGCGTCATGGAGGTCATTCTATGACTATTCGCGATATATCGCGATTATGATCTCAGGACGGTGGCCGGTCGCCGACCGGCCACCGCCCCCTCAACGTCCTGGACTGCGCACCGAGGTTCGACGGGCGATCTCGGCCTGGAGTCGGGCCATCTGCCAGTGCAGCTCGATGAGCTGCTGGGTGAGCTGAAGACGCGGAATCTCGGACGGGTCCTCGACGGACAGGTGATCGATCGCGGTGGACAGCTCTCGCATCGCGCGCCCCCACTCCATGACGGCTTCCTCGGATCGAAACAACGTTCGAATCATACCGGAACACCGAACACGCTGTCAGTCCATTGCCTCCCGTGTCACATCACCCGGGCCCGCGGAGGGTCTCCCGGGTGTCCGCCCCGGGATCCCGAGGTGGACGCCCGCCCCGGGATCCCGAGGTGGACGCCCGCCCCGGGATCCCGAGGTGGACGCCCGCC
>NZ_JBFABE010000098.1:9869-18874 GCF_040640155.1 Streptosporangium sp. NPDC023615
CCCCGGGGCCCCCGAGGTGGACGCCCGCCCCGCTCACCGCGACGGGCCGGCCCGCGCGGAGGCGGTCCTCACCGCGACGGGCCGGCCTTCGCGGGGACGGTCCTCACCCCGACGCGCCGGTATCGCCGACGCCGTACTCGGGCGTGACGAAGCCGCGGGCGAGGGTGTGGGCGGTGATGTTGAAACCCACCACGGCGGGGGAGGCGTCGGCGTCGAGGCCGAGCTTCTCCACGTCGAGGGCGTGTACCGCGAAGATGTAGCGGTGCGGGGGGCCGGGGGGCGGGGCGGCGCCGCCGTAGGCGCGCGTGCCGTAGTCGTTGCGGCCGTGCACGCCCACGCCGCCGTCGGCCGCGCCGGCGCCGGCGGGCAGTTCGGTCGTGCCGGCGGGGATGTCGTACAGCAGCCAGTGCCAGAACCCGCTGCCGGTGGGCGCGTCGGGGTCGAAGCACGTCACGGCGTAGCCGAGGGTGCCCTCGGGGGCGCCGGACCAGCGCAGGTGCGGGGAGACGTTCTGGCCGGTGGCCCCCCAGTCGTCGAACACGTGGGTGTCGGCCAGGCGCTCGCCGTCGCGCACGTCGTCGCTCTCGACGGTCAGGGCGGGGACCCGGGGCAGGAAGTCATACGGAATCGGTGGCCGCACGGACACGATTCACCTCCGATGGGAGCGTCTTGTCGGTCGCCCCTCATCCTGCCCCGTGATCGGACCCGTAGCGGCCGGAGCCCGTGGTGATCGGCCCGTGATGGTCGGCCCGTGGCGGCCGGAGCCCGCCGTGGACGCGTCCGTGGCGGGCGCGGTCTCACCGTGGACGCTTCCGTGGCGGCGGGGGCCGGCCGGGGGCCGCCGGGATCGCGCCCCCGGAGAGCGCGGGCCGGGACACCTTGGGCGGGGTTCAGCCCTTGTTGTAGGCGGCCAGGACCGTCTGCGGGTCGCCGTCCATCTTGATCTTGCCCTTGTGCAGCCAGATGACCCGGTTGCAGGTCTCCTCGATCACGTCCAGGTTGTGCGCCACCAGGAAGACGGTGCCGGCCTGGTCGCGCATCTTCTTGATGCGGTCCTGGCTCTTGCGCCGGAACTCGCGGTCGCCGGTGGCCAGGGCCTCGTCGATGAGCAGCACGTCGTGGGACTTGGCCGAGGCGATGGCGAAACGGAGCCGGGCGCCCATGCCGGAGGAGTAGGTCGACATGGGGAACTGCACGAACTCCCCGATGCCGGAGAAGTCGACGATGTCGTCGTAGGTCTCCCTGACCTGGGCGGGATTCATGCCCATCGCGTAGCAGCCGAGGACGATGTTGCGCTCACCGGTGAGCTCGCGCATCAGCGCGGCGTTGACGCCCAGCAGGGAGGGCTGGCCGTCGGTGTAGACCGCGCCGGAGTGCGGGGGCAGGAGCCCGGCGATGGCGCGCAGCAGCGTGGACTTGCCGGAGCCGTTGCGGCCCACGATGCCGATGGCGTCACCGTGGCGGGCCACGAAGGACACGCCGCGGACGGCGTGCACCTCCTTCATCTGCGGGCGTCCCTGGCGCTTGACGAGGCGCATGAGGGCGTTGACCGCGTTGCCCTTCTCGGTGTCGCTGGCCGCCCCGTACACCCGGTAGATGATGTGCAGGTCGTCGACGATGACCGTCGGGGTCTCCTCGCGGGCGGGGCCGCCGGGGACGGCGGGTTCCGGGGCGGGATACACCCTGACGTCCGTGCTGGGCACGGCCGGCTCCTCGGCCTTCACTCCGGACAGCTCCTCGGTCAACTCAGCCACGGCCGTACTTCTCCTCGGCTCGCCAGAAGTACCAGAAGCCGCCGAGCAGAGCGAACACCGCCCAGAATACGCAGACGCCCCAGATGTAGGGGGGCGCCGGGTGCTCCTGGATGAGCAGGTCGCGCATGAGCTCGATGTACGCGGCGGCGGGGTTGAAGTACATGATGTCGGCGACCCACTGGGGCAGGCCGGCGTCCACGACCTTGTCGTTGATGGAGAAGAACACGCCGGAGGCGTACAGCCAGGTGCGCATGATGAAGGGCAGGAGCTGGTTCAGGTCGCGGGCGGTGGCGCCGACGCGGGCCAGGACCAGGCTGGCACCGACGTTGAACATCGACTGCAGCGCCAGGGCGACCGGGATGAGCAGCCAGTACCAGGTGATCGGCTCCTTGGTGATCAGCACCAGGCCCCCCAGCACGCCCATGGAGATCAGCAGTTGCTGGAACTCCTGGATCGTGTAGGCCAGCGGGAGCGCGGCCCGGGGGAAGTGCAGGGCGCGGATCAGCGACAGGTTGCCGGAGATCGCCTTGGCGCCGCCGCTCACCGAGCGCTGCGTGTAGGTGAAGACGAACATCCCGGTGATGAGGAAGGCCGGATAGTTCTCGACGCCCTTGTGCGCGCCGAGGATCAGACCGAACATCAGGTAGTAGATCGCGGCGTTCAGCAGTGGCGTGAGGACCTGCCAGAGCTGACCCAGGGCGGAGTTGCTGTACTTCGAGACGTTGCGGGAGGTGGCGTACGTCGTGATGAAATGACGCCGTTCCCACAGCTGACGCAGGTAGACGGGCAGACTGGGGCGTGCGATGGCACGCCGAAGTCCGTAACGCGCGGCGAGCTTGGCCAGCGGCTCTTGCCCCTCGGAGGGGTTGCCGTTCTTCGGGCCGCCCGCCTGGGCGTCCGCGATCGCGGATTCCGGCTGGCTCATGGCAAGGACTCTATTGGATGCGAGTGGATGAAGTGCCTGCGGCGGTCTGCCGCTGCAGACATTGGACGGGTTCCCCGGGCCGGAGGTTCCACGGCAATTGTGTGGTTCGTCGGTGACCGACCGGCGGGAGGGCGGCAGGGTCAGTGTCGCCCCCGGGTGGGGTCATGGGCGAGTAACGGACATAGGACCCCAAGAGGGAGGGTATTTTGACATGACCGTTGACGTCCTATGTGGCAGCATGTGTCGGATTCGTAGGAGACTGAGATCTCGGATTCACCAAGGTGACGGACATGTGACGCTGGATCGGCGCATGCGTGACCTAACTGCAACATCGCAGATACAAGCCGGTGTGGAGCGGTGAGGAATAGTCGCGACCGATCGGTGTGGCGTCAGCACCCGAACCGGAACCAGCGGGAAGCAGGGACCACAAGATCCTCCTTCACGGTGCCCGGTTACCGGATCTCAGTGCCGGCGTAAGCCTGCAAAGGGAGGATTTACCGTAATGCGTGTTACCAAGAGTGCGCGGTTCGCCGCCGGCTCCGCGCTGCTCGCCCTCGCCCTGGCCGCCTGTGGCGGCGGCACGGAGACCCAGGGCGGGGGATCGGCCGCCGCCGACCTGCCGGTTCGGATGGAACTGGGCGAGCCGCAGAAGCTCTTCTACCCCGGTGACACCACCGAGTCCGAGGGAGCCGAGGTCCTGGCGGCCGTCTTCTCGGCGCTGGTCAGCTACAACGAGCAGAAGCAGGTCGTCGAAGAGGCCGCCGAGTCGATCGAGACGACCGACAACAAGGTGTGGACGGTCAAGCTCAAGCCCGGCTACACCTGGCACAACGGCGAGAAGGTGATCGCGCAGAACTACGTCGACGCCTGGAACTACGCCGCCAACCAGGACAACGTGCAGGGCGCCAACGGATTCTTCAGCCGGATCGACGGCTGGGCCGACCTGAACCCCGGTGAGGGCAAGGCCGTCTCCACCAAGGAGATGAAGGGCCTGAAGGTCGTCGACGAGTCCACCTTCACCGTCACCCTCGCCCAGCCGTTCTCGCAGTTCAAGACGATGCTCGGCTACACCGCGTTCTACCCGCTGCCCAAGGCTGCCTTCGGCCCCGACGGCAAGGTCACCGAGGAGTACGCCAAGAAGCCGATCGGCCAGGGCGCGTTCCAGGTCGACAAGCCCTACAACAAGGGCACCGACCAGACGATCGACCTCACCCGGTACGACAACTTCACCGGCAGCAAGCCGAAGTTCGCCAAGCTCCAGTTCAAGCTCTACACGAGCCAGGAGACCGCGTTCAACGACCTGGCCGCCGACAACCTCGACATCCACGACTCGCTGCCCCCGTCGGCGATCTCCAGGGCCAAGTCGGAGTTCGGCGAGCGCTACATGGACGAGCCGGACGCGGGCGTCGGCTACATCGGCTTCCCCCTGCAGTACAACAAGACGTACTCGGACGTGAAGGTCCGCGAGGCCGTCTCCATGGCGATCGACCGCAAGACCATCGCCGAGACGGTCTTCTCCGGCACCCGCGCCCCCGCGGACGACTTCATCAACCCGCTGCTGGAGGGCTACCGCGCCGGCGCCTGCGCGGCCTGCGCCTACGACCCGGCCAAGGCCAAGGCGCAGTACGCCGAGGCCGGCGGTCCCAAGACGCTGGAGCTGGGCTACAACTCCGACGGCCCGCACAAGGAGTGGATCGAGGCGGTCGCCAACAACCTCCGCGCCAACCTGGGCATCGAGGTCGCGGTCAAGCCCTTCGAGAAGTTCGCCACGATCCTCGACGAGCTCGACAAGAAGACCTACGGCGGGCTGTTCCGGATGGGCTGGGCGATCGACTACCCGTCCGCGGAGAACTACCTGACCCCGATCTTCTCCACCGTCGCGATCAAGACCGGTTCCAACTACGCCGGCTGGTCGAACAAGGAGTTCGACGAGCTCCTCGTCAAGGGTGACACCGCCGCGACGATGGAGGAGAGCCTGAAGTTCTACCAGCAGGCCGACGACGTGCTGATCAAGGAACTGCCGTACATCCCGGTCTACTTCTACCGGACCAACGCCGCCTTCTCCCAGAAGGTCAAGGGCGTGAAGGTCAACCTCCTCAACCAGATCGAGTGGGACCAGGTGGAGAAGACCGGCTGACGAACGGTCGAGCGCCGGGTGGGAGCCCGGCCTCACTGGCCGCCCGGGATCGGTCCCGCGGCACCGCGCGATCCGCCGGTCCGCGGGACCGGTCCCGGGCACCTACGGGAGACTTGAATGGGCCGCTACATCCTTAGACGCCTGCTCCAGGCGATACCTGTCCTGCTGGGTGCCACCCTGCTCATCTACGCCATCGTCTTCGCGCTGCCGGGCGATCCCATCGCGGCGCTGGCGGGCGAGAAGCGCATCGACCCCAACATCGTCGCCATCCTGCGTGAGCAGTACCACCTGAACGACCCGTTCCTGGTGCAGTACTGGTACTACATCACCGGCCTGTTCAGCGGTGACTTCGGCCGCACCTTCAGCGGGGTGTCGGTGAACGAGATCATGGCGGGCAAGTTCCAGGTGACCATCAACCTGGCGATGACCGCCCTGGTGCTGGAGGCGGTGATCGGCATCGGTCTCGGCACGTACGCGGCGCTGCGCCGCGGCCGCCCCCTGGACTCGATGATCCTCGCCTCCACCCTGGTGCTCATCTCGATCCCCACGCTGGTCACCGGGTTCGTGCTGCAGCTCCTGCTGGGCGTGAAGCTCAAGCAGGCCGGGCTCGACCTCTTCCCGGTCGCGGGCGTGTCGGAGGGCTGGCGCAGCTACCTGCTGCCCGGGTTCGTGCTCGCCGGGACGTCGATCGCCTACCTCACCCGTCTCACCCGGGGCAGCCTGGTGGAGATCCTGCGCGCCGACTACATCCGCACCGCGGTGGCCAAGGGCCTGCCGCGCCGCAGGGTCGTCGGGCGGCACGCGCTGCGCAACGCGCTGATCCCGCTGGTCACCTACCTGGGCGCCGACCTCGGCGCGCTGATGGGCGGCGCGGTGATCACCGAGACGATCTTCAACCTGCCCGGGATCGGCCAGCAGCTCTTCAGCTCGGTCTACCTGCGGGAGCAACCCGTCGTCGTCGGTATCGTGACCGTGCTGGTGCTGATCTACATCCTGGCCAACCTGGTCGTCGACCTGCTGTACGCCGTGCTCGACCCGAGGATCCGCTATGAGTGACACCCTCATCCCGGCCGGTGGACAGACCGGGAACCCGAAGTCCGGCCGGCGGGGGAGGAAGGGCTCCGCGCCCAAGGCCGCCAGCCTGTGGAACGACGCCTGGTACGACCTGCGCCGCAGGCCGCTCTTCATCGGGGCGTCCTTCCTGATCGGCGTCCTGGTCGCGATGGCGGTCGTCCCCTCCCTCTTCACCTCGGTGAACCCCTTCGACGCCGCGAGCTGCCAGCTCTCCGACGCCCGCAAGAGCATGGGCGAGCTGCACTGGTTCGGCACCGACAACCTGGGCTGCGACGTCTACGCCCGCACCGTCTACGGCGCCCGCAACTCCATCGTGGTCGGCCTGACCACCACGATCGTCACCGCGCTGGTGGGCGGCATGCTCGGCCTGTTCGGCGGGTTCGCCGGAGGCTGGCTGGACACCGGGTTCTCCCGGCTCGCGGAGATCTTCTTCGCGATCCCGTCGATCCTCGGCGCCCTGCTGATCCTGGCGGTGTTCAGGACCGGCAACGTGTGGACGGTCATGATCGCCCTCGCCGTGCTGACCTGGCCGATGACGTACCGGATCATGCGGGCCGCGGTGATCACCGCCAAGAGCCAGGACTACGTGATCGCGGCGCGGGCGCTCGGCGCCTCGACGCCGAGGATCATGTTCCGCCACATCCTGCCGAACGCGGTCGCCGCGGTGATCGTGGTCGCCACGATCAACCTGGGGTACTTCATCGCCGCCGAGGCGGGGCTCTCCTTCCTGGGCGTGGGCCTGCGCTCGCCGGACATCTCCTGGGGGCTCATGATCGCCGATGCCAGGGAACGCTTCCTGGAGGCCCCGTGGGCGCTGCTCTTCCCGGCGCTCTTCCTGAGCCTGACGGTGCTGGCCTTCATCATGCTGGGTGACGCCGTCCGCGACGCCCTCGACCCGAAGCTGCGGTAGGGGGGACCTGTGAAGAAGACTGCCACCTCGGCCGCCTCGACGGCCTCGACGACCCCGAGGACCTCGACGGTGCCGTCCGGTGACGTCGCGGGCGGCGAGCCGCTGCTCGTCGTCGACGACCTGCACGTGGAGTTCGCGACCAGACAGGGCGTGCTCAAGGCGGTCAACGGGGTCAGCTACTCGCTGAGCCCCGGGGAGACCCTCGCCGTGCTCGGCGAGTCCGGTTCGGGCAAGTCGGTGACCGCGCAGGCGATCATGGGCCTTCTCGACATGCCGCCGGCCCGCATCCCCCGGGGCGAGATCCGCTTCCGGGGCACCGACCTGCTCGCCATGTCCGAGGACGCCCGCTCCCAGGTCCGCGGCCGGAGGATCGCGATGATCTTCCAGGACGCGCTCTCCGCGCTGAACCCGGTGTTCACCGTCGGCGCCCAGATCGGGGAGATGTTCCGGGTGCACCGGGGCATGTCCCGGCGCGACGCCCAGAAGAAGGCGATCGAGCTGATGGACCGGGTCCGCATCCCGGCGGCGGCGCAGCGGGTGAACGACTACCCGCACCAGTTCTCCGGCGGCATGCGCCAGCGCATCATGATCGCGATGTCGATCGCGCTCGACCCGGAGGTGCTGATCGCCGACGAGCCGACCACCGCGCTCGACGTGACGGTGCAGGCCCAGATCATGGAGCTCCTGGCCGAGCTGCGCCGGGAGAGCGACATGGGCCTGATCCTGATCACCCACGACCTCGGCGTGGTGGCCGACGTCGCCGACAGGATCGCGGTGATGTACGGCGGCCGGATCGTGGAACACGCCCCGGTGCACGACATCTACCGGGCCCCCGCCCACCCCTATGCCAAGGGGCTGCTCGACTCGATCCCCCGGGTCGACCTGAAGGGGCAGGAACTCTACGCGATCAAGGGCATGCCGCCGAACCTGCTCGACATGCCCTCGGGCTGTTCCTTCCACCCCCGGTGCCCGTACCGTCAGGACAACTGCGTCACCGACCCGCCCCCGCTTTACCAGATCGACCCGGTGCGCAGCAGCGCGTGTCACTACTGGAGGGAGGTCCTCGATGGCAGCCACGGGTGAGCCGATTCTCGAGGTCCGCGACCTGGTCAAGCACTTCCCGCTGACCCAGGGCGTGATCATGCGCAAGCAGATCGGCGCGATCAAGGCCGTCGACGGGGTCTCCTTCGACCTGCGCCGGGGTGAGACGCTGGGCATCGTCGGGGAGTCCGGTTGCGGTAAGTCCACCCTGGCCAAGCTGCTGATGGCCCTGGAGCGGCCGACGTCCGGCTCGGTGCGGATCAACGGTCAGGAGATCGCCCGCGCCAAGGGCGCCAACCTCAAGCGGGTCCGCCGCAACATCCAGATGGTCATGCAGGACCCCTACACCTCGCTGAACCCGCGGATGACCGTGGGCGACATCATCGGGGAGCCGTTCGAGATCCACGGCGACGTCGCACCCAAGGGGGACCGGCGCCGCAGGGTGCAGGAGCTGCTGGAGGTGGTGGGCCTCGACCCCCAGCACATCCACCGCTACCCGCACCAGTTCTCCGGCGGCCAGCGCCAGCGCATCGGCATCGCCCGGGGGCTGGCGCTCCAGCCGGAGATCATCGTCTGTGACGAGCCGGTCTCCGCGCTGGACGTGTCGATCCAGGCGCAGGTCGTCAACCTGCTGGAGCGGCTGCAGGACGAGTTCGGCCTGGCCTACGTCTTCATCGCCCACGACCTGTCGGTGGTGCGGCACATCTCCGACCGGGTCGGGGTGATGTACCTCGGCAAGCTGGTCGAGCTGGGCAAGGACGTCGAGATCTACGACCGGCCGGCCCACCCCTACACCCAGGCGCTGCTCTCGGCCGTGCCGGTGCCCGACCCCGAGGGGCGCGAGCGGCGCGAGCGGATCATCCTTCAGGGGGACCCGCCCTCCCCGGCCGATCCGCCGTCGGGCTGCCGCTTCCGTACCCGGTGCTGGAAGGCCGAGGAGATCTGCGCGGTCGAGGAGCCGGCGCTGGTGGTCAGGCCCGGCACCGCGCACGCGAGCGCCTGCCACTTCGCCGAGACCCACGACGTGATCCACGTCTGAGCGACGGCGCGGCGGGGGACCCCGCACACGCCAGGAGGCGCGGCCCCCACCCGTGACGGGTGGGGTCTGCGCCTCGCACGTGGACCACGCGCGGGCCGTCCTGGACTCGACCCCCGGCCCGGCCG
>NZ_JBFABE010000099.1:0-17150 GCF_040640155.1 Streptosporangium sp. NPDC023615
GGTCTCCAGCGACAGGGCGATCGCCGGGCCGTCGACGACCGCGACGCCTTGGCCGCAGCGCTTTCGGGTGATGTGCAGGACCTGCTGTTCGGCCTGGAGGATGTCGATGCTGGTGTAGCGGGTCGCGTTGACCAGGTGCCTCATCCCCGCGTCCGGCAGGCGCACGGCGGGCCCGTGGGTCAGCACCTCCTCGGTCAGCGCGTGCAGGTCGGTCAGTTCGGCGACGCCATCGGGGCAGGCATCGGCGACGGCGGCCAGGACGTCGGCGTGGCTGACGGTCTTGCTGTGCGCGGTCAGCCCCTCCTCAGGGCGCCAGATCCACACCGCGATCTCCCGCGCGCTGGGCCGCTGCGGGAGGCCTTCGCCGGGGCGAACGCACCGAGCCAGCACGTCGGCGGCGTCGACGCCGTCAGCTTGGCATTGGGCGTGCCAGTCGCCGCGCCGGTCCCCGTCCAGCAACGGGTTCTTAGCCTGACGGCTGGCGGCGCTGGCCACCTTGCGCGCGTGCGAATGGGCCTCGTCGTAGGCCATGTCGCATGCGGCCAGCAGCTCCCTGATCTGGCCGTCGCGCTTGGAGAACCGGGCACGCATCTCCTCGTCGACGCCGACGACCTCCCACGCGCCGGTGCGCGCCTCGCGCTCCCAGCGCACCCCGATCTCTTGGGTCAACCGGCGCCGGAGGCGGGCCTTGAGGAAGGCGTCAGCGGCGTGGGCGTGGCGGTGCAGATCCTTGCCGCCGGCCGCCACGGCCGACCACTTCCCGTCGGTCCCGCGCGCCATGTTGGCGATCTGGATGTGGGCGTGCAGGTGCGGATCGGGCATGTGCCCGTCGACGGGCCGGGCGGTCTGGTGCCACATCACCCACCCCAGCAGGCCGCCGGTGGCCGCGCGCTCGGCGAGCCGGCCGTCGCCCTGGTGGCCACGCTGGGCGTAGGCGACCCACCCCTGCACCGCGCCGACGGTCTCGACGACCGACGCGGCGAACACCTCGTCGACCACCGCCGAGACGGCCGGGTCGGCCAGGCCGTGCAGCACGCTGACGCTCTTGGCAACGTCCACTGTGAGGTCATAGCCGCGGTTACCGACGCGCACCCGCGCCTGGCGCCAGCGCCGCGCGAGCGCCAGCTGCTCGGCGTCGTAGACAGCCGCCAGGTCGATCCCGGCCGCCGTGGCGAGGCGGCGCGCGTCGTCGTAGGGGATCACGTACGCCTCACCCCGGCGCCGCACGCCGCGCTCCAGGCGCCCCGCGCGCTTGGCCATCTCCGTGTTGCCGGCCACCAACTCGGCGACGCCCGCGTCGCCGCGCTCAGCCGCGGCCTTCTCCAGCTCCTGCAACAGCGGGCCGCCGGGCAACATCGCGCGCGGGTCGACGGCCTGCTTGGCCTTCATCAGCACGTGGCCGGTGTGCGGGTGACGGCCGTCCATGATGTTGCGGGCCGCCTCGTGCTGGTCAGCGGTGAGCGTGCTGCCCGGAGTGATGCCGATCTCACGCAGACCGTCCCCGATCCACATCAACGGGCGGTCACCGGCCAGCCGGTAGGAGATTTGGCCGTCGTCCTGGCCGCGCACGAGGTGATGGCTCTGGCACCCGGCGCCTTCGTGCAGGCGGTAGTCGACCTGCGCCATGGACGGCCCCAGCGTGCTCACCCACGCCACCCCTGACCACCCCCCACCATCAGCCCAGCTCAGCCCCGGTCCGTCCGGCCGAAGGCCGTCCGTATCGCCAGATACCTTGGTCCAAGATCCTTCTTTGTGATCTTTTGCTCTGTCAGGAGTCTGACAAATGGGAACTTGTGGTGTCTATGGTTCTGGCCTTGATTGATGCTGGTTTCTGATGCCTCTGGTGATTTTCTGATCTTGTTTCGCTTGTCGTCTTTGGTTGTCAGGCCGTGTGGTCCTTGCCGCTTTCCCGGCTCGTCCCCCGCGGCCTGTCCGGCCGACGCGCGGGCGACTGTCCAGTCCGCCGACCGAGCGTCAGCGAGGGAGCGGACTTGACCGGCGGCAAGCGTCGGCCACGCTGTCGACCGGGGAGCGAGGCGGCCCGCTCGGCGCCTTGTTCCTCACCCCTGGGATCGCTGCGGCTCTCGGTCGTGGTTCATCGGCCCTGCCGCGTTGTGGCGGTCTTTGTGTGAGTCGCTCAGCCGGATTCCCGAGGGGAGCTTGCAGACACCTCCGGCCGGGGCGCCACATCGAGGGCACGGCACCCGGCGGACCCACGCCCGCTTGGCTCCAAGCTCCGCCTGGAAACGCACGAGATCCTTTTGCCGACCACCCCTGGGATCAGCGCGACCAGCCTCAACGACCGGCTGAGCGATCTGAGTGGCCACGGCCTGGTTGTGCGTCACATCTTCGCGGGCCCGCCGATGAGCACCTGGTACGAGGCGACCGAGGCCGGCGCGATCGTGAGCGGCCTGTTGTGGACGTTGGCCGAGACGAAGCGCTCGGCCAGTCCGCCTCCGCCAGGAGAACGTGCCTCGACGGAGACGGGCGGCGGATGATTTTCGGCCGGCTGTTGGTGATCCGGAGACCGGCGATGAAGGCGTCCACCGTGCGCGCCGGTGCTCCGGTGTCGTGCAGGGTCTGGGCGCTGACCCTGCACAGCCGGTACGTGCTCTTCCCTTATGCGCTGGTGTTGGGGGCGAAGACGCGGGCGAGGAAATCGTTGAGGGTCGCGGCGTCGAAGGAGCTGTCGAGGGATAGGGCGGTGGCGATCGAGCGTTCGCTGACCTGTCGCGGGATCTTCATCTCCAGGGCCTCGCCGGTGATCTGGTCGATCGTGCGGGCGGCGAGAGCCGGGTCGTGGCGGATCAGCCAGGCGAGTGTGCGGGCGACGGGCCGGGTGATGCCGTAGAAGGCGTGGTCGGCTCCGATGGCGTTCTGGTTGTCCCTGCCGCTGGCGTACTCGTGCAGCACGGCTTGGCGGACGGTGACGGCGAGGTCGTGGATGCCGACCAATTTGGGGACGCTGGCCGCGACCTCCCAGCTGAGGGTTTCTGCGACTTCGCGGACGGAGTCCTGGGTGCGCCAGCGCAGGCTCCATCGCTTGCGGAAGCCCGGCCGCTCCCACAGGTGGGAGAAGAAGCTCCGGCTGAAAGTGGTCCACACCTCGGCGACGCCGGGCGCCAGGGTGTGGCCGTCGTGGTCGCCGGCCACGGCCGCTTTCACGCTGTCGTCGGAGCGGTTGCGCTGTTCCACCCATTCCTGGGCGACGACGCGGGCCCACAGGTTGCGGCCGCCGACCTTGACCTGGGGCAGGGGCAGGTCGCCTTCGCCGCGGGCGATGTAGGAGCGCAAGGTGGATGCGGCGATCCCGGCGAGTTCGGCGACCTGGACGGGGGCGAGCAGTTGGTCGCCGCTCAACTCCGGCGCCATCACGCTCACCACCGCTTCGTCGAGGCCTTGGCCGCCGCGGGCTTGAGCCCACAGGGCGAGGTGGTCGACCCAGTCGCGGACGGGCGGGGCATCACCGCCCTGGTCGATGCTCAGATCGTCGATCTGCAGGACCGTTGCCCGGGTGGCGTCACCGCCGTGCCGCAGAAGGTCGGCGGCGGTGACGGACGCCGCGCCGGGGACGGGCCGCTCGTAGTACTTCTCCTCGGCGAAGTCGTAGACCTGGCCGGGCCGAAACCAGGTGGTGCCGTCCCACCAGTAGCCGCCCGCCCGAAACAGCAGGGCCCGAGGGGCGTCGTGCAGGTGGACCTGGTGGACCGATGCGGCGTCATCGTCGCGATACAGCACGACGGAGTGACCGTGGGCGGGGTGGTGGCGCACCGTCCAGGCCAGGTCGGTGCGACCGGGGTCGGTGGTGAAGGCGAACCAGCCCTCATCGCAGTCGTCTTCGCGCCCCCACATGTTGTTGCCCTTGCTGCGGCCGATCGCCTCGATGGCCGCGGGATCGTCCAGCGACAACAAGGAGTCGTCGACGAAGGGAAGGTCGGGGATCGGGTGGTCGGTCCGCAGGCCGTTGGCGACCGGGCGGTAGGTGAACTGGGACACGCTGTATCTCCGTTCAACGCCGTTGCTGTAGTAGTAATACAGCAGAACGGTTTGATCGTTACACAGCATTTCGCGAATAGGTTGAGGCGATGCTCGCCAAGAGCGCCGCCGCCGGGCACCTGGCGGCCGCGCATCATGAGTAACTGGCGAGCGCGGGCGTGGCTGATGACGCCGAGAAGCTGGTGGGGTTCCTGCGCTGGCAGGCGTTGCGGGTGTCGATCCCGCTGCGCCTGGTCGCCCAGGACCCTTCCACCGGGCCGATCCCGCTGGCGGCCGCGCACGCCGCCGAGGGGCTATAACAACTGCTGGACGTGGCCGACGGAACTTAACCTGACCATTAGCTAGTCAGTGGCAGGACCTCGCGGACGGCTTGCCTGGGCGACCGCTCGTCGTGCAGGCCCCTCTGCGACGGGTGACGGCAGGCGGCCGCCACAGCGGCTTCCGGCGACTACCCGGCATTGGAACGGCCAGTCACGGTAGACGAGCCCGCCGGGCTTCTTATCGTGACTGGCCGTTCAGGTGCTGATCAAGCCCTGTGTAGTACTCGTTCAGGGCTCGCCCTCATGGGTGCTTACCGCTTACCGCTTGGCGTGCTGGTAGAGGTTCACTGGCAGCCGGTGTAGTCGAGGTAGCCGGGGTACATCATGGCCAGCTGGCCACCGCCGAGGTAGATCTTGCGCCAGCCGTTGCTGGTGTTGATGTTCATGACGTTGCTGTTGGGGCCCGTAACGGTGTTGCCGGCCGCCTTGTCCTTGAGGAAGACGCCGTCGAGGGTCCACACGCCCGCGGGGGTGGAGTTGACCCGGTAGATGTTGACGGTGCAGCTTGAGGCCTGCGCCGTGCCGCTGCCCGCGATGACCGTGGCCGCCATGGCGGCGGCCGCCAGGATCCCCTTGGTGATTTTCATTCGTTGTGCTCCTTGCGCGTTGAGGAGAACCGGCTGTTCTCTTCGCGACTGAAGCTTTGCTGAGACATTTGCCACCACGGAAGTGTCAGGAGATGGGCCGGATGCACAGGGGATCGAAAAGATTGCAGGTGGCAAGGGCGGCCAAGTGCCAGTGGCAGCCATCTCCTGGCACCAGATAAGAAACTCCGGACATTCGGATTCGGCGAATCCTTCCGGCCGCGGAGCGAAAGCCGGTAGTAATCCCTGCGTGGATGACATGGATCTTTCAGGACCCAGCGCGAGTCACGCCGATACCGGGACACCCTCTCCAGCACAGGACGACACCACGCAACAGGAGGCTGCCGGACCTGGCGCTGGAGTGGCACCCGAGGTCGTCGCCTTATGGGCACCCGTTCTTCCCCATTGGCCGCCGAAACTGGCCGGACATTCCCTGCGTAACCAGGCCAAGGCCAGGGGCATCACCATCCGCGCTGGACGTGGCGCGATCGACGGCTGGAAGGAGGGCCGATCGGTCCCCAAGCACTTCAGCGACTATCTGGCGGTGGTGACGTTCTTCTCACTCCACAACACCCGTGATGACTGGGAGGAACTCTACAAGGCGGCCAAAGAGGCCAACCATCCGGTGAAGAGACGACGCGCCTTCGCGGCCGCCAGAGCCTTCATCGCAGGCAAGAGGGACGCGGGTGGCGCGCTGGTGCCACTTCCTCGATCAGGGGTACTGGTGCTTGTCGTGCCGCGGCCGGTGCTGCCCTTCACCAAGACCGCAACCGGCAGGTCCAGAACCTCGGCGGCCCGGGCGGCCGGTTATGTGGCAGCCCTGATAATCGCGGCCGCAGCGGGCGGGATGGTCGGCTGGTTTTTCAACGGGAACGGCGACCCCTCCTCACCTCAGGTCGGGAGCCCCCCTGCCTTTTCACCCACTAACGCTGCGTCCCCTACGCCCCAACGGTGCAGCCGCTACGAGATCACGGCCAAAACGCTCGGCTTGCGCGATCTCCACAACGAGTTCACCGGCGTGTTCATCTACAGGACCGAGAAGGTCACCGTGGAGAACCGGAACACTCCAGACGGAGTGAAGCCCATGTGGTGGGTCACCACCGACCCCTCTCCCACACGAGAGGTCCGGTCCGGCTGGGTTCGCCCCGACCCCGCCTTCTGGAAAATGGCCTGCCCCACCAACTGACACCCCGCCACTGCGACTCCGGCCCTGGGGGCGGGCGGGTCGCTACGGCGGGTCGACCGGCACGGCGCCATCAGCCCCTCACTGACCGGCGAATCGGTGAACGTTATCGTCGAAGACCTTCGTGACCAGGTGGTTAAGGTAGGTGCGGAAGGTAGCGCGGCCGAACACGCGGGGGCTCCCTGTGGCATCGTCGACGACTCCGCGCCCGGCCGTTTGCCGTTCCTTGTTGCCGTAGTTCACCCACAACCACGAAGAGCGGCCGGGTTCGCGCCTCTGGATCACGTAAGCGTATTGGCGACCGGAGGTCATGCTTTCGATGATGAGCGGCCTGTACCTGATGCGCCACTGGAGCTGTGGCGATGACGCGCAAAACGAAAATCTACGTAGTAAAGGCACCTGGATCGCACTGGCCTGCTGGACAGCACCGTCGCGATGCTGTCCCGCTCCTCCATATCCGACACACAAACACAGATCTCCTCATCGGTGCTGAAAAGCCCGGCCGTGTGCGGCGCTGTGGGGAGGGCGTGGGGTGATGGGTGTGCGACGCGCTTGCCTTTACAAAGTAGATTCCCCGGCGCCGGTGGGCCCTGATGGTCGGCGTCATCGGGTTCTGCTGCCGTCCTGGCGGCGGCCGGCCGTCATCTGAACCAGCCAAGCGCGCTGAACGGCGACGGCGACCGGGGCATCGAGAGGGAGGCGGGACTCGCGGGGGCTTGTCCTGAAGATGTGCGGCAGGGCGTGGCGATCGAGGACCTCGCGCTGAAAGACCTCCTCCGGCTCGGTAGCGCTCGGCAGTAGGCCGTGATCCCCCTGCTGCGCGATCGCGGCTGCGGCCGCGGTACGGCGCACCTGGCGGGCCTTGCGGGCTTGTCGGCGTTGCATCGCGGCCAGGGCGCTGGGGCTGCTGGCGGCCAGGTGCGCGCGCGCCGCGGCCGCCGCGGCGGCCGGGTCGGCGGCGCGGGTGGCGACGGCGGCCGCGCGCCGCTGACGGGCCTCAAGCGCCGCCGCGGTCGCGGCGGCCCGGCGCTCGGCGCGGGCCTGGGAGGGCGAGCGGGCCGGAAGGCCGGCGCTGGTCCAGGGGGCCAGGCGGTAGCGGATCCACCCGGGCACATATGAGGGGTCGCTGGTCAGCGTCCAGGCACTGCCATTAGGGCGGTGGTCCAGGCCGTGCAGCACATCGTCGGCCGTCCAGCCGGCGGCGAAGAAGGGTCGCAGGATCGAGCGCAGGTGCCGTGCCGACAGGCGCCGCAAGATCACGCTGTGGAACCGCAACGCCTGGGCCGCGCGCAGCATGTCCATCTTCGTTCCCGGCGTTGCGGCCAGCGACCACGTCCACGCCGTGCCGCCCGCACCCGGCCGCCCCTCGGCGCCCCCAGCGACGGCGCGATCTTTGCCCACGGCGAGATGATCATGCCTCGCGCGCGCACGACGCGCGCCCGCGTTACGGGGATGTGGATCTTCGTTGGTTCTCTCTAAGAGAACCAACGAGGGGGGTCGTTTTCCGTCCCCAGAATCACTCGCACCCGCAGCGGGCACCACCTGGTTCCTGGAAGGGCGGAGCGTTGTGCCGGTCGGCCGAGCTGGCGAAGGCGAGGGGGGCTGTGCTGCTTCTGGGACGTCGCCCGCGGCGGGTGCGACCTCAAGGGCCCCGGCGGCAGGCGGCGGGGGGCTGGGTCGCGGTGAGGGCTGCAGGGAGGCGGGGATCATCAGCACGTACTCGGCGCCGAGGTTGGCCGCGCCGTCGTCATCGAGACCGCCTCGGGTGCCGGGGCGAAAGCGCGGGGTGGAGCCGGCCGTGACGGTGCCCAGGAAGCCGGACTCGCGCAGCCAGCGCAGCCATTTTTTGACCGCGCTCTCCTTCAGCCCGGTCCGGCGCATGATCAGCGCCCGGGTCGGGATCGAGGTCCACACCCGCCCGGCCATCTCGCTGCGCCGGGCGCGCCACATCAGCACCCGTGCCACCGCGCACACGTTGCGCCAGCCATCGGCGCGCAACGCGCCCAGGTCGGGGTGGGCCTGCACCGCGCGCAACCACACGCGCTGGTCGCCGGCCGCGACCGCGCCGCCGACCAGGCTGGACGTGGCCGAAAGAGCGGCCGCGATCGCCTCGCGCGTCAGCGCCTCGCAGGCAGCGCATTCGCTGCCGCGTCCTGCCCCGTGAACAGGGCAGCCATGAAGATAGTTGGCCTCACGGCCCGGCGTGTCGTCGCCAGAGCGTAGTGAGCTCAACGCCTGGCCTGCTATGGTCGTCCCCAGACGTGAATAGACACGCCTAACCCGCTCAGCTCATTCGGGCCGCCAAACCACGGAGCTGAACGTTCAAGGTGTGTCGTGTGAAGTTGTCTCCTGGGAAGCGCCCCCGCTGGGGGCGTTTTCTTTTTGCCTGAGTGGCTCCTGAGGTTTAAAGCGGGGTATTCAGACCCGCATCCTTCCACGATCTCTGAGTGCGTGGGGGCTGACGCGCCCGTGGTTCCTGCGGCGTGTCGCGTTCCGTGGTCGCATTCGCGCACGAGAGTGAGCAGACGACCCATCGACGTCCACAAGCGGACACCCACCCACCAGAAGGCCCCTACCGGCCTGACTTCTGGGCCGAACCTCCTTCTTGACTCTGTCAGTTGATCTTTGTCAGAACGTTCTGGGGTACAGGATGGCAGATTCGGGGCACATGCGCGCAATGCGACACCAGATATGTCGAGCCGCGCGCCTTCACCGAACCCCGAACTAGGCCTCACCTGAGCGGCGATGGGCGCGTTTTCGCTGGTAGAGCGGAAACAGTGTCGGTTTTGGCCCGCTTGGAAGAACGCTGAGGCGTCGGCGGGCGAGGCGGCACACGACCGGGGGAACTGTGCGGCCTCGTCGACCGGCGCCAGGTGGCGCGCGGCGCTGTCCCCGCCCGCGCGGGGCGAGGACAGCGTCAGGGTGCGGATGGTCATGCGGTCAGGCCCCAGCCGTGACAGGGCAGGCAGGCGCCGTAGCGGGTGGGGATGCAGTAGGACTGCTCGGTGCCGCAATCAGGACAGGTACGCCGGGCCCGCATCGCCTTGCCCAGCGCCTGCAGCTGCGCCGTCGACGGCGTGCGACGCGGCTTGGCGGCCGCGACGTCGTACAGGTAGGCGACCGCGACGCCGCCGGCCGCGCGGCGCGAGCGCCACATCACCTGCGCGCACGGCGCCTGACCACCGGGCCGAAGCCCGGCGGCGCGTAGCTGGCGGCGGGTGGCCAGCCCGTCCGGGGCAAACCGCCAGGGGTAGGTGGGCAGGCCGCCGAACTTGCGCCCGGTGGGGTCGTAGAAGACCTTGCGCTGGCGGCGGCTCATCGAACCTGCCCCGACGTCGCGGCGCGCTCGGCCTGGCTCTCGTCGTGGATCTGGTCGACCGGGGGGTTGGACGCGGGCGGGCTCAGGTGCGCGGCCAGGGCGGCCAGGACCTGGCACGGTGCGGTGATCGTGCATTCGGGCCGGTAGTAGCCCGCCTGCTCGCCGGATTCGTACTGCAGGCTGCACGCCGGGCACACGGCCATATGCAGGCATTCACATGAGTCGTCACACTGGACGTCGTCACACTCCCAGGGGCGCGCCAGTACTGGTGCGTGCGCGCTGAGGTGGGCCAGCAGTTCGACGACGCCGTCGTCCAGGCCGCCGGCGCCCGGCTGCTGGGCGGCGGTGATGATCGTCTCGCACGTCCGGCGCGCGATCAGCGGGTCGGGCAGCAGCCGCGCCAGCGTGCCGGTCGGGGTCAGCGCGTCCAGCTCGCGCGCGATCGCGTCGGGCCCGGTGTCGGTGGCCACGTACCAGGCGCAATACGGGCACACCCGCATAGGGCCGTTCCAGGCGCGCGGCGGGGTGTTCCGGTCGTAGGCGTCGAAGACGACGGTGGGGATGGTGACGCGGATCCCGCAGAGCGCCATGCTCACCTCCACGCCCTGAGCGTGAGCGCGTGCCGCGGAGTCGCGGGGGGTGGCGTGCATGCCGGTGCGCGCCACGCCGGCGATGAACGGCGCCGCGAGCAGATCGATCAGCGTGGACGGCGTGGTGGCGGTCGTGGTGATCTCGTTCATCAGGCGGCTACCTCCTGGGTGGTCGACGGCTGCCTCTGACCGGGCGCCGGGCGCCCGGCCCGCGCGGGCCGGGCGGACTGGGCGGGCTGGGCGGCGCGCATGGCGTCGATGACGTGGTCGGGGACGTAGCGGCCCGACACCGGCAGGGCCTTGCTGTGGCCGTTGGCCTTGGCCCAGGCGCGGGCCTCGGAGGTGGAGTAGTCGACGCCCGGCTGGTAGCGGCGCCCCGATCCAGCCGGCCCCTCGGCCGATCCCTTGGCCGTGCCCGCCGTGGTGCTCGCGCCGGACCGGGCGCGGCGGCGGCCGGCGTGGCGGTCGTGGCGGTCGATCGTCTGGCGGGCCTGGCGTAGTTGCTCCTTGGCCAGCTCCAGCCGGGCGGCCAGCCGTTCGATCTCCTCGCTCGCCTCGGCGGCGACCTGCTGGGCGCCCACCAGGTCGGCCTTGGCGCGCTCATGGGCGATCAGGTGCTCGCGCAGCAGAGCGGCGTCGTGGCGCAGCCGCGCCAGCGCCCGGCGGACCTTGGGCGCGGCGCAGGCCTCGGCCAGGGCCAGCAGCTCGGCCAGATCGGCCCGGCCGATGGCCTGCACCTGGCGGGCGTAGTAGGTGGCATCAGGGCTGTAGGCGATGCCGTCGGTGTTGATCAGCATCCGGTGGCGGGCGGCGAGCTTGCGGATCGCGGCCGCGGGCCAGGTGGTCGCGTCGCTGACGGCGGGCACCGGGGTGCCTCGGCGCAGCAGGGCGAGCACGTGGGTCTCGCCGTCGGTGGCCGGCAGGATCGCGGGCGACACCTGCACGGACGCAGAAGGGGTGGTCGTCATGGAAGGTCCTCATCTCTCGTCTCGGGCCCGGTCCCGGCCGCCCCGCGCGGGGCGGCCGGGACCGGGCGGTGCGGCCTACAGCAGGCTGGGCAGGCTGACCACGACGACGGCCAAGGCGAGCAGCATCAGGTCGGTGGCCACGCGCAGGCGCCGGTACTTGGCGCGGACGATCTGCGAGAGCCGGATGACGTCCTTCGCTCGGCGGGTCTCGGGGTCCTGGGCCAGGACGGCCAGCAGCTCCTCGGCGTCGTCGGCCTCGGCGTGGGCGACGAACCCGGTGCCGCCGGTGCCCCCGCTGCCGGTGCGGGGCAGGGAGGGGCGGATGACGGTGAGCACGGTCGCGGCCGCGGCCGCCAGCAGCGCCACCGCAGCCCCCAGCCCGACCCGGCCCGCCGGCAGCATGCCCGAGGCCAGCACGCCGAGGCCGAGCAGCACGCTGGCCGCGGTGCCGGCCACGCTCAGCAGCAGGCCGGCCTTGGTGTCGGTGCGCGCCAGCTCGGAGCGCGCGGCGGCCGCCTCGGCGACCAGGTCGGCTGCGCCCTCGGCGTCGACGCGCTCCAGACGGGCCGGAACCGGTCGCCGGGTGGCCGAGACGGAGGCCGGAGCACGGTGCCAGGGCTGCTGGGGGTGGGCCTGCTGCCACGACAGCGCCACCGCCGGCGCGGTCAGGTAGGTGGCCCAGTCGATCGACGCCTTCTCGCCTTCGGCCATCGTGATGACGTCGGCCGTGATCAGCCACTCGACCCACACCGGCGCGATCCCGGGGTCGGCGGCGAACTCAGCGTCACTGAGCTGCAGCGAGGCGTACAGCGCGGTGCGTGAGGCACGCTCCGTCAGCTGCTCGGCGGTGTAGCAGCGCAAGGTCTGCAGCTGCTGGATACCGAGAGCCTCGAGGTCGACCCGGGCGCGGAACAGGTGCCAGTTGTGCCCGTCGGGTCTGTCGCTTCCGGCCAGGCGCTCGCAGTGGTCGCCGCGCCAGGTCGAAGTCACCAGCTCCAGGCCGGTGAGCGTCAGGCCCAGGGCCTCGGCCACCAGGGCGCGGGCGGCCTCCTCGGGGCTGCGGTAGGAGTCGACGTGCCCGGTGAGGCCGGTGAGGCCGGTCGCCGAGGGCAGCATCAGCCACCGGCCGGCCCCGGCATCGAGCAGGATGCCGACGCGACGGTTGTCACACCGGGCGGCGGTGGGGGAGACCTCCGCCGAGGCGGCGCTGAGCGGAGAGGTGTACAGGTGCATGATGGTGGTTCCTGTTCTGGATGGGATGGGATGGCGGGCACGCCCGGCGTGGAAGGTCTTGGTCGGATTGCCATGCCGGCGCGTGCCCGTTGAGCGGGGTGGTCCCGGACGGGGAGCCCCGGACCTTCACCCGGCGCCCGGCCGGGTGAGGATCCGCAGCCACCGTCAGGCGACCCGGTTGTCCGGTGTGTCGCCCCGAGCGGTCGGGGTGGCGTTGAGCGTCTCGGTGTAGTCGCAGACCGTCGGCCTGGACTGCTTGTGCTCGTCGGCGTGCTTGTTCGTGGCTCTCCGGGCGGCGCGGGCGGTGAGGTAGTTGCTGCCGGTCCATCGGCAGCAACCGCACCGCCAGGCGTAGCCGTCGCGGTAGGGGTTGGCCCACACGTCGATGCCGAAGCCGACCACGACCGTCCCGGTGGGGATCTCGACGGTCGCGGCGAGCTCTTTCAGCAGCGGCTGCAGCGCCGCCTGGTTGTCGTGCACGGCGCGGTCGAAGGCGGCGCGGGCCCTGTGCAGGTCTCGGTCGTGGAGGGCGGCGGCGATGTCGTCGGCCACCTGGGCGAGCGAGGCGGTCATGGCGTTCCTCTCACGGTGCGGGTCACGGTGCGGGCTCTGGACGGGCGGCGGGGCGGGTCTTCTACGTGCGGGCTGGGCAGTCGCAGCCGGGGTGGCCACACCAGCCGCTGGCGTTGGCCCAGATGCGGTCGTAGATGGCCCAGCCGCCGGGTTTGGCGCCGCCGGTGTGCGCGGCGTTTTGGTGCCCGCACCGCTGGCAGGGCGCGGCGAGTTCGGCCAGGGACGGCGCCACCGGTTCACCGCGATCTGCCGAGCAGCTCGGCGAGCAGGGTCCGGTGCGCGCGAAACACCTGTCCCTGGCGGCGGCCCAGGTCAACGACCAGGGACGCGTAGGTGTCCGCGCGCACCCACGCGGCCGTCTTGGCGTCGTCGGCTCCTCGCACGCGGGGAAGCTGGGCCACCTGGCCCAGGTCGACGGTGGCCGGGGTGGTCACCATCCACGCCTCGTCCGTCGCCCGGGGGCCGGGCACATACCGGGCGGGCAACACCCGCCAGCGGGCGCCCGGCAGGATCAGGCCGCTCTCTTCGGCCAGCTCGCGGATCGCCGCGCTCAGCGGCTCCTCGCCGGCCTCCAGGAACCCGCCCGGGAGCACCCAGCCGTGATCGTCGTCCCGCTCGATCAGCAGCACCCGCCGACTACCGGCGAAGGAGAGGGTGACGACGGCGTCGGCGGCCTGGCCCTCGCCCCAGTGGCCCAGCTCGCCGCGGCCGCGCTGGATACCGGTGGGGGCGAACGGGTTGACCGGGCGGCCGCCGACGACGGCGAAGGCAATCGCGGCGACGCTCTGGCGGGCGGCCCAGTCGATCTGAGCCGGATCCGTGCACGGGTCGGCCCAGCCTTCCTGGACTCCTTTGCCCAGGACGTCGGGGTGGGTGTAGTCGCGAATCACCGGGCCCCCCTTGCCGACCGGCCACCGGCGCCGTTGGCGGCACTGTTGGCGGCGGTGGTGACGAGCTGGTGGCGCATCGCGCGGGCGGCCGGGTCGTTGCCGTAGGCGTACTGCGCGGCCGCCGATCGGGCATCGACGGTGGTGATGCGCCCGCAGCAGTCGCAGGAGATCGTCTCGGTCAGCAGGTCGCCGCTCATCGCACGCCCCCGAACCAGGCAGGGGCCCGGCCGCCGGCCAGGACGCGCAGCCGGACGGCCGGGGTGGGGTGGCTGGAGGTGAGCCGGCCGACGGTGCGCTGCCACAGGCTCGGGGCGGCCAGGGTGGCCAGCGTGGCGGCCACGATCGCTGTCCCGTCACGGCCGGCCTGATCCAGCAGGCGCGCGGCATACAGGTCGGCGTCGCACTCCTGCAGCCGGATGACCTGGGTGGCCAGCAGGTGGTTAAGGGCGGCCACGGCGGCCAGGGCGATGACGAGCCAGGCGGGCAGGTGCGCGGCCAGGGCGAGCAGCGCCCCGATCCCGCACCCGGTCGCAAGGCGCCGCCAGGGGGGCGACCCGTTCAGGTGGCCCAGGGCCTGATGGGCGATCTCGTGGGCCAGGGCGCCCTGCAACCGGGTGCGGTGCTGGGGGGTGAGCAGGTCGGCGCCCAGGCGGATCTGGGGGGTGGGCAGGCAGGCCATCGTCACGGCCTCGGCGCCGGTGCCGACCGCGTCGTCGACGACGATGACGAGCGCGCCCGGAAGGCCGGCGGCGGCGCGCAGCGCGGCCACCAGCTCCACCGTCTCGGCCGAGACGGCCGGGGGAACCGGGGTGGCCGGGGTGGTGCCGGCAGCGGGCGGGGACGTGGTCGACGGCGCGGCCGCGGGGCCCGCGGTGGCCGTGAGGGTCCCGGCAGGGGTGTAGGTGGTGCGTACCGAAGCGGGGTCGAACGGGGCGAACGCGCGGGGCCGAGAGCCCGGTGAGGGCTGGGTGGACGGGGTGGTGTGCGTCATGATGGTGGTGCCTTTCTGCTCTGCACGGGGAGATGGGTGAGCGGGCGCGCCCGGCGTGGTCCTGTCTTGGCGGATTGGCCACGGTGGTGCGCGCCCGTCCCGCTATCAGCAGCCCGAGGCGTCGTCGTCCTGGGCGTCGGAGGCGTCGGAGTCGTCGGAGTTGTTCTCGACCGGCTCCGGCGGCGCCTGGCCGTCGTCTTCGGAGCCGTCGCGGTAGGAACCGTCGGTGATCGGCTCGGGCGGGGAGATCGCCGAGACGGCCGTGGTGGCGGCGCAGGCCGTCGCGCCCTCGTCGCACGTGGCGGCCACGCTGAGCGCGGTCGCCAGGGTCAGCACGATGACGATGGGGCGCAGGGAGAACTTCTTCAGGGATTTCATGGCGGGTGTGTCCTTTTCGGTGGGTGGAGCGGGAGTGGTCAGGGCTTGGGGGTCTGCTGGGGGGTGGCCCCGGTGCAGGTGAGGGCGGCCTGGATGAGGGCGGCGGCGGACGTCTTGCCCTTGCCGACCTGGTCGCCGCTGCGCAGGTGGGCGTCCCCGGTGACCGGGAAGAGCTGGATCCGGGCGGTGGCGGGGTTGTTCTTCATGGGTGGGCCCTTTCGAGTGGTGGTGAATCAGGGGTCGGGGGGTAGGTCAGCGCCGGTGCCGGCACGGTGCCGGGGCCAGGCGCAGGTAGCACAAGCCGGTGATGGCGAACACGGCGAGCAGGGCGATCGTGAGTGCGGCCGGGGCGCCGGTGAGGGCGGCGGCGAACAGCGCGACCATGGCCATCCCGAAGGCGGTCCGGGCGCGCACGGCCGTGCGGGGCCAGACGGGGTAGCCGCAGACCAGGCAGGAGCCGGTGAGCGCGGCCATCGTCGGGTGGATCGGGTCCGGCGCGGTGGCGGGCCGGGCGGGGAGCTCGTCCTGGCGCGTGACGGCGTCGCGTCGGGCGTCTCGGGCGCGCTCGGCCTGCAGAGCCGACCACAGGGCCAGTGGCGCGGTCGCGGAGACGTTCGGGATGAGGAGGGCCTTGAGCGCGGCGGGGTCGGCGACCCGGTAGCCGGTGGCGGTGTCGTAGGCCAGCAGGCCGGTCACCACGCGCTCGCCCAGGCGGGCCAGCAGCCAGGTCCACGACTGGCCGGTGGCCGCCAGCACCCCGTCCAGGTCCGCGGCGCAGAAGGGAGAGCCGTCGGCCCACAGCACCAGCGCCAGGTGCAGCGTCTCCTCGTCGGTCCATGTGCGGCCGTCGGTGTAGATCCACGTGGTGAGAGCCGACAGGCGTCCGGCGAGCTCGGCGGTCTGCGCCTGCGCTTCCGCCTCCTGGAGGGTGCCCGTCTCGATCTGCGCGTACAGCTCCGACAGCGTCACGGCGAGCTCGGCGAGCTCGTCGCGGAACCGGTCGTCGCGGAACCGGTCGTCGCGGAACCGGTCGTCGCGGAACCGGTCGTCGCGGCCGTGCAGGGTGCGCAGCTTGCTCAGCTCGGAGTAGATGCCGTTCAGCCGGTCGTACCAGAAGCAGGTGCGGCTGGCGCACGGGGCGACAGAGGCCGAGTCGATCACCTCGGGAAGGGGCAGGCCCGGCGCGTAGGTGTAGCGCACCGCCACCGCGACGTCGGGGCCGACGCCGCACAGGACGCGCTTGGCGGCCTCGACCTGGCGCTGCAGCTCGGTCAAGGTGAGCCCGGACAGGCCACCGGCCAGGGGAACGCCATCGGCGGCGCCACCGGGCAGGGCGATCCAGTGGCCGTCGTGGTAGGTGACCTGCATGGTCAGGGTCAGGGCGTCGGTGGGGGTCGGCGTTTCCGGGGCGGGCGTGGAGAGCTCCTCGCTGGCGGCAGAGGCGACGGGGTGGGTGGCGGTCATGGCGGCGGTGCTCCTTCGGATCCGAGGGCGGGGAGGTCAGGCGGCGGACGCGCGCAGCTCGTCCAGCAGCTCGTCCAGCTCGGCGGGGGTGATGTGCACCTCGCGGGCCTTGCTGCCGTCGGCCGGGCCGACCACGCCGCGGGCCTGCAGCAGGTCCATCAGCTGGCCGGCCTTGGCGAAGCCGACTCGCAGCTTGCGCTGCAGCATCGAGGTGGAGCCGAACTTCGTGGCCACGACCAGCTCGGCCGCCTGGATCAGCAGCTCCAGGTCCTCGCCGATGTCGTCGCCGATGTCGTCGCCGCCCGCGGTCGGCGCCGGGGTGGTGAGGTCGGCGATCTGGTCGGCGGTCACGGCGTGCTTGCGGCAGTGCGACACGATCGCGGCGATTTCCTTCTCGGAGACGAACGCGGCCTGCAGCCGGGCCGGGCTGCTGGAGCCCATCGGGGCGAACAGGGCGTCGCCCTGGCCGATGAGCTTCTCGGCGCCGGGGGCGTCGAGGATGACGCGCGAATCGGTCAGCGAGGAGGTGGCGAAGGCGAGGCGGGAGGGCACGTTGGCCTTGATCAGGCCGGTGACCACGTCCACGCTGGGCCGCTGGGTGGCGACGACCAGGTGGATGCCGGCGGCGCGGGCGAGCTGGGTGATGCGGACGATGGAGTCC
>NZ_JBFABE010000100.1:0-17080 GCF_040640155.1 Streptosporangium sp. NPDC023615
CATGTTGTCTGCCCTGCTTCCAGGGCAACCCCTCTAACTTACTCCAACATCCCGTCGATGTCCAACTGAACGGACACGACCGAGTCATCGGATCAAGAGAGGGGTTCGCCGGACAGTCCACACACCCGGAGTCTGAAGACCTGGGGGCTCGTCGTCCTGCGTGAAGAACACTATCAGGACTCTCATGTCACAGAGACAACTTGCCAACCTTCCCTGAACGTCGCGCGTCTCAGAGAGAACGAGGAAGTCGAGGCGCGCAACCAGACGTCAAGCCATTCGCAATCGACTCTGGATACGAAGTACGTACGAGGGTCAGGATCCTGACTCCGCCGTGGAGGTGAGCACCATGACCCGCTCGGAGTTCGACGACATCCGCGCGCACATCGACGCGGAGGCCGATCACCCGGGCGACCTTCTCAGGGTCGCCAGGTCTCTGCTGAACGATCTCGAAGACGCACGCATGCGGGAGGCCACCCTCCGTGCCTACTATCTGCGTCTCCTCACCGCGGCTCGGGCGACCGTCGCCGCGCAGGAGGCCGGCTACCCGGAGCCGCTGACCTTCCTCACCGACGAGCTCACCAAGCGCGGCCAGCTCCCCCGGTCCGAGGACGAGGTGAACCGGATCCTCGCCGACGCCCACACCGCCGCCACGCTTCTGGCCGCCCTTGAGGAGACCCCTCTCGACGTGACTCCCATGAACAACGGCGGAGCCCGCGCCCGGAGGTGTGCGGGCGCAAGTCGCGGCCTTCCGCGATGAGGCGTTCCGCGTCATTGACCTGGGCTTGAACCAAGATCTGTAAGACTTCGGGCATGTTGCAGCGAGGGCTGAATTGGGCTGCGGCGACCCTCGTGGGCGTCTTCGGCTTTGTCTGGACCGGTGTAGTGATGTTCGCGGCCGTCGAGACCGCGACCTGGGCGTGGATCGGGCAGCTCTCCTTCGGGCTCTTCCTCATCTGCTGGGGGAGCTACAAGGTGAGCACGCTGGTCCGCCGCCCCAAGCCCGCTTTCGTGCCCAGGCACCGCCGGGTGCGAGCCCGAGCCTGACGAGACCCGCGAATCGAAGCTCCTGCGGCGACGCCCGCCGACGCGACGCCCGCCCACGCGAGGCACTGCGGCGTGAGGCACTGCGGCGGGGACGTGTCGCGTACGCGGGAGCACAGGAGAGCACCGAGGAGAGGCCGTACAGGGCGGGAACCTACGTCCCCGTCCGGAACGAGCGGAGCTCCTCGGCCACCTCCTGGCAGGGCACGCCCAGGTCGAACCGGCTGAGCAGGTGGATGTCATCCCCTGTGTCGATCTCCAGGAGTTCCGTACGCGAGGTGAAGCGGGCTCTGCTGTCCACGCGGATGCGCTCGACGGCTCTCCACGGCACCCGTTCGGACCTGGCGAACCCCTTCACCACGATGAGACCCTCCCCGTCCGCGATCAGCCGCACCGGAGCCAGGACGTCGCGTGCCGCCAGCACGGCCAGGACCACTGACGCGGCGCCCGCCAGGAGCGTGCCGCGGAGGTCGTCGAGGCTCAGCAGCGCCACCGTCGCGAGCACCGCGAGGGCGAGCGCGGCGACGGCCTTCATGACGAGGAGATCGCGACGCACGCGCCAGCGCAGGATCCGTCCGGACGTTTCTTCACTCACAGCGGCACGCTACCTCCCGGCTGGTCCGCCGCACGCCGTCCCGGACCGGCTGATGCTTCCGTGTGTCCGGCGGGGGCGAGGCGCCGCAAGGCAGGTGCCCGGTGTCGCGTGCCGGTGAGGTACGCGGCGGTACGCGCGGGTGGGCCCCGGAGGCGCGCGGCGTCCACGGCACCGCGTGGAACGAGGAACTTCGGAGAGGAAAAGCGAGAGGCCCTGATCTCTGTGAGATCAGGGCCTCTCCTTGGTAGCGGGGACAGGATTTGAACCTGCGACCTCTGGGTTATGAGCCCAGCGAGCTACCGAACTGCTCCACCCCGCGTCGGTGTGTGTCTGAAGACTATCCGGAATTCGGCGGGGACGGCAAATCGGTTCCGGGACCGGCGCGCCTCCGGGACATCGAGGCGGCCCGGACCGTGAGAAGCGTGAGGCCCGGCGCGCACGGGCGGGGCGGCTCGCGGAGGCGTCCGGCGCTCACGTGCGGGGCAGCCGGAGGCGCCGGCGCTCAGAAACGACACTTTCGCGATTCGCCGGAAACAGGAGGGAGGGGAAAAGCGCGGGACGGGGATGCCGGCCCCGCGCAACCACACGGTCCTGAAAAGAAGAGAGGCCCTGATCTCTGTGAGATCAGGGCCTCTCCTTGGTAGCGGGGACAGGATTTGAACCTGCGACCTCTGGGTTATGAGCCCAGCGAGCTACCGAACTGCTCCACCCCGCGTCGGTGTATGCCTGAAGCTTACCCGGCTTTGGGGATGGACGCGAATCAGATGACGCCCGGCCCGTCGACCTCCGCTAACTCGGTGACGGCGTCGCCGAGGGGGCGGGGGTCGCGGGCGGTGACGCCGACGGGGACGCCGAAGGCGCCGGTGTCGCGGACGTCGGTGACGGGGTGGGGGTGGCCCCGTTCGTCGCGGTGGTGCCCTTGAGCTTCTCCAGGGCCGCCTGGAGCTCCTTCTGGGCGTCGCCGTACTCGACCCAGTTCGGCGGGTCCTGCCGGAGGGCGTTCTCCGCCTTGTCGTAGGCCTTCTGCGCGGCGTCGATGGCCACGGCCAGCTCGCCCGTGGGCTTGGTCTCCGCCGGGGCGTTCTCCTGGGGAGCGTTCTCCTGCGGTGTGGCCGGCGCGCCACCCCCGAAGACTCCTTCCAGCGCGCCCTTGAGCGTGTCGGCGGAGCCGACCTTGCTGCCGTAGGCCACCAGGACGCGGCGGAGGATCGGGTACGGCTCCTGGCCGGAGGCGGCCGCGATCTCCACGTATACCGGTTCGACGTAGACCAGGCCGTCCGCGAACGGCAGGGTCAGCAGGTTGCCGTAACGGACCTTCGCCTGGCCGAGACCGAGCAGGTTGAGCTCACCGGAGAACTTGTTCTGGAAGTTGTTCTGCACCTGACCGGGACCCGGGATCGTGGTGTTGGAGGGCATGCGCAGGATGCGCAGTTTTCCGTAACCGGTTCCGGGAGTGGCGTCCACGGCCATGAACGCCGCCAGGTTGGGGCCCTGGCGCGGCACGAACGTGGTCGTCAGGGAGAACGACGGTGCCGAGGTGTTCGGCATCTTGACCGACAGGTAGTACGGCGGCTGCTTGACGTTCTGCTCGCCCGAGGACGGGTCGTTCGGGACGTTCCAGAAGTCCTGACCGCTGTAGAAGGCGTTCGGGTCGGCGATGTGGTACTGGGAGAGCACGTCACGCTGGACCTTGAACAGCGCCTCCGGGTAGCGCAGGTGCTGCTTGAGCTCGGGCGACATCTCCGTCTGCGGCTTGATGACGCCGGGGAAGGCCTTGCGCCAGGTCTGCAGGATGGGGTCCTTCTCGTCCCAGGCGTACAGGCTGACGGTGCCGTCGTAGGCGTCGACCATGGCCTTCACCGAGTTGCGCATGTAGTTGATCTGGTCGCGCGGCTGCGGGACCACCAGGCGCGGGTCGGTGATGGTGTCCCTCGTCATCGCCTCCAGGCTCTTGCTCTGGGAGTACGGGTAGGCGTTGGACGTGGTGTACGCGTCGGCGATCCAGACGACCCTGCCGCCGACGATGGCCGGGTAGGGGTTGTCGTCCATGCTCAGGAACGGCGCCACCTTGGCGATCCGCCTCTGCGGGTTGCGCTCGTAAAGGATCTTGGAGTTCGTGTTGACGTCGCCCGAGAGCAGCAGGTTGATCTCGTTGTACTTGGCCGCGTAGAGCATCCGGTTGATGAACGAGCCGACCGGGACGCCGCCCTTGCCGTCGTAGGTGGTGTTCTTCTGGCCGGTGCCCCCGCTCTCGGGGTAGTCCAGTTCCTGCTTCTTCTGGCCGGTGCCGCCGACGATGACGTACTCGGCCGAGCCGGGCGCCTCGCCGAAGTAGATCCGCGACTCGGTGAGCTTCGTCCGCTCCACCAGGGAGCCGGTCACCGGCATGTCCTTGGCGTCGAAGTTGGGCAGGCCCTCGGAGTCCACCTCGTTGCCGGGCGCGGCCACGAAGCCGTTGCCGTGGGTGTAGACCAGGTGCCGGTTGATCCAGTTGTTCTGCTCGGCCGGCGGGCCGGTGAGCTCTCGCACGGCCACGACGGTGTCGCGCAGGGTTCCGTCCGCGTCCGGGTAGCGGTCGACGTCGAGCGGCTCGTGGAAGTCGTAGTAACCACGGATCCGCTGCTTCTGCTGGTAGGTCTTGGCCACCAGGCTGGGGTCGAGCAGGCGCACGCCGGAGATGGAGCTGTCCGCGGTGACGTTGACCTTGGTCGGGTCGCCCTGAGCCGTGTAGTCGATCACCTCGGCGCCGTCGACGCCGTAGGCTTTTCGTGTCGCGTCGATGTTGCGCTTGATGAACTCCTGCTCCTTGCCCTGCTGGTTCGGCTTGACCTGGAACTGCTCGACCAGGGCCGGGTAGACCCCGCCGATCAGGACGGCCGAGAGCACCAGCAGGCCGAATCCGACCCCGGGCAGCATGCCGCCGGGCCGCACGACGCCGGCGAAGAACAGCACGGCGCAGATCAGGGCGATGATCGCGAGGATGGTCTTGGCGGGCAGGACCGCGTTCACGTCGGTGTACGACGCGCCGTGCCGGAAGCCCCGGTCGGAGAAGACCAGCCCGTACCGGTCGACCCAGTAGGCGACCGCCTTCAGCAGCACGAAGACGCCCAGCAGCACCGACAGGTGCGCGCGGGCGCCGCGCGAGGCGTGCACCCCGGGCGACTGGAGCCTGAACCCTCCGTACAGGTAGTGCACGATCGCCGACAGCAGAGCCGACAGCACAACCGCGACGAACAGGAAGTTCAGCACCATCCGAATGAACGGATAGGTGAACATGAAGAAGGAGATGTCCCAGTTGAACAGCGCGTCGGTGTCACCGAACGGCGTCGCGTTGAGAAACTCCAGCCAGGTCTTCCACTGACTCGAGAACGAGGATCCCGCGAACAGGCCGAGCATCGCCACGCCGACCAGGAAGATCAGCTTGCGGTGCGGGTCGAGGGCCATCCGGTAGCGGTCGGCGCCGCTGGCACCGCCGAACATGCCGGGGCCGAACATCGGGCGCATCCGGTACGCCAGCAGCATGTTGCCGCCGACGATGCCGACCATCAGCAGGGCACCGACCACGAACAGCAGGATCTGCGTGACGATCACACCGGAGAAGACGGCCGTGTAGTCGACCGAGTCGTACCAGAGGTAATCAGTGAAGATGCCGGCGAAAAGGAAGAACAACGCCACGATCGCCACCAGCGCGATCGCGACGGGAAGCAGCAGTCGCGGCCGGCGGGGCAAGCGCATTGCCCTGCCGGCTCCGGGGGTCCGGAAGCTCAAGGCCAACCCCTTGTCGTAAGAGCACGGTCCGTGTCTGGAAACCTACACCGGCCGGGGTCGGGGCGGGCTGAGCCTCTCGGGCACGGTCCGGCCACAGCCCCGCTCGGTCTCGGGTCCACCGGTCCCAACGTACGAGGGGCCCGATGAGTGCCCCGGAACGGGACACGAGATGAGAACGGCGTCTCAGCCGGCCGGGCAGGCGGGCACGGACCCCGTCCGGGTGCGGACCGCCTCGACCGCCTGGACGGCCTCGTGCAGGGTGTTGACCCTTACCAGCCTGAGCCCGTCCGGGATCGCCTTGACGGCCTCGGCGCAGTTCTCCGCGGGGGTGAGGAAGACCGTCGCCCCGGCCTTCCTGGCGCCGACCATCTTCTGCTGGATGCCGCCGATCGGCCCGACCCTGCCCTCGGAGGTGATCGTGCCGGTCCCGGCGATGGACGTGCCGCCGGTCATCGACCCGGGGGTGAGCTTGTCCACGATGCCCAGGGAGAACATCATCCCCGCGCTCGGCCCGCCGACGTCACCGACATTGATCTTGACGGTGAAGGGGAAGCGGTACCCGACGCGCATGGTGATGCCCACGATGGGCGTTCCGTCCTTGCCGGCGGTGGTCGGGACGCCGACGTTCACGTTCTGCCCGCCGCGCTTGACGACGAAGGCGACCTGCTCACCGGGCTTGTGGCGGCGGACCGTGGTGGAGACGGTCTCCCGGTCGGGCACGGGCGTGCCGTCCACCGAGACGATCTCGTCACCGGCCTTGAACCTGCCGTCGGCCGGCAGGCCCTTCTCGATCGAGTTCACCGTCACCACCGAGGTGTAGGGGATCTTCAGCTCGGTCAGCGCCGCCGCGGTGGCGTCGTCCTGGGAGCCGGTCATCTCCTGGGTGTTCTGCTCCTCGACCTCCTTCGCGGTGGTCGCCGGGGGGAAGATCGTCTCCTCCGGCACGACCGCGATGGTGGGATCGATCCATCCGCGCAGCGCGCTGAACAGGTCGATCCTGGTGCCCGGCCCGCCCTGGTAGGCGACGGTGACGAGGCTGAGCTTGCCGTCGGTCGGATACGTCCGGCGCCCCTCGATGCTGATCACCGGCTTGCCGCCGAACTCGCCGATGGTGTTCTCCGTCGGCCCCGGGCTGAGCACCACGTACGGCACCGGCAGCACCGCGCCGACCAGCGCCAGCATGAGCGTGAGGAAGCCCGCCACCATCAGGGTCAGCGCTCGTCGGGACATGGACAAAGCCTATGCCGTACGACAGGTCGGGAAACCGTACCCGCGCACCGCCGCGCCGACGGCCGCGCACCCGGTGGACGACCTCACTCGCAGGCTCCCACCCACTCCGAGGAGCCGTCGGCGAAGAGCTGGTTCTTCCAGATGGGGACCTGGGCCTTGAGATCGTCGATCAGCCTGCGGGAGGCCTCGAACGCCTCTCCCCTGTGGGGCGCGGCGACGGCGACCACCACCGCGACGTCACCGAGCGCGAGGTCGCCGACCCGGTGCACGGCGGCCAGGGCGGTCACCGGGAAGTCGGCGACGATCTTCTCGGCCACCCGGCGCAGCTCGTTCACGGCGCTCGGGTGCGCCGAGTAGGACAGGGTCGTGACCGGCCTGCCGTGGTCCTGGTCGCGCACCGTGCCGACGAAGACGGCCGTGCCGCCCGCGGCGTGGTCGCCGACCGCGGCGAGCACCTCGTCCACGGAGAGCGCGTCGTCGCGAATATCGAGCAGCCGGATGACGTCCACGCCCAAAGCGTACCGCCCCGGAAAAACGGTCCCCGGGCGCGCGTCGCCCGCGATCCGCGCCCGGGACGGCGTTCCGCGGCTCTTCCCGGCACTCCGTGGCGCCCCGCGACGGCCATGACGATGCCCGGCGTGTCCGGCGTGCCCGGCGTGCCCGGCGTTCCGTGGCGTTCCCGGCATGCCGGGTGTTCCGTGGCAGGGCCCTCTTGCGGCCCGTCTTTCCGCGTGGTCGTCAGGTACGGCGCTTCTTGCGGGCGGCGCGGACGATCGCGGCGGTGCCCAGGACGGCGACGGTGGCACCGGCCGCGGTGAGGGTGGCCTCCTTGCCGGACAGCCTGCGCCCCACCACCGTGTGCCTGCCCTCGCGCAGCTCCAGGAGCTGCTTGAACGTGGCCTCGTTGGTCCACAGCGGTCTCCAGCCCGCCTCGCGCAGCGCCGCGCAGTCGACCACCCAGGGGTAGACGACGTAGTGCAGGTCGGTGGCGGGGGCCGGGGTGATGCCGAGACGGTGCAGGCGCTGGGCGGTGCCGAAGGTCAGCCCGGCCGGCAGCTCCAGCCGGCGCAGCCCGGAGATCTCCTCGACCTGCTCCTGCTCCAGCCAGCCGTCGGAGCCGACGGCCACCACCCCGGAGACCGTGCCGAGCGCGGCCATCTCCAGGGCCGAGACCAGGTCGTCCACGTGGCAGAACTGCCAGCGGGGGGTGCATCCCTTGACGGTCAGCAGCCGGGGCGACTCGAAGTGGCGGGTCATCACGCTGTCGATGCCGGGGCCGACCACGGTGGCGGGCCGCACCACGGTCACCTCCAGGCCCGGGTGGCTGCGCAGGGAGCGCCGGGCCAGCGCCTCGATCTCCAGGTGATCGCCGACCATGCCGGTGTCGGGTTCGGCGGCGACCGCGGAGTCCTCCGGCAGCGGGACGGAGTTGTCGGGGACGGCGCCGTACACCATGGCGCTGGTGACGAGCACGACGCGCCGCACCCGGGCGGCGGCGCTGGCGGTGAGCACCGTCTGGGCGGCCCGCAGGTTGTAGGCGCGCCGCTCGGCCGGGTCGGCGTCGAGCGCGTAGTCGGCCGACAGGTGAACGAGCACGTCGATGTCGGAGATGCGGTTCGCCAAGAGCGGATCTCGCACGTCGATCACCCGCCACGTGACGTCGGGCACGTCGCCACGCTGCTCGTCGATGGCCACGACCCTGCGGAAATCCGCAGACGAGGCGACCTTCGTGAGGAGAGCGCGGCCTACGCCCGAGGCCGCGCCGGTGACGGCGACGACGGGCGGGCGGGAGCGTTTCGAGGTAGGCACCGGGTCCTCACTTTGCACTGACCCGCCATGCGACGGATAACGTGGCGGATGTGGACTCCTCCATCCTGCACGAGGTAGAGCGGTGACTGACTTGCCAGGTCGGGAAAACGACCCCAACGAGAACCCGTTCGCCATGTTCGGCGACCCGGAGCAGATCGCGGCGGCGATGCGCCAGTTCGCCGACATGCTCTCGGCCCCGCCGACCTCAGGTCCCGTCAACTGGGACATGGCGAAGAACGTCGCACGGCACGTCGTGGTCGCCGAGGGCGATCCGAGTGTCATGGAAGGCGAGCGACGGCAGATCGTCGACGCCCTGAACCTGGCCGATCTATGGCTCAACGAGGCCACGGCCCTGCCGAGCGGGGTGAGCAACCCGCAGGCGTGGAGCCGTTCGGAGTGGATCGAGAAGACCGTCCCGGTCTGGCAGAAGCTCTGCGACCCGATCGCCGCCCGCATGGTCGAGACCATGAGCGGCACGCTCGGCGCCGCCGGCCTGCCCGCCGAGGCCCAGGCCATGGCCGGGCCGCTGATGGGCATGATGAAGCAGATGGGCGGGATGATGGTCGGCCAGCAGATCGGCCAGGCCGTCGGCTCGCTCGCCCTGGAGGTGATCGGTTCCACCGACATCGGCCTGCCGCTGTCCGACAGCGCCGCCCTGCTGCCCGGGGGTGTCGCCGCGTTCAGCCAGGGCCTGGAGACGCCGGCGGAGGAGATCCGGCTCTACCTGGCCCTGCGTGAGGCCGCGCACCACCGGCTGTTCCAGCACGTGCCGTGGCTGCGCGCGCACCTGCTCGGGGCGGTGGAGGAGTACGCCAGGGGCATCACGGTGGACGCCTCCGCCCTGGAGGAGCAGCTCCGGGGGCTCGACATCAACAATCCCGAGCAGCTCCAGCAGGCGTTGAGCGGCGGGAACCTGCTCAAGCCCGAGGAGACCGAGCGGCAGAAGGCTGCGCTGTCCCGGCTGGAGACCATGCTGGCCCTGGTCGAGGGCTGGGTCGGCACGGTCGTTGACGGGGCGGCCGAGGGCAAGCTCCCCTCGGCGAGGGCCCTGGCCGAGACGGTGCGGCGCCGCAGGGCGACCGGCGGGCCCGCGGAACAGACCTTCGCCACGCTCGTCGGCCTGGAGCTACGGCCCCGGCGCCTGCGCGAGGCCGCCGTCCTGTGGCAGTCCCTGGAGGCCGACCGGGGCGTGGACGGCCGGGACGCGGTCTGGAACCATCCCGACCTGATGCCCACCGCGGACGACCTCGACGATCCCGAGCGGTTCGTCCGGGGCGAGCCCGAGCTGGATCTCTCGTCCCTGGAGGCGTCCCTTCGGGACGGCGACGCCCCGGGAGACGCCGGGAGCGGGCGGGCGGGGAAGGACGAGGGCGGTTCCGGGAACGGGGACGGGGACGCCGGGGACGCCGGGGACGCCGGGGACGGGGACGCCGGGGACGGCCGGAGGGACGGCGGCGCGTGAGCCTGCGCACCGGCGCTCGCGACCTGCTCACGGGCTGGACGGCGCCCACCGTGGAGGAGGAGACCCTCCGCGGTGACTTCCTCGATCATCTGGACGTCAACGAGGACGCGATGTGGCGCGAGTGCGTCCCCGGTCACCTGACGGCCACGACCGCGGTGCTGTCCCACGACGGCGAGCGGGTCCTGCTGACGCTGCACCCCAAGGCGGGGATGTGGCTGCCGATGGGCGGCCACTGCGAGCCCGCCGACGCCTCTCTCGAGGCGGTGGCGCTGCGGGAGGCCGTCGAGGAGTCCGGCATCGCGGGTCTGCGGCTGCTGCCGGGCCCGCTGGCGCTCGACCGGCACCGTGTCTGGTGCCATCCCCCCTACAGCTACCACCTGGACGTGGAGTACGGGGCGGTGGCGCCGGAGGGCGTGGAGGCCGTGATCAGCGCGGAGTCGCTCGACCTGCGCTGGTTCCCGGTGGAGGAGATCCCGGAGCTCTCCGACGAGGCGACCCGCAGGCTGGTCCGCCGCGCCCGCGAGGTGCTGCGCTCCGGCTGATCTTTCGGGCGGAGCCCCGGTGGAGGACCGGTGGAGGACCGGTGAGGGCCGCCGGGGGCCGTGGTTTCGCCGTGGGTGCCGGAGGCCGGGGTTCGTCGTGGCGAGGCGGCCGGTGGGGCTTCCCGGGCGGAGGTTCTCACGACGGGAGTCCCGGCGAGCGGTGGCCGGTGCCCGGCCGATGGCTGATGATCGGTGGCGGTCGGCCGGTTCCGGACGTGTCCCGGATCTTCCGCGAGCGTTGGACCGTTTTACGCTTGTCTCACTTCGCCCTGGATATCGTCGTTCCGTCAGTTGTGCGAAGTGGATCGGGGCACCGTGAGCGTGAACATCGTGGCCGACAGAGGTGTCGGGAACGCCGAAGGCCCGGCCCCGGGGCCCGCCCGCCGGCGCTGGAGGGTTTCCAGCGCCCTGGCCTGGGCGGCGGTGACGCCGTTCGCCGCATGGGCGGTGGCCAGGGGCGCCGGGCTCGAACGGGACTCGCTGACCACCCAGCTCATGACGGGCACCCCGTACGTCGCGGCGGGGTCGCTCCTGCCGCTGTTGCTGGCCGCGCTGGCCCGCAACCGGACGGCGACCGCGGTCGCGCTGATCACCACCGTGACGCTCGGCCTCAGCGTGCTGCCCCGGGCCTTCCGCTCCGCCGAGACGGTCGAGGGAACGCCTCTGAAGGTCCTGACGATCAACACGCTCTTCGGGCATGCCGAGCCCGGCGCCGTGATGGACCTGGTCAGGCGGCTCCGGCCCGACGTCCTGAGCACCCAGGAGCTCACCCCCGGGATGGTCGAGAAGCTGGACGCGGCCGGACTGGGCGAGATCATGCCGTACCGGGTGCTGGAGCCGGAGTGGAGCGCCGGAGGCAGTGGCCTGTACGCCCGGTATCCCCTGACCGCCAGGAAGGACCTGTTCGAGGCGATCGGGCACAACATGCCCGCCGCGCTGATGACCGTTCCCGGCTCCCGGCCCATCGAGATCGTCGACGTGCACCCGTTCCCCCCGCTCGGCAGGCAGGTCTACGACTGGACGGCGGCGCTGGACGCCCTGCCGTCGGCGGACCGGGACACGATCCGCATCCTCGCCGGTGACTTCAACGCCAGCCTGGACCATGCGGCGATGCGCCGTTTCCTCGCCCGGGGCTATCTGGACGCCGCCGACGGCGCCGGTGAGGGACTGACCCCCACCTGGCCGGTGAACAACCGCGTCCCACCGTTGATCACGATCGACCACGTGGTGGTGGACCGGCGGGTCGGGGTGGAGACGGTCAGCGTGCACACCGTTCCGGGCACCGATCACCGGGCCGTCTTCGCCGACCTGCGTCTGCCGCCGCCCTGACCCGCCCTGACCCGCCTTCACGCGCGCCGGCGCCCTTGGGAGCCCTGACCCCACGTCCCGACGTGCTCTTGGACGCTCTGACGTGCCCCTATGAGGCCTGATGGGTCTCTGGACGCCCCGATGTGTGTCCTTGGGCGCTTTGGCGCGTCCCGATGTGCCGTGAGACGTCCGGGCGGCCCCGGGGCGGCCCGGTTCAGCCGGACAGCAGGGCCCGGGTGTTGTCCCAGCCCTCGAGGCCCGGGTCGAGGAGACCGATGTCGGCGGGGGAACGCAGCCGGTGCCAGCCGGGCCCCTTGGCGACCATGCGGCTGCCGGGCGCCGAGGCTCGCAGCGCCTTGACCGGGTCGAGGTCGTCGAGACCCGTCTGGGCCCAGGCCGGGTAGGGCAGGTGGGCGGCCAGCGCCACCGCGCCGCCCCCGGCGGCGGGACAGACCGCGATCCGGGCGCGGCCGAGTTCCCTGAAGAGCTTGCCGATGAGCAGCGGCGGCAGGTCGGGGGCGTCCGCGCTGAGCAGGACCGCCTGCTCTCCGTGGGGCAGTGCCTGGAAGGCCGCCCGGACCAGGGCGGCACCGGAGAGGTCGGGGACGTGCACGACCGGCGTACCCGGCCAGACGATCTCCTCCATGCCGGGAACGCTGCTGACGACGACCGGGGAGACGAAGTCGAGCCCGGCGACCAGTTCGTAGGCGTCCTCGGCGACCGCCGTCAGGAAGGCCTCGGCGTCGACGCCCGGCGGGGCCGCGGCCGCCGCGGAAGGGGTGACGAGAACGGCGACCACCCGCTCCTGGGTCACCACTCCTCCGGGGAGCCGTGGGCCGCGGTGGAGAACCCCTCCAGGAAGCCCCTGGCCCGCTCGGCCCTGGGATACCGCTCCACCAGCGCCCAGAACCGGGGGCCGTGGCTCGGCACCAGCAGGTGGACGAGCTCATGCATGATCACGTAGTCGACCACCCACGCCGGCATGCCCCGCAGCCGCGTGGAGATCCTGATGGTCCCGTGGTCCGGGGTGCAGGAGCCCCAGCGGTGCTGCTGGTTCTCCACCCAGCGGACGCTCGACGGCATCGCCTGCCCGTCCAGGTAACGGGTCGACAGCTCCGAGGCCCGCTCCAGGAGGTCGTCGTCCGAGGGACGCCGGCGTTGCTCCTTGGCCGCCAGTCGATCGAGCATGCGACGCACCCATTGTTCCTCGTCGGTGCTACTCAGACCGGCAGGGAGGAGCACGATCGTTTTCTCGCCGTCGCGGTACGCAGAAACCGTCCGCCGGCGGCGAGAACTTCGGCGGACCTCGACTGTCTCGGGGGGCACATATGAACGGTAGCCGAGAATGGCGAATTCACACCAGAGGGTAGAACACGTTCCCCCTGGTCAATCAGTGTTCGTCGTTTGTTCGACGGGAGTGATCAACCGTGGCCGCGACTTATCGAATTAACCTGGATATCTGCCGTCTCAGGCGTTGCCGAATCGCGGGGTCCGCCGTTCTCTCTGGGCGGCCAGGCCTTCGATCATGTCGCCCGAGGCCATGGTGACCGGCTGGGCCAGGGATTCCCAGCGCAGCGCGGCCTCGAGGTCGGCGTGCCCGCCGCCCGCGAGGGCCACCTTGGTGAGCCGGGTGGCGGTCGGCGCGTTGGCGGCGGTCCGCGACGCGATCCCCATCACCTCGGCCATCAGGGTCTCGCGGGGAAACGCCCTGGTCACCAGTCCCGCGGAGGCCGCCTCACGTCCCGTCATCGTCCGCCCTGTGAGCAATATCTCCCTGGCCGTGCCCACTCCGGCCACCCTGGGCAGCAGGTACGTGGCCGCCATGCCGGGGTGCAGGCCGAGCGAGGTGAAGGGGGCCAGAAGCTTGGCCTCCTCGGCCGCGTAGACCAGGTCGCACGCCAGGGCGAGACAGAGTCCCGCTCCGACCGCCGCGCCGTTGACGGCCACCAGGGTCGGCACCTCCAGGTCCGCGACGGCCAGCCAGGTCCGGTAGAAGGCGAGCATGCGCTCCCGCAGGGCGGGAACGTCCTCGGCGCCCCGCTCGGCGAGCCAGGACAGGTCCCCCCCGGAACAGAACGCGTTCCCTGCCCCGGTGACGACCACGCACCTCAGGTCTCCGTCGGCCGCCAGCTCGGCGATGGTCTCCCGCCAGCGGGCGGTCATCCCGTCGGTCATCGCGTTGCGCAGGTCGGGGTGGTTCAGGGTGAGCACCGCGACGCCGTCGTCGCGCCTGTCGACCAAGAGCTCGTTCATGCCGGGGAGCGTAACCCACGGCCGTCCGTCCTGATCGGCGCCCCCGGGCACTGCGTCGCCTCGCAGGTCGTCCCCCGGGAAGCCGTGTCTCACCTGGGGACGCGCTCCCCTCACGCCCCGGGCGCCGCCCCGCCCGTGCACCGGATCGTTTCCGGGGGCTCGCGTCCAGGGAGGCGAGCGGTCCCGGGGGTGGGTCGTCCACGGGGGCGACCGGTTCCGTCAGGTGGGGCGCCCACGGGACGGAAGTTATCCACAGGCGGGGGAAAAGCCGTCCGGGATCTTCCAGGAGCGTGACACGCTGCACGCCCGGCCCGCTCCCGGATCGTCCCTGGCCCGTCCACGGGCCGCCCCCCGACCACGAAAGGCGTCCGATGAGACCACGTCTGAAGCCTGCCCTGCGCCGCGTCGCCCGTGACGGGCGCACCCTGCAGTTCGGCCTGCACGCGCGGCACTCGGTGATGTTGACCGACCTCGACCCCGAGGTCCGCCGCTGGGTGGAGAGCCTCGACGGCGTACGGGACGTCGCGGGCGTGCTGGACGGGGCGGTCGCGGCCGGTCTCGGCGAGGAGAACGGCCGGATCCTGCTCGATCTGCTGGTCAGCCGGGGCGTGGTGGACGACGCGGCGGCCGGTCCCGGTCCGCTGCGCACGCTCGCGATCGCCGAACGTGACCGGCTGCAGCCCGATCTCGACGCGCTCTCCCTCTCTCCCGGCACGATCGACGGGGGGCTCTCCACGCTGGAGGGCCGGCGACGGGCCCAGGTCCGGGTCTACGGGGCCGGCCGGGTGGGGGCGCAGGTCGTCGCCCTTCTCGCCGCCTCCGGCGTCGGTCATCTGTGCGTCGTCGATCCCGGTGCGACCCGGCGACGGGATGTCGTTCCCGGCGGGCTCGGCTGGGCGGAGGTGGGGATGAGCAGGCAGGACGGCGCGGTCGCGGTGGCCAGGAGGCTGGCGCCCGGGATCACCGCGTGGACCGGCGACGAGGCGGCCAGGCCGTCCGACGGCGCCCGGCCGCCCGACCTGGTGGTGCTCGCGCCGGTGGTGCCGCTGGACGCCCTACTGGTCAGGGAGCTCCTCGACTGGAAGATCCCGCACCTGCTGGTGAGCGCCTTCGAAGGGGCGGGCTCGGTCGGTCCGCTGGTGCTGCCCGGGCGGAGCGCCTGCCTGAACTGCCTTGAACTGACCCGGCGAGATCGTGACCCCGGCTGGCCGGTCGTCAGCGCTCGGCTGGGAGGGTTCCCGGCGGGAGAAAACGCGTGTGGGACGGCGCTGTCGACGCTGGTGGCGGCCTCGGCCGCCGGCCACGCGCTCGCTCTGATCGACGGTTGCGAACCCGCTGTGACCAACAGCACAGTGGAAGTATTGCCAGATTGGAGATGGAAGAGGCGATCCTGGAGTGTTCATCCTCAATGTCGTTGCTTTCGAAACGAGTTGGGTTCGCTAACAATGGTCGCGTCGGCTACCCGTAGCTGACACACCACAGCGAAGGGAGGGAGCGGCGTCTCGCTGTACGGGGGACACGCCGCTAATCAAGGTGAGTGACCTTCCGCGCCGCGCCGTTGCGCGCTCCGCCAAACTGGCGGCCCTTCCCATCGGGTTCGCCGGCCGCACCGCCCTGGGCCTGGGGAAACGGATCGGGGGCAGGCCCGCCGAGATCGTCGCCCAGGAGATCCAGGAACGTACCGCCGAACAGATCTTCAAGGTGCTTGGAGAGCTCAAGGGCGGGGCCATGAAGCTCGGCCAGGCGCTCTCCATCTTCGAGGCGGCGCTGCCCGCCGAGGTCGCCGGCCCCTACCGCGCGACCCTGACCAAGCTTCAGGACGCGGCGCCGCCCCTGCCCGCCGCGACCGTGCACAAGGTCCTGATCGAGCAACTGGGCGACGACTGGCGGGAGAACTTCCTGTCGTTCGAGGACAAGCCCACCGCTGCCGCGTCGATCGGGCAGGTGCACAAGGCCGTCTGGCACGACGGCCGCACGGTCGCGGTCAAGATCCAGTATCCGGGGGCGGGGAAGGCCCTGCTCTCCGACTTCAACCAGCTCGCCCGGCTGGGCAAGCTCTTCGGGGTGCTGCTGCCCGGGCTCGACATCAAGGCCGTGCTCGGTGAGCTGCGCGAGCGCGTGGCCGAGGAGCTCGACTACCTGCGCGAGGCCGAGGCGCAGCATGCCTTCGCCCTGGAGTTCAAGAACGATCCCGACTTCCTGGTCCCCGACGTCATCGCCGCCAACGAGCAGGTGCTCGTCTCCGAGTGGGTCGACGGCACTCCCCTGTCACGGATCATCACCGGCGGTACCCAGGAGGAGCGTGACCGTGCCGGTCTTCAGCTCGTCCGGTTCCTGTTCTCCTCACCGGCGCGGGTGGGCATGCTCCACGCCGACCCGCATCCGGGCAACTTCCGGATCGTGGAGGACGGGCGGATGTGCGTGCTCGACTTCGGCGCCGTCAACCGGATGCCCGACGGCTACCCGCCGGTCTTCGGGAAGCTGACCCGGATCTTCAACAACGGTGACATGGAGGCCGTGCTGCAGGGCCTGCGGGACGAGGGGTTCATCCTGCCGCACATCGAGATCGACGTCGAAGCCCTCCGGGGGTTCCTCGCCCCCTATGTCGAGCCGACCCAGGTCGAGGAGTTCGCCTTCAGCAGGGAGTGGCTCCAGCAGCAGGCCGCCACGGCCACCGACCTGCGGCCGGGCAACGTGGTGCGCCAGCTCAACCTGCCCCCCTCCTACGTCCTCATCCACCGGGTGCACGCGGCGGGGGTCGGGGTGCTCTGCCAGCTCGGCGCGACCGCACGTTTCCGCGAGGAGGTCATCCGCTGGGTGCCCGGATTCGTCGACGAGGGCACCGAGGAGCCCCTGACGAACGCTTGACAGGCCCATGAACGGGCGATGGTGGGGTGCGTCGGCATCAGACCGTCGCCCGGAAGGTTCTACTGGGCCGTCGCCCGAAGGGTTCTGACGGGCCGTCGCCCGGTGAAGGGTTCGGGGCGGCGCCGCCGTCGGCGCCTCGTCCGACCCGTACCGCCACGGCGGCCACCTCCACCATCGCCACGCCACCGCTCGTCGCCGGCGGGA
>NZ_JBFABE010000101.1:0-16702 GCF_040640155.1 Streptosporangium sp. NPDC023615
TCGGCCTGGACGGGCCACGGCGGGTACCACCGGGTTCTCCGTGATCTCGGTCATCCGGAGACGAGGCCGCTGTAGATGAACCGCTGCAGGGCCAGGAAGACGATCAGGCTCGGCAGGATGACGAGCGCGGCGCCCGCGGAGATGACCTCCCAGTGCGCCCCGTACGGCCCCTTGAACCGGAACAGCGACGTCGAGATCGTACCGAGTCCCTCGGAGGGCATGTACAGGAAGGGGACGTAGAAGTCGTTGTAGATCGCGACGCCCTTGACGATGACCACGGTGGCGATCGCCGGGCGCAGCAGCGGCATGATGACGCGCCAGTAGACGGTGAGCGGTGTCGCGCCGTCCAGCCTGGCCGCCTCGTCCAGGGACGTCGGGATCGACCGGATGAACTGCAGGAAGATGTAGATGGAGACGATGTCGGTCCCCATGTAGAGGAGGATGGGGGCCCAGTGCGTGTCCATCACCCCCAGTTCGTTCACCACCTGGTAGGTGGCGACCTGCGTCGTCACGCCGGGGACGAGGGCGGCCACCAGGAAGAGGGCCATCACGGCCCTCTTGAACCGGAAGCGGAACCTGTCGACCGCGTACGCGGTCATCGAGCCGATGAACACCGTCCCCAGCAGCGAGAAGAACAGGACGAAGCCGGTGTTCCACAGCGCCTGCGGCATCCGCCCGTCGGTGAAGGCGGTTCGGTAGTTGTCCAGGTTGAACCAGTCACCGGGCGCGGCGAGCGGGTTCTCGTTGGCCGCCATCTCCCCGGCGGTCCGCAGCGAGGTCAGCAGGACCGCCGCCAGCGGCACGATCACCACCGCGCAGGCCAGCACCAGTGACAGGTACATCACAAGTCGCGCCGCCGCCCGGCGTGCGGGAGCGCCGCGGCGGCCGTCGCGCGGGGGAGCGCCGTGCCGCGCCGAGGTGTGACGGCGGCCGTCGCGCGGAGCCGCGGTCCCGGCGGGATCGGTGATCGTCCTCACGACTGTTCCACCCTCTCGTCGGGAACCAGCAGGCGCTGAAGCCAGGTCACCAGCAGGACGATCACCAGGAGCACAACCGCGGCCGCCGACGCGAGGCCGACCTTGTTGAAGTTGAAGGCGAGCTTGATCGTCTGGATGACGAACGTCTCGCTGTTGTTGGAGCCGCCGGTCATGATGAAGGGGATCTCGAAGACCGACAGGGCGCCGGAGATCGCCAGGATGGCGCTGAGGCTGATGATCGGCTTGATGCTGGGCGCGATGACGAACCTGAACTGCTGCCACCGGCTCGCGCCGTCGAGCGAGGCCGCCTCGTACAGCTGCGGGGGGATCGACTGGATGGCGCCGATGAACAGCACCAGGTTCAGGCCCATGAAGCGCCACACCGAGACGCCGGCCAGCGAGGTGTTGACCAGGTCGGGATCGCCGAGCCACAGACGCGGTTCGACCCCGAACGCGCCCAGCACGGTGTCCAGGGTGCCGCCGGGCTGGAAGAAGTACAGGAAGACGAAGCCGATGGCCACGCCGTTGACGAGGTAGGGGAAGAAGAGGATCCCCTTGAAGAGGTTCCGCAGCCGTATCTCGTGACTCAGCACGGTGGCGAAGTACAGGGCCACGACCATCTGCACCACGGACCCCGCCAGGTAGAACAGGCTGACGGTGAGGACCTGGAAGAACCGGGGCCTGGTGAACAGGTCGACGTAGTTGTCGGCCCCCACGAAGTTCCTGGTCGGGCTGAAGCCGTCCCAGTCGGTGAGACTGTAGACGAACATGTTCACGACGGGGACGTACGTGAACAGCACCAGCAGCGCCAGGGGCGCCAGCAGGTACGGCCAGGGTGCGTACCATCGCTGCGAACCGGCCGCGCGCGGCCCCCGGGCGGACGGCGGGCGCCGCCGGTGAGGGGGCGCGGCCCGCGGTGCCCGGTGCGGGGCGTCGGGCCCCGCCGTATGGAATGCGGACATCTGTTCCTTCTCTCGAAGAGGCTCTGCGTGCCGGTCCGGCGCCGAACCGGCCGGCGCCGAACCGGCCGGCGCCGAACCGGCCGGCGCCGCCCGGTCGACGCCGCCAGGCCGGTGCCGGACCGGCCGGTGTCAGCCGAGCTCCGCCTGGGCGTCGGCCCACCTCTTGTTGAGGTCGGCGAAGACGCCACCGACGTCGCCCTCGGCCGCCCCGCGGGCGACGTCGACGATGCGCCGACGGTAGTCCTGGACGTTCAGGCCGACCTCCGAGGCCTTGTCGATGTCGTTGACCAGGGCGTTCTTCTCGAAGCCCATGTGGACGAGCTTCACCTTGGCCTCCTGGAAGGGCTCCAGGCTCGACGGCAGCGGCGCGCCCTTGACCGAGGAGATCGACAGTGTTTCCCGGGCGTCCCCGGAGGAGTTGACGAACCACTCGATCCAGGCGCGGGCCGCCTCCTTGGCCTGGCTGTTGACGTTGACCGCGTACAGGTAGTCGGGCCGGACCACGCTGCAGAAGGCGCCGTCGACCTGGGCGGGGAACGGCATGAAGCCGATGTCGTCGGGGTTGCCGCCCGCCTTCCGCGCGGCCTCCTTCATCTGCGCCACCGCCCAGGAGCCGAGCCACATCGTCGCCACCTTGCCGGTGCCGATCAGGTTCTTGGAGTTCTCCCAGTTGGTGGTGTTCGGGTCGTCCTCGGAGAGCTCGTTGTCGACGATGTCGTGCAGCAGCGTGTCGATGACGTTGAGGTCCTGGCCGGGCGCCCAGGGCTCCTTGGTCTCGGCGAGCTTGTCGTTGGCGGCCGGGTCGCAGCTCGGCGAACCGAGCGCGTTGCCCCAGTTCGTCAGCGGCCACCCGTCGTGGTAGTTGGTGTAGTACGGCGTCGCGTCCGTCTTCTCCTCGATCGCCTTCAGCGCGTCGAGGAACTCCCGGGGCGTCTTCGGCCAGCCGGTGACGCCGGCCCGCTCCCACACGGCCTTGTTGTAGACGAAGCCGTTGGCGGAGCCGATGTTGGCGATGCCGTAGACCTGACCGCCGACCGTGGCCCGGTCGACGAAGTCGTACTTCCCGGACAGCTCCGAGGCCGGGCCGAGGGGGGAGAAGAACGACGGGTACTGGCTGAGCGGCACCGCGTTGGGGATCAGCAGGACGTCCCCGTAGTTCTTGCTGTTCATGCGGATCTTCACGTCGCCCTCGTAGTCGGTGAGGCCCTGGAACCTCACCGTCACGTTGGGGTAGACCTTGTTGAACTCCGCGGCGTACTTCTCCGTCGTGCCGTCCTGCACCTGGTCGGTACGGTTCGTCAGCACCGTGATCGTGCCGGTCACCTTGGCGGGATCGTTCGGAACGGCCGCCACGCCCGTTCTTCCGGCGCCGCCTCCCCCTCCGCAGGCGGTGAGGCCGACCGCCAGGGCGATCCCGGCTGCTGCCACGCGTGTTCCTCGCACGTCGTACCACTTCCTCGTCTGATCCGCGGGGCCGCGCTGCGTCGGCGCAGCGACGGTTACCTCGTCGTGGCCTGGCGGCTGATGGCTGCTTAACCTAGACGCAACATTTCACCGTGTCCATAGAACGTTCTAGTGTTATTTACGTGTGACCAGAACGGGTGTGGGTGGACGGGCGCACTAAAATTTCACTCGAAGCGCGGTCCCTGACTCACACGCAACAGGTGATGTATGTGTCGTTCGTTCTTCTTCATCTGACACTGCTCGCATATCGGGTAAGGGGCTCATGAGCGGATGAAGCCAGCCGGAGCAGGAGGATCTGCCCTGACGGGAGGCGGACGGTGCCCGCCCGGCCTCCCGGTGCCCGTCCGGGCACGTGAACGGCGGTCCGGCGGCCCGGCCGAGGACGAAATCGGGCCGGGACGACCGCGAGGCCCGGGAGCGGTCGCCGACGCGGTGACCACCGCCTTTTGGGAACGCTCCCACTCATTTATCAACCGTTGTAGTACGGTGTGCCAGGTGAGGCAGACGGACGCGACAGGCAAGAGGCGCAAGGCGACGATCAGGGACGTCGCGGCACGGGCGGGTGTGTCCCCCTCGGCCGTGTCGATCGCGCTGCACGACAAACCCGGCGTGTCCGCCTCGACCAAGGAGCGCATCCTCCAGGCCGCCGGCGAGCTCGGCTGGAGGCCGAACCAGGCGGCGGCCTCGCTGTCCGGGCACAACGTGCACACCGTGGGCCTGGCGATCGCCCGTCCGGCCCGGATGCTGGGGCTGGAACCGTTCTACATGGAGTTCATCTCCGGCATCGAGAGCGTCCTGGGCCGCCGTTCGTGCTCGCTGCTGCTGCGGCTGATCGAGGCGGACGAGGAGATCCAGGTTCACCGGGAGTGGTGGCAGGGCGGGCGCGTCAACGGCAGCATCCTGGTCGACCTGCGGGTGGACGACCCCCGCATCCCCGCCCTGGCCGAGATCGGCCTGCCCGCCGTCGTGGTGGGACACCCGAGCCTGGCGGGCCCGTTCGCGTCCGTGTGGACCGACGACGCCGCCGCGGTCGTGGAGGCGGTGCGCTATCTCGCGGCCCTGGGACACCGGCGTGTCGCCCGGGTCAGCGGCCCGGCCGAGCTCGGGCACAGCGTCATCCGCACCGACGCCTTCACCGCCGTCACGCGGGAGCTGGGCCTGGAGGCCCGCACCGCCGTGGCGGACTTCTCCGCCGACCAGGGCAGCCGCGCGTGCCGCAACCTGCTGCTCGCCCCCGACCGGCCCACCGCGATCATCTTCGACAACGACATAATGGCCGTCGCGGCGCTCGGCGTCGCCGCCGAGTTCGGGCTGTCGGTGCCCGAGGACCTCTCGCTGCTGGCGTGGGACGACTCCCAGCTGTGCCAGCTCACCCGGCCCACCCTCTCGGCCATGCAGCACGACGTGTTCTCCTTCGGGGCCGAGGTCACGCAGGCCCTCTTCGACGTCATCAACGGCGAGGAGCACGTCTCCCACCCCGCGCAGTCCCCGAACCTGATCCCGAGGGCGTCCACCGCCCCGCCGCGTCGCTGAGGGCAGGACCCGGGCGAGCGTCCCGGCGGGGGACCCGCCGGGACGCTCCGCGTTCCCGCGCGTGCGCGGTGGCGGCGGAAACGCTCGAAGATCTCGTCTGACAACTAAACGCATCGGTGGACAAGAGGGAACGCCGGGTCTTCCCGGGACGTGCCGGGGCGCCGGCGTGCCGCCGGGCGCGGGCGGGGACGGTGCCCCTGACCGGCTGTCACGACCGGAGACCGCCCAGTGGATTCCGGCGAAATGCCTGGCAGGAGGGTGTGTGGCCACCTCGTCGTCCACGCTGACCGCCCTTTCCCCTGAAGGTCGCGGCCCTCCGGTGGAGAACGCGGTGACCGGGGGAGCCCTCCCGGCGGACTTACTCAAACGGTCTAGACAGCGGACGGGTGAATGGTTACGTTGATCCGAGTGTCGTCGCGGTTGACTGACAATGCGCCACCTGTCCTGACATGTCGTGTCATGTCGTTGAGCAAGGAGTTCCGGTTGAGGAAGCAGAGCACGCCCCTTACCTCGGGGTGGACCCTCCGTCCGGCCGGGGCGAGGCTCCCGGGGACCTCGGCCGCCTCCGGCCGGAGGCGGTCCCCGCGCAGGTTCCCGGCTGCGTCCACACGGACCTGCTGGCCGCGGGGCTGATCGACGACCCGTACCTGGACCGCAACGAGCTCGGCGTCGCCTGGGTCGGCCGGGCCGACTGGCGCTACGAGACCCTGCTGCCCGCGCCGCCCGAGGGGTTCGAGCGCACCGACCTGGTCTTCGACGGGCTCGACACGGTCGCGACCGTCGTGCTGGACGGCGCCGAGCTGGGCACCACCCGGAACATGCACCGCTCGTACCGGTTCGACGTGACCGGACACGGCGACGACGGCGGCCGTCACGGAGACGGCAGGGACGCCGGGGACGAGGGACGCCTCCTGTCGGTCCTGTTCACGTCGGCCTACACCGAGGCGGAGAAGGTGCGCGAGGCCGTGGGCGCCCGGCCCAACGCCTATCCGGAGCCCTTCAACTACATCCGCAAGATGGCGAGCGCCTTCGGCTGGGACTGGGGCCCCACCCTGGTCACCGCCGGGATCTGGCGGCCGGTCCGGCTGGAGAGCTGGAGCACCGCGCGGCTGGCGGGCGTGCGGCCGCTGGTGACGGTCACGGACGCGACCGGCAGGGTCGAGGCCCATGTGGACCTGGAACGGACCGCCACCGGCGCGACCAGGGACCTGGTCGTCACCGTCGAGGTGGCGGGCCGCACCGCGCGGGTGGAGGCCGGGCCCGGTCGGGACCGCGCGGTCGTCGTGCTGGAGGTGCCGGCGCCGGCGCGGTGGTGGCCGCGCGGGTACGGCGACCAGCCGCTGTACACCTGCCGCGTCACCCTGGCCGACGCGGGGACGGGCGCGGAACTCGACCGCTGGGAGCGGCGGATCGGGTTCCGCGCGGTCGCCCTGGAGTACGCCCCCGACGAGCACGGCACCTCCTTCACGTTCGTCGTCAACGGCGAGCCGGTGTTCGCCCGGGGCGTCAACTGGATCCCCGACGACGCCCTTCCCGTACGCGTCACCCCCGAGCGGTACCGGCACCGTCTCACCCAGGCCGCGGACGCGGGGGTCAACCTGGTCAGGGTGTGGGGTGGCGGGATCTACGAGGACCACGCCTTCTACGAGGTCTGCGACGAGCTGGGCCTGCTGGTCTGGCAGGACTTCCTGTTCGCCTGCGCGGCCTACCCCGAGGAGCGGCCGCTGCGCGGCGAGGTCGAGGCCGAGGCCCGCGAGAACGTCGCCCGCCTGGCCCCGCACCCCAGCCTGGTGCTGTGGAACGGCAACAACGAGAACCTGTGGGGTTTCCGCGACTGGCGGTGGGAGGAGGAACTGGCCGGTGACAGCTGGGGCGAGGGCTACTACCTCGGCCTGCTTCCCCGGGTGGTCGCCGAGCTCGACCCCACCCGCCCCTACAGCGCGGGCAGCCCCTGGTCGGGATCGTGGGACCATCACCCCAACGACCCGGCGCACGGGCCCTCCCACTTCTGGGAGGTGTGGAACCGCCGCGACTACACCGACTACCTGAACGACGTGCCCCGCTTCGCCGCCGAGTTCGGCTGGCAGGCGCCACCGGCCTACACCACCCTGCGTGACGCCGTCACCGACGAGCCGCTCGGCCCGCGCTCGCCCGGGATGCTCCACCACCAGAAGGCCGAGGACGGCAACGGCAAGCTCGACCGGGGCCTGGCCCACCACTTCGGCGCTCCGGCGACCTTCGACGACTGGCACTACCTCACCCAGGTGAACCAGGCCCGCGCCGTCGCCACCGCCGTCACCCACTGGCGGTCGCACTGGCCGATCTGCGCCGGGACGGTCGTGTGGCAGCTCAACGACTGCTGGCCGGTCACCTCGTGGGCCGCGATCGACGGCGCCGGCCGCCCCAAACCGCTCTACCACGAACTGCGCCGGCTGTACGCCGACCGGCTGGTGAGCTTCCAGACCCGCAACGGGGAACGGGTGCTGGCCGTCGACAACCAGTCCGCCGGGCAGTGGGACGGGTTCGCGGGCGTGCGAAGGATGTCGGCCGGCGGAACCGTCCTGGCGGAGGAGACCCTGCCGTTCACCGTGCCCCCGCGATCGGTGGCGCTGCTGCCGCTCCCCGCCGAGATCGTCACGTTCGAGGACCGGTACCGGGAGCTGCTCGTCGCCGACGCCGACGGGTTGCGGGACGTCGTCCTGGGCTGCGAGGACCGTGACTTCGCCTACCCGGCGGCCGATCTGGCGGTCGACGTCGAGCCGCGCGCCGGTGGACTCGACGTCGTGATCACCGCACGCACGTTCGTCCGGGACCTGCTCCTCCAGGCCGACCGGGTCGCCCCGGGGGCGAGGGCCGACCGCGGCCTGGTCACCCTGCTTCCGGGGGAGAGGTGCGTCGTCGGCGTGACCGGCGCCGGCGTCCCCGGGCCGGACCTCGCGTCGGTACGCGCGGCGTTGTTCACGGTCAACGCCGCGCAGGCGCCCGCACCGGAGGTCGGGCGGGCCGCGAACCAGACCGCCGGGAACGGCGAGGCGGTCAGGCCCCTCGCCCCCCGCGCCTGACCGCCGGGCCCGACGGCCGTTCCCCGCACGGGCCACCTCCTGCACGGTGACCGGACGGCGCGGGACGCGACACCGCCCGGTCACCGTGAACGGCCACCACCCCATGACGGCCCCGACGGGCCGTCCCTCAGTCCTCGGGGGACACGTCAGACAAGAGGAGAAAAGAACGTGCGTCTCACCTCACCGCGACGTCCCGACGGCCCGCCCGGCCGTCCGCACGCCGCCGCTCACCGTCCCGCGGGCAGGGCACGCCGCCTCCGGGCGACGGTGGCGGCCCTCCTGACGACGCTGGGCCTGGGAGTCGCGGGATCCCCGCAGGCCCAGGCGTTTCCCGCGTCGTCCAGGCAGGCCGTCATCGACTACCTGACCTCCGTCACCGGCAGGAACATCGTCTCCGGGCAGCACAACAAGGAGCCTGCCACCAGCCCCGGCCAGTACACCCAGCAGGTCAAGGACATCACGGGCCAGTACCCCGGCCTGTGGGGCGGGGACCTGATGTTCCGCCCCGAGGACGTCGCCGCCCGCCAGCGCGTGATCGACCAGGCCAAGACCGAATGGGCCAACGGTTCCCTCGTGGCCCTGAGCTGGCACGTCTGCACGCCGACCGGGGGTAGCACCTGCCAGTTCGACGGCGGCGTGAAGACGCGGATCTCCGCCGACCAGTTCAACCAGATCGTCACCGAGGGCAGCGCGCTGAACAACGCCTGGAAGCGGCGCCTGGACGAGGTCGTGCCCTACCTCCAGCAGCTCAAGGACGCCGGTGTCCCGGCCCTGTTCCGCCCGCTGCACGAGATGAACGAGGCCTGGAACTGGTGGGGCAACCGCCCCGGACCGAACGGCGGTGCCCGCCTCTACCAGATCACCCGCGACTACCTGGTCGGCAAGGGGCTCACCAACCTGATCTGGGTGTGGAACGTCCAGGACAGCTCCGCCGGCGACTGGGCCGCCTACTACCCGGGCTCCCAGTACGTCGACGTCGTCTCCCTGGACGTCTGGTACAAGAACCACCCCAGCCAGAGCGACTACCAGCAGATCCAGAACATCGCCGGCTCCAAGCCGATCGCGCTGGCGGAGATGGGGAAGGTCCCCGACGCCGCCCTGCTCGACGGCCAGACGCGCTGGAGCTACTTCATGATCTGGTCGGAGCAGTTGCGCGGCAGCAACAGCAACACCGAGATCCAGAACGCCTACTTCCACCCGCGCGTCCTGAACCAGGGGGAGTTCACCGTCTCCGGGGGCGGCACGCCGGCGCGCACGGGCCCGATCAGGGGTGCGGGCGGCAAGTGCGTGGACGCCGCGGCGGGGAGCTCGGCCAACGGCACCGCGATCCAGCTGTGGGACTGCAACGGCTCCGCCGCCCAGAGCTGGACGGTCGGCGCCGACGGGACGGTCCGCGTCCTGGGCAAGTGCATGGACGTCACCGGCGCCGGCACCGCCGGCGGAACGAGGATCCAGCTGTGGGACTGCAACGGCTCCGCCGCCCAGCGGTGGCAGGCCACCTCCGCCTCCCAGCTCCGCAACCCCTCCTCCGGCCGCTGTCTCGACGCGCCCGGCGGTGTCACCGCCAACGGTAACCGGCTGCAGATCTGGGACTGCAACGCGAACGCCTGGCAGAGGTGGACCCTCCCCGCCTGACGCCCGCGGACGAGCCCGGGTCCGGACAGGGGTCCGGGTTCGCCCCGGCCGGCGCAGCCGGGGGCGGGTAGCGCAGCCGGGTCAGCGCAGCCGGGTCACCGTGAGCACGACCATCAGCAGGTAGACGGCCGCGATGAGGAAGGCCGAGACCACCGCCACGAGAATCGGCGGGAAGAAGAAGGCGGTGACGGCGCAGGCGATGCCCAGGACCACCATGGCCGTGCCGCCCGCGCGCTGGGACCGCTGCCAGGCCAGCACGAGACGCCCCCCGCCCCCGCCGGGGATCCGGGACGGGGCGATCTTCGGCAGGATGTTGCCGAGACCGATCAGCAGGACGCCGAAGGCGACGGCGACGGCCTGCTCCATGGGGAATTCGCGGCCGGCGGTCCTCAGCAGCAGCCCGGCCTGCAGGACGAGCAGCAGCAGCGGGAGCACGACGAAGAGGACGTTCATCGACCTGGTCTGCGCGCTCGGCGTCGCGACGAGCATGGGGTCGAGCCGGTGCCGGAGCCGGCTGCCGAGCAGGGTGGAGCCGGTCATGACCACGCCGATGACGACCAGGGTCGCGGGCAGCGCCGCCGCGAGGACGAGCCTCGGCACCTCGATGCCGGAACGGGTGGCGGTGGCCTCGCGGGTGGTCACGAACTCCGGCAGGGAGTCCCACACCGCCCACGCGATCGCGACCATGGCCAGCAGGCTCAGCGCGGACACGGTGATGCCCGCCCACGGCGGTCGCGCCGCCGGGGAATCGATGGTCGCCTGACGGGTGTTCATACTGCCTCCCTCATCCTGTGGTCAGTGGTGGTGATCACGGGGAGCCTGGCTCTGCGCGACAGGGGCGGGACGTGCGCGGTCTCCTTCCTGCTCAGCAGGGACAGCATCTGCCCGAGCGCCTCCTCCATCACGGTGAGGTTGAGCCGGTACCAGATGGTGGTCCCCTCCCGGTCCCCCACGATGAGGTCGGCGCTCTTCAGCACGTTGAGATGGCCGGAGAGCGTCGGCCCGGGCACGTCGAGCAGTTCCGCGATCTGGCCGGCCGAAAGCCGGTCGTGCTCCCCGAGAACGTGGATGACCTCGCGGCGCCGTACGTGTGCCAACGCTTCGAATGTGCGATTCACCAGCACTCTAAACTCCCCTGTTCACGAACTGGTCGGCGGCTGTCCGACGTACCCCCTGGCCAACTGGTTCTTGTTATATGGATCATAGTTTCGGATATCCGAGTCGAATATCTGACCTGCGCCACATAGGGGTCATGTTCCTTGGATCCGCACCCATGACCAAAGGCATAGGCCCCCCATGACCATTGCCACGATGTGGCGCCGGAGCAGGAAAGTTATGCTCCGCTCATGGCAGATGTCAGATCATTCCGAGACATGAGCACCTGGGTGGGATTCACCGATGACCGTCCTCCCATGGTGTTCAACGTTTTCTTCTGGGGATCTGCCGTCATCAGCGCCCTGGTGTACGTCATCGGTTTCCAGACGTTCCAGCACGCCGGGACGATCGGGTGGCCGCTGTCGCGCGTCTTCTTTCTCGTCAGCGCCGCCGCGCTGCCGCTGAGCTGCGGTCTGTGGCTCCTGCTTCCGTGGCGGGCGGACGCGTCGATCCTGCACAAGACGGCGACGGTGCTGTTCCTGGTGGTGAGCCTGCCGCTCATGATGGCGGGCGGGGTCGCCGCCCTGCTGATCGCGAGCCTCGCGGTCGGCAACGTGCTCATCGTCTTCGGCCTGCGCGGCGGCCTCGGGTACGCCGCCATAGCCGGGCTGCTGCACCTGGTGCTCGGCGTGCTGAACCCCGAGCAGCCGAACATCGCCGCCGTCGTCAACGGCGCCTCCGTCCTGCTCCTGTGCCTGGTGATCATGGTCGTGATCGTCGCGATGATCGAGGCGCACCGCCGGGCCGAGGAGACCAGGGAGCTGCTCGCCGACCTGGAGAGGGCGCACGCCGAGCTGCGGCGCTACGCGGCCCAGACCCGCGACCTGGCCGTCGCCGAGGAACGGGCCCGGATGGCCAGGGACATGCACGACTCCGTGGGCCACTACCTCACCGTCATCAACGTGGGCCTGGCCAACGCGCAGCGCTACAAGAACCTGCGTCCCGACGACGCCTGGGACGAGGTGCGGCAGGCGCAGAGGCTCACCCTGGAGGCCCTGACCGACACCCGCCGCTGGGTGCGCGCGCTCAGGCCGCTGCGGATGGAGGGCCGTACCGGGATCGCCGCGCTGCGCGCCCTGGCGGGGTCCTTCGGCTCGTCCGAGACCGACGTCGACTTCACCGTCACGGGTACCTGGCCGAACGTGGACGAGAGCCGCGAACTGGTTTGCTACCGCATCGTCCAGGAAGGATTGACCAATGCGTTACGCCACTCCCGAGCCCGGCGCATCGGGGTCGCCCTCGAGTGCACCCCCGAGAGGGTGAACGTGACCGTCTCCGACGACGGTACCGGCGCCGACCTCGAATCGGTGGGCGGCGGGTTCGGCCTGCGCGGTCTGCGGGAACGCGTGGAGGCCGTCGGCGGGGCGTTGGACGTGACCAGCGACCCCGGCGAGGGGTTCACCCTCCGGGCGGTGGTGCCCGCATGACCGGCGAGAACGCCGCGGGCGCCATCCGGGTCATGCTGGTGGACGATCAGATCCTCATGCGCGAGGGCCTGCGGAAGCTGCTGGAGATCGAGCCGGACATAGAGGTCGCCGGCTCCGCCGCCAACGGCGTCGACGCCCTCGACCTCCTGGCGGCCACCTCCCACGAGCGCCGGCCGCACGTGATGCTCGTCGACGCCCGCATGCCGCGCATGGGCGGCGTCGAACTCGTGGCGCGGCTCCGGGCGCAGTTCCCGAGGATCGCGGCCGTGATGCTGACGACGTTCGACGACGACGACTACATCTTCGGAGGGCTGCGCGCGGGGGCCAAGGGCTACCTGCTGAAGGACACCCCGCCGGACGAGCTGGTGGCGGCGATCAGGCGCGCCGCGCGAGGGGAGACCGTGCTGGGCGGTCCCGCGACCGAGCGGCTGGTGGCGGCCCTGCGCGAGCAGACGGGCCCGGCGGCCGCGCCGCCGGAGCAGGCGGAGACGCCCCCCGCGGCCACGACGGGCCCACAGGACGCCGACTCCAGGCCGCCGTACCGGCTGTCCGAGCGCGAGTACGAGATCGCCCTGCTCATCGGGTCGGGGGCCTCCAACCGCGAGATCGCGCGGCGGCTGCACATCACCGAGGGCACGACCAAGAACCACATCTCCAACTGCCTGCGCAAACTCGGCCTGCGCGACCGGACCCAGCTGGCGGTGTGGGTCGCCCAGCGGCCCCCGGGCCAGTGATCGCCGAGCACGGCGACAGGCACGGTGGTGAGGCACGGTGGTGAGGCACAGGCGGGTCCGGCGACGGGAACCATGGCCGGGCACGGCGGCCGGGCACGGCGGCCGGGCACGGCGGCGGGGCGACTGCGGCCGGGCACGGCGGCCCGGGGGTTCTCACCCCCGGGCCGCCCGCGGTCGGCCGGACGGCGCTCACCCGGTGGGGTGGCCGACGAGCCCGGTCGAGTGACCGACGAGTTCCGCGTAGAGCCCCGAGGACGCCACGAGGCGCTCGTGGTCGCCGAAGGAGGCCCGCGCCCCGTCGAGGAGCAGGATCCGGTCGGCCCGCAGCGCCGACGCGGCACGGTGCGCGATCACGATCAGCGTTCCCGGCCTGGCGCGGAACGCCTGTTCGGCGCGTGCCTCGGCGAGGTGGTCCAGGTGGCAGCTCGCCTCGTCGAGGACGACGACCCTGGCGCGGCTCACGTGGGCGCGGCACAGGCCGATCAGCTGCTTCTCGCCGGCCGACAACCGGCCCGGATCGACGTCCCCGTCCAGCCCGCCGAGCCGGGCGACCAGTTCCCCCGCGCCCACCTGGTCCGCCGCGGACAGGAGCTCCCACTCGCTCGCGTCGTTCCTGAGGTACCCGAGGTTCTCCCCGAGGGTCCCGGAGAAGACGTACGACTCCTGCGGCACCAGGACGATGTGCTCGCGTCGCCGGGAGGACGGCAGCCGGTCCGGCGGCACCCCGCCCACGCGGATCCGGCCCCGGTCCGGGACCGCGAGCCCGGCCAGCAGCACGGCCAGCGTCGACTTGCCGATACCGCTGGGGCCCACGATGGCCAGGTGGCCGTCCGGCGGCACCGCGAAGGAGAGGTTCCGCAGGACCGGCTCCGCGCCGGCGCCGTAGGCGAACTCCAGGTTCTCGACCGTCACGCCGGTCCCCGCGGGGACCTGCGCCGGGCCACCGGCGGGCGGCCGGTGACCCGGATCGGTCTCGGCGAGCCTGCGCACCGTGACGACCAGCTGCAGGCCGGATCCGCCGATGATCTCGGTGAGGGTGCGGACGGCGGGCTCGAGATGGGTGCTCAGGTACGTCGCCGCCCCGACCAGGGCTCCGACGGTCACCCCGCGGTCCAGCAGCCACGGCGCGCCGACCAGCAGGAACAGCAGGGGAAGCTGGCCGCCGACGGCGGTGACCACGCTGCGCGTGGCGCTGGCGCGGGCCAGCCGCTGCTGCGCCGCCCGCTCGGCGACGAAGGCCGCCCCGACCGTCTCGACGACCTCGTCCTGACGCCCGAACGCGGCGATGTCGCGGTGCCCCACCAGGGCGCCGGTCACCTCGCCGGCGACGCGCTCGTTCGCCGCGATCGCGGCACGCTGGCGGCGGAAGAGACGGCGCAGCAGCGCCGCGAAGAGCAGTGCCGAGACGACGACGGGCGGCAGGGTCAGCCAGAGGATCTCGGGGGCGAGCGCGGCCAGCCCGAACGCCGTGGCCGCGAGCGTGAAGACGAACCGCCGCAGACCGTTCAGCAGCGTCGCCGTCGCCTTGCGGACGGACTCGACCTGCTGGGTGATCCGGGCGATGGTCGAGCCGTCGGCGGCGGCCGCGTCGATCCCACCCCGCACGATGCCGTTCACCACCGCGCGCATCAGGTCGTCCCGGAGCGGCTCGACGATCGATCCCACGATCGGGAAGGTGAACCGCGTGGCCACGGCGCCGACCGCGTACGCCGCGAGCAGCCCGCACAGCCACAGCAGCCCGGTCTCGAAGCTGCCCCCGAGGAAGCCGTCGTCGATGGCCTTGGCGACCAGCAGCCCCGACATCGTCGCGGGCACGACCTCGATCGCCGACCACAGGGCCAGGAAGACGAGCGACCTGCGCCGGCTCAGCAGCGAGCGGACGATCAACCGCCGGCCCGGGGGGTCGGTGTGCTCAGAGGACATGGCTCAGCTCCCGTTCTTCGTCGGCGCGCTCGTCCTGTCCGGGGTTGAACAGGCGGCGGTAGTCCGGGAGCCGCCACAGCTCGGCGTGCGGGGCGAAGGCCCGGACCCGCCCCTCCTCGATCCAGGCCACACGGTCGGCGCGGGCCGCGACCGACACCCGGTGCGTCACGACGATCCGCGTCGCGCGCGTGTGCTCCTCGAGGGCCTTGCTGATGTGCAGTTCGGTGACGCTGTCGACGCTGGAGAGGGCGTCGTCCAGGATCAGGACCCGGCCGTCGTGGGCGAAGCCGCGCGCCAGCCCGATCCGCTGCCGCTCGCCGCCGGAGAAGGGGGCGCTCGCGCAGGGGGTGTCGTAGCCCTCGGGGAGACGCCTGACGAACTGGTCGGCCTGTGCCTTCTCACCGGCCCGCCGTACCCGGTCGCCGGCCCGGGCCGCGGCGCCGAAGCCGATCGCCTCGCCGATCGTGCCGGACAGGTAGATGGGACGTTCGAACGCCCAGCCGACCGCGCCGGCGAGCGCGCCGGCGGAGAGCTCGCGCAGCGGCACGCCGTCCAGCAGGACGTCGCCGTCGTCCGGGCGGACGAGCCCTCCCGCGGCGGCGGCCAGCGTCGACTTCCCCGACCCCGAGGGGCCGACGACGGCGATCATGCTCCCGCCGGGCACGTACAGGTCGACCCCCTCCAGGAGCGGGCCCTCGGGCCCGGTGACGGTGAGGCCCCGCAGGCTCAGGGCCCCCGGGCCGTCGGGGAGCGCGCGGTCACCGTGGGGCGTCCGCTCCGTGGACAGGACCTCGGCGACCCGGCGGGCGCCCGCGCGCGCCTGCGCCAGCGCCATGAAGACCCCCGCCTGGCCGAAGAGCCCGAGGGCCATCCCGGCGTACCCGGAGGCCGCGATCAGCTGCCCCGGTGTGATGGCCCCGTCCACGAGGGCGTAGCCGGCGGTGGCGACGACCGCGACCTGCATCAGCGGCATCAGCAGGGAGGCGCGGAGGTTCAGCATGCCCTGGAGCCGCCACGTCTCGCGGCCCGCGTGATGAAGTTCGGGCAGGTCGGTGAGGATGCGTTCGATCTCCTGCGGCTCGGTGCCCGCCGCGCGCACGGTCCTGATGCCCGTCAGGACCTCGACCAGCCGGCCGGAGATCCGGCCCTGGATGGCCAGGTACCTGTTCAGCAACGGCGAGACCCTGCCGATGAAGGCGCGGATCACCAGCGTCGCGGCGGGGGCCCCGACGACGAACGCGAGGGCGAGACGCCCGTCGATCACGCACAGCGCCACCAGCGCGCCTCCCGAGACCAGCAGCGACGTGACCCAGGCGCTGAACAGGGGGACGACCGACGCTGTCTCGGTGGTGTTGGTCAGCAGCCTGCTGGTCAGGTCCCCGCTGGCGAACGTGGTCCGGTCGCGGACCCCGCGGTGCAGCGCGTGGGTGAGGAGGTCGCGCCGGATGCCGAGGACGAGCGTGCTCACGCACCACGGCGCGACCAGCAGGTTGGCCACCTCGGCCAGGAGCAACGCCACCACCAGGGCGGCCAGCAGGGACAGGGCCGTGTGCCCCTGTCCGCCGAGCCGTTCGTCGATCGCCGCCGCCAGCAGCGCGGGGAAGACCAGGGCTCCGGTCGCGCGGGCCAGGCTGACGGCGAGGAGCAGGGTGTTCCAGGTCCAGCCGGCCTTCACTGTCCGCACGAGCAGCCGGTCCGCGCTCGTCCATTTCATTCGGGTGCCCTCCGTAGTCGCCGGGTCCTTCGTCGTCGGGTCCGTTGCCGCGCCGGGAAAACCACGACGCGGGCGCCGCGGTTGGCCGCGATCTCGACGAGCCCCTCGGCCTGCAG
>NZ_JBFABE010000102.1:0-16538 GCF_040640155.1 Streptosporangium sp. NPDC023615
TTTGCTCTTTCGTTGTGCCCTTATTCTTTCAGCCTCGCTTTTTCGTGTCAAACCGACCCGATCAAGCTCGCCTTCCGGAATTCAAGCCTCCCCTTTCGGGGCAACCCTTCTAATATACTAGATCGTCCGATTCATGTCGAATCGTCCTCATCCGAGTGTGAATCTCTCGTAGAGGTTGAAGATCGTCAGTGAGGGTTCCGAGGCCCCGGCGCCCGCGCCGTCTCCCTCGGGTCTGTGAACCTTACGAACCTCTTCCCGCGTCGTCAAATCAGAGCCCCTCCGGGGGCGGAGACCCGTTGCCCCGAGAAATCGGCGAACCCGCCTGCCCCGCTTCGGAGAATGACCACCGACCCGGTGGACGGAGCGGCCCGGGCGACACGCGGTCGACGCGGGCGGCACGGCCGGCGCGCTCAGCGCGGCAGGGTGGCCGACATCGTCGCCACGATCACGGCGACGAGCCCTTCGACGACCTCCGCCCTGTCCACCTCGGGATGCTCCAGCCACCAGTCGCCGGTGGCCTGGACCATGCCGACGAAGGCGTGGCCGAGCACCTGTGCGCGGACCGGGTCGAGGACGCCGCTCTCCGCGGCGATCACCGTACCGAGCTCCTCCCCCAGGCCGCGCACGATCGCGGTCATCTGGGAGTGGGTACGGCTGTCCTCGGCCCCGGCCCGGTGGAAGAGGAAGCGGTAGAGGTTCAGGTTGGCCGCGATCATCTCCAGGTAGGCGTCGATCGTGGTGCGGGCACGGCTGCGCAGGTCGGTCCTGGCCCGGTCGAACTCCGGGCGGAGCAGACCGATCACGGTGCGCACGTGCCGGTTCGCCAGGGCCTGGTAAAGCCCGCTCTTGTCGCCGAAGTGACGGTAGAGGATGGGTTTGGTGATCCCGGCCTCGGCGGCGATCGACGCCATGGACGCCTCGGGCCCCTCTCGCCGGATCACCCGGTCCGCGGCGTCGAGCAGTGCCCGCCGCCGGTCAGGATCCCGTCCGCCCACCGCCGCTCCCCTCGTCCGGAGGGAAACAGCATAGGCGGGAAGCCCGGCGTGGACATGATGTCCGGTGTGCGCGCTTTGGGGAGAGCGGCTCGGGGAATGGAACACGCAGGCAGGGCGGGACCGGCGGGGGGTTCTCAGCATGTCGGGGAAGGTTCGAGAGGGCGGCGGACGGCTGGGACGGCGGCTGCCGGAGGCGTTGCGGCGAGCCGCGCGGCGGGGACGCGAGGCGGCGCTCCGTGCCGGGCGCCGGGAGCGGAGCCTGCCCCGGCGCGTCGAGCGCCTGGGCCGGCGGACGGGCCGGCGCGTGCTCCGCGTCGGCCGGCGGTCGGCGTTCCGGCTGCTGCGGGTGCTCAACGGCCGACGGGCGAGGCGTGCCCCGGCGGCCGACACCGGAACGGTCCGGATCCTGTTGCAGCACGCCTACGGGATGGGCGGCACCATCAGGACGGTGCTGAACCTGGCCGGTCACCTGGCGCTCGAGCGCGACGTCGAGATCGTCAGCGTCGTCAGGACCGCCGAGAAGCCGTTCTTCCCCATCCCCCCGGGCGTACGGGTGAGGTTCCTGGACGACAGGACCCGGCCGCGGGGGCCGGTGGCGACGTTGCTGGCGCGCCTGCCGAGCGTCCTGATCCCGAGGCAGGAGAACGTCCACCGGGCGGTCTCGCTCCTGACGGACCTGCGTACGGTCCGTTTCCTGCGGTCCATGCGCACCGGCGTGGTGATCTCCACCCGTCCGGGGTTCAACCTGATCACCGCGTTGTTCGCGCCGCCGGGTGTGATCACCGTCGGCCAGGAGCACGTGGGTCTCGACATGCACGCCCCGGAGGTCGCCCGGCTGATCAAGCGGCGCTACGGCAGGCTGGACGCCTTCGTGACCCTCACCGAGAGGGATCTGGAGCACTACCGCAGGGCGTTGAGGCCGCCTCCCCGGCGGCTGCTGCGGATCCCCAACGCCGTGCCCCCGCTGGCCGGGGACGTCTCCGGGCTGGACCAGAAGGTGGTGATCGCCATCGGCAGGTTCGTGCACGCCAAGGGCTTCGACCTGCTGGTGAAGGCGTGGAGGCCGGTCGCCGAGGCGCATCCCGACTGGGTGCTGCGCGTCTACGGGCGGGGAAGGGCCCAGGCCGAGCGCAAACTGCGCGCCCGGATCGAGGAGGCCGGCCTGTCGGGCACGATGCTGCTCATGGGCAGCTCGCCCGAGATCGGCCGGGAGCTGTCGGAGTCCTCGATCAACGTGGTCAGCTCGCGCTACGAGGGGTTCAGCATGACGATCCTGGAGGCGATGAGCAAGGGGGTACCGGTGGTCGGCTTCGACTGCCCCCACGGCCCCAGGGAGATCGTCAGGGACGGGTACAACGGCTTGCTCGTCCCGCCTGGGCGGCCGTCGGCGCTCGCCGAGGCGCTCTGCCGCGTGATCGAGGATCGGGAGTTGCGCGCCGCGCTCGGCGCCGGTGCCCTGCGGACGGCCGCCGGCTACGACCTCGCCTCCATCGGTGCCCGCTGGGACGCGCTCCTGTCCCAGCTCGGCGACGACCACGCCACCGGCGCGGGACGGGCGCGCGAACACCTGCTCGACCGGACGTAGCGCGACGGCCCGCCCGGCCGCGCTCGTCCCCGTACCAGGGGGCGGGCGGGTGGTTCTCGCGGGCACAGGGCGAATGTCCGGTAATCTGCCGCTCGTCTCCAGGAGGTGGCAGGTGGCCGAAGCAGGCGCCTTTGCGGTGCCGGGCTACGAGGTGTCCGGCGTGCTCGGCCAGGGCGGTTTCGGGATCGTCTACCGGGCCAGGCAGCTGGCGGTGGAGCGCGAGGTGGCGCTCAAGGTGGACAACCGGGTGCTGGTCTCGGAGCGGGACCGGCGTCGCTTCATGCGCGAGGTGACCTCCGCGGGCGCCCTGTCCGGCCACCCGCACGTCGCCCACGTCTACGACGCCGGGGTCCTGCCCGACGGCCGGCCGTACATGGTCCTGGAGCTGTGTCCGGGCGGGTCGCTGCTGGACCGGATGCAGGCGGAGAGGGACAGGCGGCTGCCGCCGGCCGAGGTCGTCGACATCGGCATCCGGATCGCCGACGCGCTGTCGGCCGCGCACGCCGCCGGGGTGCTGCACCGGGACATCAAGCCCGCCAACATCCTGATCAACCGGTACGGCAACGTGGTGCTCTCCGACTTCGGGCTGGCCACCATGCCGTCCTCGGGCGGCGAGGCGTCGGTGACCCGCGAGTCCCTCACCCCCGCCTACGCCCCGCCCGAGGCGTTCGAGCTCACCGAGCCGTCGGCCGCGGGGGACGTGTACTCCCTGGCCGCCACGCTGTACGCGCTGCTCTCGGGGCGCCCGCCGCGGTTCCCGGAGAGCGGTGTGGTCAACATCGCGGTCATCATGGCCCTGCACCGGCTGCCGATCCCCGAGATCCCGGGGGTACCGCCGGAGCTGACGGCCGTGCTCAGGGAGGCGATGGCCCCGGACCCGTCGCTCCGTACCCCCTCGGTGGCGGCACTGCGCGACGCCCTCACCGACCTGCGCCTGGACCGGGTCGTGCCCCGCGCTTCCGGCACTCCGGGTGCTCCGGGTGCTCCGGGTGCTCCGGGTGCTCCGGGCGTCAGGTCCCACACGCCGCCGTCCGCCGCCGGCGCCCGCCCGCTCACGCCCGCCCGGACCCCGGGACCCGGCCGGTCGCGTCCCGACCGGCCGGTGGCCTACGCCGGGGAGCACGAGCCGTTCTCCCCGCCGCGCGCCGGGGCGGCGTACGCGGGGCCGGCGGTCCGCGGCGCCGCCGGTGAGGCGGCGAGGTCGCACCTGACGTCGCCGGGGGCGAAGGGGACGTCCGGTACCCGGCCTCCCGGGGCGGACACCGACCATCCGGTCCCGTCCAACGCGCGGGTCTTCGTCGCGCTGGCCGCGGCCTTCGTGATCCTGCTGCTGGTCGGGATCGGGCTGATCTTCATGGAGAACCGCGACACGACCCCGTCCTCCCCGCCGGGCGTCGAGGCGCCCCAGGGCGACGCCGGCGGCGAGGCGCCCGCGAGCGGCGGTGCGTCCCGGGGGCCCGGGATCATGGAGGTCGCCACGGTCACGGCCGGCTGTCCCGCGGCGGCGGTGGCCGGAGCCGGGGCCGCGTGCGCGGTGGAGGCCGAGTGCTGGGGCGGCCTGGTGTCACAGGCGGGCGACACCACGGCCAGGCGGGTCGGCTGCGAGGAGAGACACTCGTGGGAGACGTACGCGGTCGCCCCGCTGCCGCCGGACGGGCTCACGTACGACCAGGCGGCCCTGGAGAAGCACCCGACGGTGAAGAGGGTCTGCTCGGACCAGGTCATGTTCGCCTCCATGCACGACAAGCGCAGCGATCGGCGGACCAGGTGGCACGGGGCGGTCCTGCCGCCCTCCAAGGAGCGGTTCGAGGCCGGGGCGCGGACCTACCGGTGCCTGGGCGGGCTCGTCGGCCGCGACACACCGGGAATCCGATTCGGCCGCCGATCCCTCTCGTAGAGGTCTCGTCCCGCGGCCCTCCGGGGAGGAGCGAGGAACCCGTGCCTGTCGGCGCGGGGGGTCCTCCGCATGCCTGCGGGCGGGGCGGGTGCGGGGCGGTACCACCGGACGTGAAACGTTGGACGAAAGCAGAGCGTGAACGTTCGCCCTGGAATTCGCGCTGGTATGACGAAAGCGGCGTTCCACCGGTGGCGTCCGGGACGAATTCGCTCAGGTTTTCGACAGGGAACCCGGTGGCATCGTGCCGGGCTCCTCTCCCGGTCATGGAATCGGGTTTCTCCGAGCTGGAGGTTCGTGATGACTCAGGCACAGATCGGTGTGACGGGACTGGCCGTCATGGGGGCGAACCTCGCCCGCAACCTGGCCCGGCACGGGCACTCCGTAGCGGTGCACAACCGATCCCAGTACAGGACCAAGGCCCTGATCGAGGAACACGGCCACGAGGGCGCCTTCGTCCCCTGTGACACTCCGGAGGAGCTCGTCGCGGCGCTGGAGCGTCCACGGCGCATTCTGATCATGGTCAAGGCGGGGGTGCCGACCGACGCGGTGATCGAGGAGTTCGCCCCGTTGCTGGAGCCCGGCGACATGCTCGTGGACGGCGGCAACGCCCACTTCCTGGACACCCGGCGGCGCGAGGCCGCGCTGCGCGCGCGAGGCCTGCACTTCGTCGGGGCCGGGGTCTCCGGCGGTGAGGAGGGCGCGCTGCTCGGGCCGAGCATCATGCCGGGTGGTTCCAGGGAGTCGTACGAGGCGCTGGGACCGATGCTGGAGGACATCGCGGCCAAGGTGGACGGCGCGGCCTGCTGCACGCACATCGGTCCCGACGGCGCCGGGCACTTCGTGAAGATGGTGCACAACGGCATCGAGTACGCCGACATGCAGCTCATCGCCGAGGCCTACGACCTTCTCCGGCAGGGGCTCGGCCGGACCCCGGCGGAGCTGGCGGACGTCTTCGCCGAGTGGAACCGGGGGGAGCTGTCCTCGTACCTGATCGAGATCACCGCGGAGGTGCTGCGCCAGGTCGACGTGGGCACCGGCCTGCCACTCGTCGACGTGATCGCCGACCGGGCGGAGCAGAAGGGGACCGGCCGCTGGACGGTGCAGATCGCGCTGGACCTGGGCGTCCCGGTGAGCGGCATCGCCGAGGCGGTGTTCGCGCGCTCCCTGTCCGGTCACGCGGACCTGAGGGCGGCCGCGCGCGGCCTGCCGGGCCCGTCGGGCGTGCCCGCCGGGACCCTCGGCGAGGAGTTCGCCGAGGACGTGCGCCGGGCGCTGTACGCGTCGAAGATCGTCGCCTACGCCCAGGGGTTCGACCAGCTCAGGGTCGGCAGCACCGAGTACGAGTGGGACCTCGACCTGGGCGCGCTGGCCACGATCTGGCGGGGCGGCTGCATCATCCGCGCCGTCTTCCTGGACCGCATCCGCGAGGCGTACGCGGCGGAGGAGAAGCCGGTCACGCTGCTCGCCGCCCCCTACTTCGCCGAGGCGCTGACCCTGGCGCAGGACTCCTGGCGGCGGGTGGTGGCCAAGGCCGCCGAGCTGGGCATCCCGGCGCCCGGTTTCTCGACCGCGCTGGCCTACTACGACGGGCTGCGCGCCGAGCGGCTGCCCGCGGCCCTGATCCAGGGGCAGCGCGACTTCTTCGGCGCGCACACCTATCAGCGGATGGACCGCGAGGGCTTCTTCCACACACTGTGGTCGGCCGACCGCAGCGAGATCGCGGGCTGAGGCCACGGCGGGCGGCCGACCGAAACCGCCCGCCACCTGCGGGCCCGCGACCGACGGGCCCGCGACCGTCCCGCCGGTCGCGGACACGCGGCCGCCCGTCACCGTTGGCGGCGACGCACGCGCGGCCGCACGTCACCGGCGCGGGCCGGGCGGTCAGCCGATCCTCGGGAGCAGGGCGAAGGCGTGGTCGGCCGCGGCGGCGGCCGCGGGGTGCGCCCGATCGGCGGTCTCCCCCTCCACCAGCGTCCGCCAGTTCCGCCGGGCCAGCACCCGCTGCGTGGCCAGCACCTGCCCGGCGACGAGCCGCGCGGTGAGCTCGTCGACGATCTCGGTGAGCGCCACGGCGAGCGCCTCCTCGTCCCGGGCCATGTACTGGAAGACCCGGGCCGCCAGGGTGGGCGTGGTGAAGACCATGCCGTGGTAGCCGAGCACCTCGGGGTGGTCGTTGAGGCCCGTCACGGGGTCGCGCCGTTCCAGGCCGGCCAGGAAGTGCCGGCGCAGCGCCTCCAGCGGCGCCTCGCCCGCCTCCCGTCCCCGCACGATCCGGGCGGCCTCGCCCTGGTGGTCGGAGATGCGGTGCAGGACGAGGTCCTCCTTGGTCGGGAAGTACTTGAACAGCGTCGGCTTGGAGACCTGCGCCGCCGCCGCCACCTCCGCGACCGAGACCTCGTCGAATCCCCGCTCCAGGAAGAGCGAGACGGCCGTGGCCGAGATCGTCTCGTGGGTCTGCCGCCTCTTGCGCTCACGAAGCCCTGTCACGCGTTCCAGCCTAACAGTGTGTTTACTCGGTTAATATATTGACCGAGTTAAGACTTAGGGGTGATGCGCGATGACCGACGCCGAACTCGATGCCGGACCCGATGCCGGACTCGACGGTGGCCTCGACGGTGAGCGGGCCTACCTGGCGGAGTGCGAGGCGGCCGTCGGCCGGATGATCGACGGGGCGCGGCTGAACGTCGTCATCGGCGAGCGGGTCGCGGGTGATCGCTACAGCGCCGAGAGGCTGGGCTACGACCTGAGGAGCCTGGCCAAGGAGCTGGAGGAACGACCTGACGGCCCGCCGTTCTTCGGCCGCCTGGACTTCGGCCCCGCCTCCCCCGACCACGCCGGGCAGCGCTACTACATCGGCCGCCGGCACGTCTCCGGCGGCTCCGGGCGGCAGCCCCTGGTGATCGACTGGCGCGCCCCGGTCTCCGCCGCGTTCTACCGGGCGAGCGCCCACGACCCGCGCGGGGTGTCCGTACGGCGTCGTTTCGGCTGGTCCCGGAACCCGGTGGCGCTGACCGGCTTCGAGGACGAGGTCCTCGACACCGGTGAAGGCCGCGGCGAAAGGCCCGGGGCGGCCGCGGGCGTGGCGAGCCGGATCGTGGCCGCCGAGATCGAGCGGCCCCGCGTCGGGCCGATGCGCGACATCGTGGCCACCATCCAGCCCGAGCAGGACGAGCTGGTCCGCGCCGCCCTGGAGAGGTCGATCTGCGTCCAGGGGGCGCCCGGCACCGGCAAGACCGCGGTGGGGCTGCACCGGGCCGCCTACCTGCTCTACACCCACCGGCAGCGGCTCTCGCGGGCGGGCGTGCTGATCCTCGGCCCCAACCGCGCCTTCCTGGGGTACATCGCGGCCGTGCTCCCGGCGCTGGGCGAGGTCGACGTCGAGCAGACCACCGTGGAGGGCCTGCTGGCACGTGGCCCGCTGCGGGGCGGCACCCCCGGCTCCTCCGGCACCCCCGGTTCCCCCGGTTCCCCCGACACTCCCGGCGATCCCGGGAAGAACGGCGAGCCCGAGGAGACGGCGACCGTCAAGCACGACGCCCGGATGGCGGAGGTGCTGCGCCGGGCGCTGTACCGGCGGGTGACGGAACCGGCGGACGGGATCGCCGTCCCCGACGGCTCCCACCGGTGGCGGGTCGGGGCCGAGGAGTTCCGTCTCGTCGTGGCCGGCGCCCTGCGGGAGACGGCCTCGTACGGGGTGGGCCGGGAGCGCGTGCTCTCACGCGTGGTGGCCCTCCTGCTGCGGCAGGCGGAGACGCGCGGGCGGAACGTGAACGCGGCCTGGGCGCGCAGGATGGCCAGGGCGGTCAACGGGCACGTCGACGCGGTCTGGCCGGTCGTCCGCCCCGAGGAGGTGCTGGCGGAGGTGCTCGGCGACCCCGCCGTGCTGGACGAGGCCGCGGACGGCATCCTGGCCCCGGACGAGCGGGCCGCGCTCCTGTGGGCCCGGCCCCCGCGCTCGTTCAGGAGCGCCAGGTGGTCGGCGGCCGACCTGGTGCTGCTCGACGAGCTCTCCGGGCTGCTGGAGCGCCCGCGGGGCCACGGCCATGTCGTCGTCGACGAGGCGCAGGACCTCTCCCCCATGCAGTGCCGGGCGATCGCGCGCAGGAGCGAGCACGGCTCGATCACCGTGCTCGGCGACCTGGCGCAGGGCACCACGCCGTGGGCGGCCCGCACCTGGGAGGACCAGCTCGCCCACCTGGGCAGGCCCGAGGCCGAGCTGATCGCCCTGACCACGGGTTTCCGGGTGCCCGCGGCCGTGGTGGCGGTCGCCAACCGGCTGCTGGAGGAGCTGGCCGTGGACGTGCCCGGGACCCGCTCGTTCCGGACGGACGGCCGCCTGACCGTCCACCCGGCTTCCGATCCGGGCGAGGGCGCGGTGGCCGCGGTACGCGCCGCGCTCGACCACGAGGGCTCGATCGCGGTGATCGCCGCGGACGCCGCGCTGGACGCGCTGACGGCCGCGCTGACCGACGCGCTGGGCGCCGGGGGCGTCGAGATCGCCTCCCTGGGCGACGGCAGCTCCGCGGGCCGCGTCACCGCCGTGCCCGCCTCGATGGCCAAGGGCCTGGAGTACGACCACGTGGTGGTGGTCGAGCCCGCGCGGATCGCGGAGACCGGGGCCCGGGGCCCCAACCTGCTCTACGTCGCCCTGACCCGCGCGGTGTCGCGGCTGGACGTGGTGCACACCCGCCCGCTCCCGTCCTGGTTCCCCCGGTCGCCGGAGTCGCCGGGGCCGTCGGAGGCGCCGGAGTCGCCGGGGCCGTCGGGGTCCCCCGATTCGCCGGAGCCGCCGGAGCCGCCGGAGGCCCCGGGGTCCGCCGGCTCCGGCCACGACGCGGTCGCGACCCGGCACGCCCCTCCGAGGTGATCTTTCGTATTAAATGTTCCTTTCGCCCGATTATTATTATTTAATCCGACACGCTTAATGCTGGAAATGGCTGGAATACGCGGGAGACTGGTGGAACTCCTGTTACGCTCCGGGCCGTGAGTGATTCACTGGACGCGCTGGAACGGCGAATAGCCGACCTCCGCGCCGAGGTGCGACGGGCGGTCAAGGCGAGGGAGAACTCGCTCGCCAGGACGCTCCGCGGGGACCTGCGCCGGGCGGAGCAGGCCTGGGACGCGGCGGTGGCCACCGAGACGCCGTCCGGGACACCGGCCGGGACGCACGCCCAGCGCGAGCCCGAGACCTCGCTGGTGCCCATCAGGGAACAGGTCCACCAGGCGCTGGCCATGCTGGGCGTGCCGACGCCGGCCAAGCTGATCGTCGCGGTGAACGACGCGTTCTTCTCCCGCGAGCTGCGCGGCTCCCAGTTGACGAGCCTGCGCCGGGACGAGGAGCGCTCCTTCCGGAGCGACCCCTACGCCAGGCCGTACTACCTGTGCGCCGCGCTGACCGACCGCCTCTCCCCCGCCCGGGGGCTGCTCGCCGACAGCACGTGGCCGCCCGAGCAGCGGGTGCTGGGGCCGCTGAGCCCGCGCGTCGACTTCCTCGTCTCGGCCATGCGCATCGCCGAGCACCTGACGCGGCTGGCGGAGCCTCCGCCGGGCGCGGTGCGGCTGCTGTCGCGGATGGCGCAGAACATCCCCGGCGCCGTCGAGGGATTCGCCCCGGCCGGCCCCGCGACCGCGATCCGCGCGGCGCGGGCCGAGCTGGAGGTGCACCGCGCCGCCGACGCCGCGCAGCGGGCCGAGGTGGCGGCGCGGGCGGCCAGGCAACTACCGGACGCGGAGCGCCTGTTCGGCGTCACCGCGATGAACGCTGTGAGGGGGGGCCTGACGATGACCAGGCTGGACGGGGAGACCGGCTCGTGAGCGCGCTCCGGGACAGGGCTCTCGTGAGCAGGCTCGACGAGCTGCGCGGGCCGGTGCCGTCGCGCCCGCACGACGCGCGGGCCATCGCCGCGCTGGCGGCCAACCCCGGCTGCACGCGCCGGGCGGTGATGGACGCCGCGGGTGTGGACAAGGACCGTACGGCCCGGCACGTCGGTTTTCCCGCGCCGTTCGGTCAGTCGCAGTTCGCGATCACCCGGGGCAACGTGTTCGAGTCGCTGGTGAAGGAGAACGGCTGCGCCGAGCTGCTCCGGCTGCTGCGCGACCTGCTCGGCCTGCCCGTCGAGCAGGTCGGCTACCAGGACGTGGAGAACGTCGGCTCCCACCTGCGCCACTCCCACACGCGGGCGCTGATCGACCGCGCGGCTCGCGAGGACGACGGGGCGGCGGTCTTCTACGACCACCCGCTGTTCAGCCTGGAGATCGCCGGGCACACCTCCTACCTGGAGCCCGACGTGGTCGCCTTCCAGATCGGCGGGCGCTTCCACATCGTGGAGATCAAGTCGTTCAGCATGATCGACGACCAGGCCGAGCCGGACAAGGTGGCGGCGGCGGCCCGGCAGGCGGCGGTGTACGTGCTGGCGCTGCGCACGCTCATGGCCGACCTCGGGCACGACCCGCTGCGGGTCTCCCACGACGTCGTCCTGGTCTGCCCGGAGAACTTCGCCAACCGCCCGACGGCCGCGCTGGTCGACGTGCGCAAGCAGCTCTCGGTGCTCAACCGCCAGCTCACCCGGATGACCAGGATCGAGCAGCTGGTCCAGGGGCTGCCGGACGGCCTGACCTTCGACCTGGCCCCCGGCGAGGACGGCGTGCCGACCCGTTCGGCCGAGGAGCTGGCCCAGGCGCTGCTGCGGGTGCCGGCCCGGTACGCGCCGGACTGCCTGTCGACCTGCGACATGTGCATGTTCTGCCGCCACGAGGCCCGCGCCTGCGGATCCACCGACCTGCTGGGGCGTCAGATCCGCGACCAGCTCGGCGGCGTCTCGGGCGTGGAGGAGGCCCTCGGCCTGGCCGAGGGCACCCGCGAGCCCGCCGAGGGCCAGGAGGAGATCGCCCGCCTGCTGCGGCTGGCGGACCGGCTGCGCGAGGAGTCGCTGCGGTGAGGGCGGGCCGCAGGTGAGCGCGCTGACGGCGCTGGCGCGGCTGCGGGCGGTCCGCGACGGTGTCGCGCAGCGGATCACCACGGTCCGGCACTGCCACGTCTCCGCCCAGCCGATGGTGTTAATCCCGCTCAGGCTCGCGGGCGAGGCCGCCGCGCCGCTGGCCGCCATGGTGGGAACCGATCCGGGCCATCCCCGGCTGCTCCTCGTGCCCCAGCCCCGCAACCGGGACCTGCGGTTCGCCTTCGCCGCCGGGCTGGCCGAGGTGCTGCTGCCGTACATCGAGGGGTTCTCCAAGGCCACCGAGACGGTCGAGCGCAGGAGCGGCGATCCCTACGAGCGGTGCCTGGACGCGCCGCAGATCCTGGTGCCGAACCGTCCGGCGGCCTCGTTCGTCGGGCTGCTGGGCCGCTCCACCCGGTTCCGCCGGGCCGAGGGCCCCTACCCGGTGCACCCGTCGGTGCCGCTGCTGGGCCGGTGGCTCACCTACTTCGCCGACCGGTCGAAGCAGCCGGGCTCCTCGATGCTGCTCGCGGCGACCGAGGCGCTGACGCTGCACTGGGCCACCGGGCAGAGCGCCCTGGAGGACGCCAACCTCGCGGCGCTGATGGGATGGATCGACCCCCCGCCGGGGATGTCCGGGCGTCGGGCCGCCGAGGAGGCCGAGGACCCGCTGCTGTGGCCCCCGGCCGGCCCGGCCACCGACCCCGGGTTCGACAACGAGGTGCTCGGCCCGGCGATCCGCGCCTACGAGGAGGCCCCGACCGACCGCGCCGTCGACCGGGTGAGCCAGGCGGTGCGCACCCAGCTCGACCCGACCTGGCGGCTGATGTGGCGGTCGGTGGACCTTCTGCGCTCCCTGCCCGAGGGGGCGCGCGTCAAGGACCGCTGGGAGGGCGACCGGGGGTCGTTCACCCGGTTCGTCGAGCGCGTCGCCGAGGGCGGGCCGCCGCAGGCGCGCAGGGACGGCGCGGTCGGCGCCGCCGCCCGGCTGGCCGGGCTGGAACGGGCGCGGGCCGCCTACGACGTGCAGCGGGCCCACGACGACCCGCTGCTCATGGCCGAGTACCGGCTGACCGGCGAGGCGTTCGCCGGGACGGTCACCTCCGCAGACCCCGAGCACAGCGAGGGCGAGGGGCGCTCGCGCAAGCTCCGGCCGCTGATCACGGTCCGGACCGACGACCCGGTACGGCTCACGCCCGGCACCGTGGTCGGCAGCCCCGACCGCCGCGGGCACGGCGCCGAGATCGTCGAGATCGCGGACGGGGAGATCACCTTGAAGATCGTCAAGGGGATGGGGCGGGGCAGGACGCCGGCCCCCGGGTCGGTGCCCGAGCCGGGCGAGCGGGTCTCGTACACCTCGCTGACCGACGACTTCCAGTCGTCGGCGGCGCTGCCAGACCCCGAGCGGACGCCGTGGACCCACGGCGGTCCCCCGCAGGAGTACGTGCCCACCGACGACGACGCGCAGGAGGAATGGCTGTGAGCGCCCACCCGACACCGAGCGCCCGCCCGGCGCCGGGCGCTCAGGCGACGCCGGGCGCCCACCCGTCGCCGCGGCAGGAGGCGGCGGCCGTGGTGGACGCCGTCCTGGCCGACCTGCCCCGCCACCGCGGCGTGGTGGTCGACTCCCCGCCCGGCGCGGGCAAGTCCACGCTGGTGGTCAAGGCGGCGGGGCACATCGCCGGGACCGGCGAGCCGCTGATGATCGTCGCCCAGACCAACGAGCAGGTCGACGACCTGGTGGAGCGGCTCGCGACCGAACACCCCGACCTGCCGATCGGCCGCCTGTCGGCGAGCGGCTACATCACCCCCGGGCGCATCCTCGCCCGTCCCAACGTCTCGGTGGCGGGCAAGCTGCCCGACCTGGGGGACCCGGCGGTGGTGATCGCCACCGCCGACAAGTGGGCCTGGATCGGCGACCGCACCTGGCCCTGGGCCATCGTGGACGAGGCGTACCAGATGCGGTCGGACAAACTGCTGCGCATCGCCTCGCTGTTCGAGCGGTCGCTGTTCGTCGGCGACCCCGGCCAGCTCGACCCGTTCTCCATCGTGGACGGCGACCGCTGGGCGGGCCTGTCGTGGGACCCGGTGCAGAGCGCGGTCGCGGTGCTGCTGCGGCACAACCCCGACCTGCCGGTGCACCGGCTGCCGGTCTCCTGGCGGCTGCCCGCCTCGGCGGCGCCGGTGATCTCCGAGGCGTTCTACCCCTTCACCGGTTTCCGTGCCGGGACCGGGCACGGCGACCGGACGCTGGAGTTCACCGTGGACGGCATGCGCACCTGCCAGGACCGGGCGCTGGAGGAGGCGGCCGAGACCGGCTGGGCGCTGTACGAGCTGCCGAGCCGCCACACCGTGCGCACCGACGCCGAGGCCGTGCGGGCGACCGCGGAGCTGGCGGCACGGCTGCTGCAGCGCGGCCCGGTCGCGCACTCCGAACGGGGCGGCCACCCGGTGACCGCCGACCGGATCGCCATCGGTGCCGCGCACCGCGACCAGGTCGCGGCGATCAGGGCCGCCGGGGTGCCGCCGGAGATCACCGTGGACACCGCCAACCGGCTGCAGGGCCGGGAGTACGACGTGACGATCGTGCTGCACCCGCTCTCCGGGCGCCGTGACGCCACCGCCTTCCACCTGGAGTCGGGGCGGTTGTGCGTGCTGACCTCCCGGCACCGCCACGCCTGCGTCGTGGTGGCCAGGGCCGGCATCCCCGAGCTGCTGGACGCCCATCCGTCGGCCGAGCCGGTCCAGCTCGGCGTGCCGGTGAGGTTCCCGGACGGCTGGGAGGCCAACCAGGCGGTGTTGGCCCACCTGTCCGGGCACCGGGTGCGGCCCGACCGCTGACCGGGCGGACGGGGCCGGACCACCGGCGGGACCGGCGGCCCGGGACGGTCCTGCCGCCGGGAGGGTCAGATCGTGCGCCGCCAGACGTCGATGGCCAGGACCTGGCGCATGCCCACCGACAGGTAGAGGTCGAGCGCGGGCGTGCCGTTGTTGGCGTCGACGTGCAGGTAGGTGCCGGCCCGTCCGCGACCGGCGTCCCGCGTGAACGCCCCGCGCAGCATGAACCGGCCCAGGCCCCGGCCCCGGAACGCGGGCAGCACGGCCAGCCGGCGCACGTAGCCGCAGTTCTCGTCGCCGAGGAAGGCGTCGGTGCCCAGCAGCATCGCCGCCGGTTCGCCGTCCAGGCGGGCGACCGCGAGCTGCGACCAGTCGGTGCTGGCGGAGGAGGCCAGCTCGTCGTACCACTCGTCGTAACCCTTGGGGGCGAACCCGAAGTGCTCGGCGAACCCGGCCTGCTCCACGGCGTGGCCCTGGCGGCGTACCTCGTCGGTGAGCCCGTCGTGCACGGTCACGCCCGCCGGGAGGGCGGGGTGGCGGATCGATCCGGTGTGGTCGGCCCGCAGGCGGATGAAGGTGGTGGCGGCGGTGAAGCCCCTGGCCGCGGCGACGGCGCGCTTGCCGCCGTCCTCGCGGTACAGGGCGATGTCCACCACGGCCCGCTCGTGGCCGAGGCCGGCGGCGATCTCGCGGGCCCGCCCGGTCACGGTGTCCCAGAGCGGGCCGGTGAGCTCCGGCACGGCGGGGTGCGCGACGACGTCGACGTCGACGTTGCCGCTCGTGCCCTTGCGCCACGCCCAGGCCCAGGCCGCCACCCGCCCGGTCGCGTCGTGGACCAGCCAGCCGTCGGTCTTCGGGTCGAAGGAGGGGTCGCCGAACTGGTCGGCCACGTCGTCGAGGGTCATGTCGGCCTTGCCGATCACCTGGACGTCGCAGAGTGAGATCAGCTCGTGGATACGCGGGGCGTCGTCGGCCCGGGGCCTGCGGGTGACGTACCCGGCGGGGATGTTCGTCGTCATGTGCCCATCGTGGCGGGGGCGACTTGCCGATCACTGGGCCGGAACTTGGGATCCGCCGGGCCGGCCGTCGTCGGCGCCCCGCGGTCTCCCGCCGCCGCCCCGCGGTCTCCTCGTCCGGTGCCCCGCGGTCTCCTCGGCCGCCGGGTCCGGGAAACGTGCTCACCCGCCGACCGGCCGGTGCCCGATACGCTGGGGACACGGGCGGTCCGCTCGCGGCCGTCACGCCGAACTCTCGGTAAAGGGAGCCATGGGGGAACACGGGGAACACTCCGGCACGCGGGCGCGCCGGTGAGCGTTCTCATCGACCCGCCCGCGTGGCCGGGTCCGCGGGGTCTGCTCTGGTCGCACCTGGTCAGCGACGCCTCCGTCGAGGAGCTGCACGCCTTCGCCGAGGCGCTCGGCGTGCCGCGCCGGGCGTTCGACCGCGACCACTACGACGTCCCCGAGACCGTGTACGCGCGGGCCGTGGCGCTCGGCGCCGAGGAGGTGCCCTCGCGCGAGCTGGTGGCCCGGCTGACCGCCGCCGGTCTGCGCCGCCGCCGGACACGGGACGCCACCGGTGGTTCCGCATAGATCCCGGCGTATCGGGCATCAGGCCCTGGTGAGGACATCACCGCACGTCAAAGAGGGGATGACATGCTGAACGGCACAACGATCGCGTTCCTCGTGGCCCCGGAGGGCATCGAGCAGGTCGAACTCACCGAGCCGTGGAACGCCGTCAAACAGGCGGGGGGCACGCCGAGGCTCGTCTCCACCGAGAAGGGCGAGGTGCAGGCCTTCAACCACCTGGATCCGGCCGACCGTTTCCCGGTGGACGCCACGGTCGACGAGGTCTCGGCCTCCGACTTCGGCGGGCTGGTGCTGCCCGGCGGCGTCGCCAACCCCGACCTGCTGCGCACCGTGCCCGAGGCCGTCGCGTTCGCGAAGGGTTTCTTCGACGCGGGCAAACCGGTCGCGGCCATCTGCCACGCGCCCTGGACGCTGATCGAGGCCGGCGTGGTGCGCGGGCGCAAGGTCACGTCCTGGCCGAGCCTGCGGACCGACCTGGGCAACGCCGGGGCCGAGTGGGAGGACCGCGAGGTGGTCGTCTGCTCCGCGGGCCCGAACACGCTCATCACCAGCCGCAAGCCCGACGACCTCAAGGTCTTCTGCCAGGCCGCGGTCGACGCCTTCTCCGGAGGAGGCGAGCACAAGGGCGGCTGAACCGTCCCCCGCGACGATCAAGACGATCCTGCGCGGTTTCGTGGCCGGGGGCGGGTCCGTCGT
>NZ_JBFABE010000103.1:0-16149 GCF_040640155.1 Streptosporangium sp. NPDC023615
CCCAACCCCTATTCTAAACCCCCCGGTCCCGTTTTTCTCCCCGTAAAAAACGCCCCCCCCCCCCATTCACCCCCCACGCGGGAGGCTCCCCTGCCAGGGGAGCCGCCCGAGACGGCCGATCACCTGCCGGGCGGGGTGCTCCCCGCCCGGTACACCGGGTCAGTCGCTGGTCAGCGCGTCCAGGAGGTCACCGACCGGGGCGTCCGGCAGGGCACGGGCCACGTCGGCCAGCGCCACCATGCCGATCAGCGTGTGGCCGTCGATGACGGGCAGGCGGCGCACCTTGTGCGCGGCCATCGTGCGCAGGATCTCGCGGGCGTCGTCGTCGGCACCGATGGTGACGGGCTTGCCCTCGCCCAGCTCCCCGGCCAGGCAGCTCTTCGGGTCCTTGCCCTTGGCCAGCACCTTCACCACGATGTCGCGGTCGGTGAGCATGCCCTGCAGCCGGTCGTCGGAACCGCAGATCGGCAGCGAGCCGACGTCGAGGCGGGCCATCTTCTCGGCCGCCTCCAGGACCGTCTCCTCGGCCTGCACGCACTCGGCGCCCGCGGTCATGATCTCTCGTGCGGTGGACATGGTCGCTCCTTTCTTTCGCTCCCCCGCCCTGGCGGGCGGCTGTGGCCCGTTCGCCTACCCACGCTTCCGACCGCGACACATCGACGACGGTGCCGTGAAAAGAGATCACCTTCGCTTGGGCGACACATGTGAACCGCCCCTGCCGGCCGCCCTTCGGTCCGGCCGGTCCGGTTCGGTCCGGCCGGTCCGGTCCGGTCCGGTTCGGTGCGGCCGGTCCGGTCCGGTCCGGTTCGGTGCGGCCGGTCCGGTTCGGTGCGGCCGTCGGCGTCAGCGGCCGCAGCCCGGCGACGATCCGCCCGCCGACCCGGTGGCCGGGCCGCAGCAGGCGTCCCCGCGCCAGGCGTCGCGGCCTTCCTTGACCGCCACCGCGGCGATCACCAGGGCGGCGGCCGGATCGGCCCACCACCAGCCGAACAGGCTGTTGGCGGCCAGGCCGGCCAGCAGCACCGCCGACAGGTAGGTGCACAGCAGCGTCTGCCGGGAGTCGGCCACCGCCGAGAGCGACCCGAGTTCGCGACCGGCCCGGCGCTGGGCGTACGACAGCAGCGGCATGACCGCCATGCTGAGCGCGGCCAGGATGAGCCCGGGTGTGGAGTGCTCGGCCCGGTCCGCGCCGAGCAGTGCCCGGACGGCCTCGACGCCGACGTAGGCGGCCAGGGCGAAGAACGAGAGCGCGATGACGCGCAGCGCGGCCCTCTCCCGCCTTTCGTGGTCGGCGGCGGAGAACTGCCAGGCCACCGCGGTGGCCGAGGCGACCTCCACGACGGAGTCCAGGCCGAAGCCGATCAGCGCGGCCGACGAGGACAGGGTGCCCGCGGTGATGGCGACGGCCGCCTCGACGACGTTGTAGGTGATGGTCGCGGCCACCAGCAGCCGGATGCGCCGGGTCAGGACGGCGCGGCGGGCCGGGGCGGGACCGAGGGAGAGGACGGCCATCAGCAGCAGCCCCGCTCCTCGGCGTCGGCGCAGGTGCGCTCGGCGTCGGCGGCCACCGCGACGACGGCGGCGCGCAGGTCGTCCAGGGCGTGACCGAGCCTGGCGTCGGCCAGCTCGTAGCGGGTGCGACGGCCCACCGGGACGGCCACGACCAGGCCGCAGTCGCGCAGGCAGGCCAGGTGGTTGGACAGGCGGGTACGGGAGACGCCCAGGGTCTCGGCCAGTTCGGCCGGGTGGGCGGGGGCCTGGCGCAGGGCCAGCAGGATGCGGCAGCGGATCGGGTCGGCCAGCGCGCGGCCGAACCGTACGAGCACCTCGATCTCGGGGGCGAGCGTCAGCATGCTCGAATGGTACAGAAAATCCTGAATTCAGGAAATCGTGTATCTCGTTTCGCGGCCGCCGGGGCGACCGGCGACGACCGGGGGTCCCGCGGCCGGGACGACCGGGGCCGCGGGCGAGACGACCGGGAGGGAGCCTCGCGGCCGGAGCGGCCGGGGGCGGCCCGCGCCCCGGCGGCCGAGGTGACCCGTGGCGCCCGGGGCCCCCGCCACCGGGCGACACGGGCCAGGATCACGGTTCGCGGTCACCCCTGTCCGCCGCGGACAGCTCGGCCGCGGCGCCGCGGAGGACCCCGGGCGCCAGCCGGCGGTGGACGGAGGAGAGCGGGGGCCACACGACCCGGCCCACGGGCCGGTCGTAGCGCAGGAAGGTTCCCAGCGACACCCGGCCCTCGGCCGCCCGTACGAGAAGCTCGCAGCTCAGGAACCAGGAGGCGGCCTCGAGCCGGATCCAGTCCTCGCCGCGCCCGCCGATCCGCCACCCGGCCACGGTGTCCGGCGAGCGCCCCCGGGCGAGCCGGAGGCCGAGGAACCCGCGCCAGATCAGCGACTCCGCGGCGTCGGGGACGTCACCGAACATCGCCCGCGCCCACCGCTCCGGCGTCGCCTCCGCGTCGACGGAGAGGGCGAAGTGGTCGGCGTAGTCGACGCGCGACAGCGAGCCGAGCGCGCGGACGGGTGCGGGGACGTCACGCGTCCCCACGACGCCGCCGGCGGAACCGATGGTCATCCCGGGCCTCCCTTTTCGTATACGCCACCGTATAAAATGGAGGTTAACCCGTTTATACGGTGGCGTATACATGAGGCGGAGTGAGGTGGGACACATCGTGGGAGCGACGCGCACCCCGCGGGACCGGTGGATCGAGGAGGGGCTCCGGGTCCTGGCCGAGGGTGGTCTGGACGCCGTCCGCGTCGAGGTGCTGGCCAAAAGGCTCGGTGTCACCAAGGGCGGGTTCTACGGGTCCTTCGCCGACCGTGACGCCCTGCTGGAGGAGATGCTGGACGCCTGGGAGCGGGAGAGCACCGACGAGGTGATCGACCGCATCGAGCGCGAGGGGGGCGACCCGAAGACCAAGATCCATCGCGCGGGCGTCCTGACCTTCTCCAGCGATCGTCTGCTGCCCATCGACCTCGCGGTCCGCGACTGGGCCCGGCGCGACGAGGCGGTCGCCGGGCGCCTGCGACGGGTGGACAACCGGCGCATGGCCCTGCTGCGCGAACTGATCGGCACCTTCTGCTCCGACCCCGACGAGGTCGAGGCCCGCAGCATGCTCGCCTTCTGCGTGGCGATCGGCGAGCACTTCCTCGCCGCCGACCACGGTGACCGCACCAGGGCCCAGGTCCTCGCCCGCGCCGCCGACCTGCTGCTCGACCGTCCCGGCGCGGACCGGGCCGGCGCGGACCGGGCCGGCGCGGACCGGGCCGCCGGACGGCCGCCGGAAGGTCCCTGACCGGCCGGGGACCGGCGGCCGGATCGGGCGGAGAGTGCGGGGAGGGTGGGGAGGGGCGAGGGGCGAGGGGCGGGAGTGGGGGCGCGGACAGGACGTGGAGCCCTCGGCCGCGGGCGGTGCGCGGCCGAGGGTTCGGACAACCGATGCGTTTTCGTAGTAGATCATCGCTCTTCGATGGATATGATCGTTTCTCGGCGGACATGACCGGACGGTGGGCAGGTAACCGGTCAGCGAGCCGAATCGGCGTCCGGGGAGGCGGCTTCCCGGCGACGGGGGAAGGAGCCCGCTCCGGTGGCGAAACTCGATCTGAACCGTGAGGCGCTGGCCAAACTGCGCGTCGCGGTGAACACGCAGGGGGGAAGGCTCGCCGCGGTCGGCGACGACTTCCCCGCCAAGGGCGGCGCGAGCTCGTCGCTCTTCGGGACGCTGGCCGGCGCCCAGGAGCTGGCCGACGCGATCGGCCGGGTCGAAGCGCACGCGGACAAGGAACTGGGCACGGTCAAGAGCCGTCTCGACGGCGTCGAACGGGCCCTCGACACGATCGAGAGCAACGTGACCGCGGCCGAGCGGGGCACCACGACCAACCTCCCGGCCGTATGAGCGCCGTCGACGCCGTGGCGGCGCTGCCCGGCGGTCAGGCCCTGGCGGCGCTCGCGAAGAAGACCGACGGGGATCCCGGGGGGATCCGGGCCGTCGCCGCCCGGTGGCGCAAGGCCGCCGGTTCGTCCGCCGAGCCGTTCGCGCTCCTCGGCAAGGCGGTCCACCAGGTGGACGCCGCGTGGAAGGGCGCCTCGGCCGACGCCTTCGTGGCGTACATGCGGCGGTACGGCAACGCGGGCACCTCCCTGCGGAACGCGCTGACCGACTGCGCGAGCTCCCTGGACACCGCCGCCGAGGCCGTCGAGACGGCGAAGTCGAACGCCGAACGCGCCTGCGGTGACGTGCTGACCTGGGTCGCGGAGTACCGTCGCGTCAACCCGCACGCCACCGAGGCACAGCTGGTGCCCGGCATCGGGCAGCGGATCCAGGTGGCGATCTCCCTCGTCCAGGGGTACGTCGACTCGGCCGAGACCGCGCTGTCCACCGCGCGGGCCGAGATCGGCAAGCACCTCGGCGACACCACGCTGTTCTCCGCCATCCCGGCCGCGGGTGACCAGAGCTTCGTCCCCGGCCCAGGCCAGACCACCCGGTGGGTGCCGGTGACCGAGGACGAGTCACGCACCACCAGGCTCGCCGGCGCGGAACCCGGCGGGCAGGGCGGCATCGGCGGGCAGGGTGGCGGGCAGGGGGGTGGACAGGGCGGCGGATCGTCGTCCGGCGGCTACGCCGGTGGCGGTGGCGGCCAGGCGATCCCGTACACGGTCACCGGCAACGGCACCGGGGCCGACATCGTGGCCGCGGCGAGGAGCCACATCGGCAAGCCCTACGTCTTCGGCACCGACGGGCCCGACTCGTTCGACTGCAGCGGCCTGGTGCACGTGTCGCTGAACGAGGCGGGAATCAAGATCGGCGACAACACCGCCGCCGGGTACCAGGCGAGCGGGCAGCCGATCACCGGCCCGCCGCAGCCGGGCGACATCGTCTTCTTCGGCGATCCGGCGAGCCACTGCGCCGTCTACATCGGCGACGGCAAGATGATCGCCGCTCCGCAGACGGGTGACGTCGTCAAGGTCCAGTCGGTGGCCGGCGCGTCCCCCATCTCCTACCGGCGCTTCACCTGAGGCTCCGCGTGAGTCCCCCACGCCCCCGGACGGGATCGGGAGGCCCGGCATGAGCGGCACGTGACGGCGGCGTCCCTGGCGCGGGGACACGCCGACACGACGGAGACCGCACTGGCCACGGCCGCCGGCGAGCTCGGCAGGCACCTCGCCGAGGCCGGCCCCGGCTTCGGCGGCATACCCGCGGCCGGGTGGCGAACCGGTCCCCGAGGGCAGGGTCACCGAATGGATCCACCAGGCGGTCGAGATCCTCAAGGCCCACGGTCATCCCGTCGAGAAGGCGAACGCCGACGACATCTGGATGACCATCAAGCATGAGTCCGGCGGCGACCCGCACGCCGTCGACCTCTGGGACTCCAACGCGGCGGCCGGGCATCCGTCCAAGGGCCTCATGCAGACGATCGACCCGACGTTCTCCCGCTGGGCGCCGCCCGGGCGCCGGGACATCTACGACCCGGTGGACAGCATCATCGCCGGGTGCGCTGCGCGATCGAGCGGTGCGGGTCGGTCTCCGACGTGGCCGGGGTGGTGGGCACCAGGACCGGGTCGGGGTACGTCGGCTACTGACCACCGCTCACCCGCCCGCCCCCGGCGGCGCGTCCGGTGATCCGCCACGTCGTCCTGTTCATGCACATGGGACACGGACGCACGTTCACCGGACATCGCGCACCGATAATCAGCGGTTCCGGAAGAGCCTGAAACGCCGAACGCCGTTCTCCGCTGACACCGGGAACGACGTTCGGCGTCGGCCGCCCGGACCCCCGAAAGGGTCAGAGAGGCGGGGTCAGATTGACGAAGGCGCTGCAGTTCGACGGGTACGCCGGAGGCCCGAGAGGCGCTCCGGGCGCCAGGAAGCCGCCGGTGACGGGAATCGGGATTCCCAGAAGGCACCGCGTCCGGGCGACCGCGCCGGTCTCGCTCTGAACCGTGACGTAAAGATAGGGAAGCGCCCCCTCCAGAATCACCGTCGCGCCGACGTCGACGACGTCGGCCGGGTAACCGGCCAGCGTCGAGATGGTGTTCCAGGGCGGAGTCGTCCGCGGGTCGCGGACGAGGGCCGTTCCGTCGGTCCGTATCGATACGGCGATCGGGTCGAGGAGCAGGAACGTCGTATCGACGGCGCTCGTCGCCGTCGCCGGGCCGACGGGCCCCACGGGTCCGGCGGGGCCGGCGGGGCCGGCCGGCCCTGTCGCTCCGGTGGGTCCGGCCGGTCCGGCCGGACCCGGGGGACCGCCCGCCGGGCCGGCGGGTCCGGCGGGCCCGGCCGGACCCGCGGGCCCCGGAGGACCACCGGCCGGGCCGATGGGCCCCGCGGGCCCCACCGGACCGGCGGGCCCGGCGGGACCGGCCGCCCCGCTGGCTCCGGTCGGCCCCGAGGGTCCCGTGGGACCGGCCGGTCCGCGCGGCCCGGCCGGTCCCACGGGCCCCCCCGCGGGACCGGTCGGGCCTATGGGACCCGCCGGGCCCGTAAGCCCGTTCTCGCCGTCGCGACCGTCGCGGCCGTCACGCCCCGGAGGGCCGGGCTGGCCACGGCGGCACGCGCAGCGCCTTCCCCCGCACGCGCACGTCCCGTACGCGGCGGCTCCCGGTGCGCCGACGCGCGAGGGGTCGAGCGTGCCGGGCGCCTGACGGAACGGAACGGACTCGCTGCCGCTCCGTGGAGCGAGGAAGGCGGTCCCCGCCGTGCCGGTGGCGGCGCCCGCCGGGAGCTGGCACGAGAGGACCAGCGCGGCGGCACCCATCACGATTGTCGCGACAGACCGATTCCGAGGGCTTTTGACAGGGTGAACAATTGAAACTCTTCTTCTACCACTATGAGTCATGTCGTTCCACGTTTTTTGGATTCTAGATAATTGGATTACTTAAACCGCGACAGTGGCGGCAAAAGCCAGTTACCCTGCGATCAACGCGGCAAAGCACGGACTTTGCTAACAAGGCTCACACGAATTCGTCAACTTCGACAGTATGGGTATATTTACAATACTAACCATGCCCCGCGTGAACTCATGACTTTTCACGGTCGGCACTCACGTCGGCGACATCGGCGGCTTATATGAAGAATTAAGGAAAAAGCGCTCCTCAGCGGCGACAGGTTCACTTCACCTCAAAAAAGGCAAACCATGTTGGACGTCGCCGCCGACTCCGGATCATGGGTGACACGCCGAGGAGGGGGGTCGCACCGGGCAACGGGGGTGCGCCCCTCTCCCCGTCGCCGTCGCCGTCGCCGGCACCGTCCCGGCCGGTCGCTCCGCCCCACCGGGCCAGGGCGGCACGACGGGTGTCCGGTTACGGTATGCCGAGTGCAGGCGGTTATTACGGCTTTTATCCCCATATGGTTTATCGGCGCCCTGGGTTGGATGACCACCAGGTCCGGCCGGGCGGGGCCCCGGCTCCGGGAGTCGCTGACGGCGTTCGCGTTCACCGTCGCGATGCCCGCCGTGCTGTTCACCACGCTCAGCCGTACCCCGCTCGACCGGATCCGGCCGGGCCCGCTGCTCGCCTTCGCGATCAGCACCTTCGTCGTCGGGCTGCTCGCGTTCGCCCTGTTCCGTGGTGGGACGTCCGACCGGGTGACCGGCGCGATGGCCTCGGCCTACGTCAACGCCGGCAACCTCGGCATCCCCGTCGGCCTGTACGTCCTGAACGACGCGTCGTTCGTGGTGTCGGTCCTGATGTTCCAGGTCATGGTGGTCTCTCCGCTGATCTTCCTGGGCCTCGGGGCCGGGGGCGCCTCCTTCCTCGCCCCGTTGCGGACACCGGTCGTGGTGGCCTCGTTCCTCGGCCTGGGCGTGTCGGCCCTCGGCCTGCGCCTGCCCGACCTCGCACTGAGGCCCCTGGAGATCCTCGGTGGCGCCGCGGTGCCCCTGGCCCTGTTCTCCCTCGGCATGTCGCTGAACGGCCCGCCCGTCTCCTGGCGCGCGACCGGAGTGGCGGTGACCCTCAAACTGCTGGCCCAGCCGCTGGTGGCGTTCCTGGCCGGGCGGTTCCTGCTGGGCCTGGACGGCCCGGCGCTGTTCGCGGCCGTCCTGTTCGCCGGGCTTCCCACCGCCCAGAACACGTTCGTCTACGCCGCCGAGTACGGCCGTCCCACCGAGCTGCCCCGCGACGCCATCCTCGTCTCCAGCGTCCTGTCCCTGGGCACCCTGTCCGTCATCGCCCTCCTGGGAGCCGCCTGAGCCCTTTCGGGAGCGCTGAGCCCTCCCGGGGAGCCGTTGAGCCCCCCGGAGCCGGCTCCGGGAAGACCGGCCCCTCTAGGTGGCGGGGCCCTCGGCGTCGCCGGTGCCGCCCTCGCGTATCTTCCGCATCTTCCCCGTGGCGATCACGTCGACCACCACCCGGTAGAAGCCGGCGATCGACTCGCCCTCCTCCAGCCCGCCGCGGAACTGCTTGCCGACCTTCGCGAACGGGAAGATCGTGCTGCCCTCGGGGAGGAGCACCCCCCATCCGTGGTCGTCCGACCAGTGCCAGTGACCACCCGTGGCGGCGACGACGCACTCGCCGAGGAACGAGCCGAGCACGCCGATCAGCCCGTCGATCCGTTCCGGGTCGAAGCCCGGGCGGGAACGCTGCCGCTCGATGAAGCCCTCCACCCACTCGACGGACTCCCGGTTGAGGCCGAAGTCCACGTCGCTCAGCGGCCCGAGCTCCTCGATGGCGAGGGTGACGTTCTCCTGGATCCGCGGTAGTTCCTCTGCGCCCACCCCAGGATGATCGCAGCGGTCGTGACCGCCGGGCAACGCGATATCCGGCCGGTCGCGGGCCGACGACCCGAGCCCACCGCGCCGCCGGCCCCGTCCCCGCCGACGCGGCGGTGACCCGTCCCCGGCCGGCCCCGCGCCGGCGACCCGGGGTGGGACGGCCGGTGCCCGCCGCCCCGCCGCGAGGGCGGGACGGCGGGCACCGGGGTGCTTCAGGGCGCTGCGGGGGGCTACGGGACGGCCCTGTCGGGCCGCTCGGAGATACGGACGGCGCTGAGGACGGTGTCCCCGGCCCGCTTGGCGAACCGCACGTTGAGCTGGCCGTCGGTGACCCTCACCGTGTACTGGCGGGTGGTGGCGGTGTGGGCGCCGGTCTCCAGGGCCAGGTCCAGCGCGGGGACGGCGAGCTGCCCTTCGACGATGACGTCGAAGACGCGCTGGCCCTCCCGCTTGCCCCGGGTCTCGGCGAAGCCCAGCTCGACGGTGTAGGTGCCGGCCGGAACCTGGTCGAACCGGTACTCCAGCATCCCCTCGCGGACGCTCCTGAACAGCGCCTGCTCGGTGGTGCCGGCGATCGCCCTGCTCGTCGTGTTCGTCCTGGTGGAGGTCCCCACGTAGCCGTGGCCGCCCGTGGCGTACTTCCGGTCGGCGCTCCAGCGGTCGCCGGCGGCGTCGACGACCTCCCTGGTGCCGCCCACCTCGACGGCCACCTGGTGCCGGGGCACCACGAGGGTGACGACGATCTCGATCTGCGGGTCACGCCCGCTGGCGGAGCGGACCAGCAGCTTCCCGGTCCGTACGGTGCCCGGCTGGACGCCCGCGCTGGAGGCGGTGACCGTCAGCGTCTGCGAGCCACCCGTGACGAGCCGGCCCGAGGTCGGCGTCACCCCCAGCCAGCCCTGGGCGGGCTCGGTCACGACGGTGTAGTCCGTGGCCACGCCCAGGTTGGACAGCTCGACCGTGCCCGACCTGGTCGAGTCCGCCGGCTGCACCAGGGTCAGCTCCGCGACCGAGGCCGTCACCCGGCCGGTGGCCAGGGCGGTGTCGGCCCGGGTGACGGCCCCGGCGGTGACGGTGACCTCCTGGATGAAGGTGCCGTAGTTCTCCTTGGAGATCTCGACCCGGTAGTCGCCCATCGGGACCTGCCCGAGGAACGTGCCGTCCTCGGCGGTGGTGAGGGTCACCACGTCGCCCACCTTGACCGTGGCGCCCGCCAGCGGCCTGCCGTCGTTGGCGTCGGTGACGGTGCCGGTCAGCAGGCCGTGCCGGCTGGTGGCGAAGGTCAGGCTCTGGCCGTCGGACAGGGCGGCGGCGTTGAAGGAGTACTGCAGCGCGTCGGTGCCGGTCGCGTTCTCGACGCCGATCGTGGCGCCGATCCCGGCGTCGCGCTCGCCGTCGACGCTGTCGTAGCGGTAGCCGATCGAGCCGTTCTCGCCGAGCAGGGCCGAGAACGAGATGCGCTGGGCGGCGTCGGCGTAGAACCGGGCGTTGCGCCACTCCAGGACGAAGGTCCGGTTGGGCGCGGTGCCCAGGGTGGCGGTGTAGACGCCGGACTGGTCGTCCAGCACGAGGTCGTCCCAGAAGGGGTAGATCGCCGCGTTGGGCGCGGCGGAGGCGGGCAGGGTCACGTTGCCGGCCACGGCTGTGCTGGTGGCGAAGGCCAGGAACCCGTTGCTGCTGACCCAGCCCGCCGTGTACCCGGTGCCGTAGAGGGGGAAGGTGAACGGCAGCGTGATCGGCTGGATCGCGTCGTCGCCGGTGAGCGTCGTCCTGACGGTGCCCGCCACGTACGGCTCGGTGCCGGCAGTGCAGGTGTGGCCGAAGGAGTCGGTGCGGCGCGGCAGCTCGACGTCCCTGGTCAGGTCCCCGCTCACGGTGACCGGCACGGTGAGGGCGCCCGCGCACCGCGAGCGCGGGGTGAACCTCAACTGGTAGTCACCGTTGGGCAGCGTGAGCCGGTAGCGTCCCTGAGCGTCGGTGACCCCGGTGACCGCGGTGCCCACAGCCGTCACGGTGACACCCTCCTCGGGCGCGCCCGAGGAGGTGACCGTCCCCGACACCGTGCCCGAGGGCAGCGCCGTCAGCGCCACGTCCCGGGTGACCGTGCTGTCCGCCACGACCGTGACGTCCGCGGCGGCGTCCTCGTAGCCGAACCTCTCCACGGTGAGCCGGTAGGCGCCCTCGGGCAGGCGGGGCAGCGTGTAGGTCCCGTCCTGGGCGGTGGCGGCGGTGCGGTTCAGCGGCCCGGTGACGGTGACGGCCGCCCCCGCCACGGGCGAGCCGCCGGCCGTCACGGTGCCCGCCAGCGTGCCGATGGCCTCGTCCGGAGCGGCCTGGACCGCCGCGAACGCGTCCAGGCGGCCCTCGCCCCAGATGTTGTTGTCGGCCGCGGTGCCGCCGCAGCGGACGTCGTCGACGTCGATCGCGGTCCGGTCGAGCAGTTCGCGGGTGGCCGCGATGTCGCCCAGCAGGCCCGGGGAGGCCGACCACATCAGCGCCACGGTGGCGGCCACGTGCGGGGCGGCCATCGAGGTGCCGGAGAAGACGTCGTAGCCGCCGGGCACCGAGGAGCGCACGTCGACGCCGGGGGCCGCGAGGTTGGGCTTGATCTCACCGTTCTCACCGCTGCCGCGGGTGGAGAAGGGCGCGATCACGTTGTTCGCGTCGAACGCGCCGGCGCTGTAGGCGGCGGCGTACTGGCCGGGCGAGCCGCTGGAGGCGCAGCCCGCGTTGGTGAGGTTGCCGTTGGAGAAGACGGGGAAGATGCCCGCCGCGACCCACGCGTCCACGGTCTCCTTGTACCAGGGGTCGAAGCCGCTGCCGCCCCAGGAGTTGTTGACGATGTGCGGCGCGAGGTCGGGGCGGGGGTTGTCGCCGTTCAGGTCGGTGGGCGCGAGCACCCACTGCCCGGCGGCGAGCAGCGAGGCGTCGGAGCAGGTGCTGGTCTCGCAGCCCTTGGCGGCGATCCACGTCGCGCCCGGGGCGACGCCGATGACGTCGGCGCCGTCGCCGCCCACCATGGTGCCCATGGTGTGGGTGCCGTGGTCGTTGTTGTCGCACGGCGCGGTGCCGGCGCAGACCCCGGCGGGGTCGAACCAGTTGTGGGCGTGGTCGACGGTGCCGTCGGCCTTCTTCCCCCGGTACCGGGCGGCCAGCGCGGGGTGGTCGAACCGCACGCCGCTGTCGATGTTGGCCACGACGATGCCCTCGCCGCGCACGCCCAGGTCGCCCCAGACCCGGGGGGCGTTGACCCGGTCGATGTTCCACTCGGTCGCGTTCACCTTCGCCGCCCGCCTGCCGGGCAGCGGCTTGGGCAGGGCGGCGACCCGGACGGGCTCGATCCGGTCGACCTCGGGCCGCTTCGCGATCTCCTCGGCGAGCTTGGCGCCGCCGGTCACCCGGATGGCGTTGGAGATCCAGAACGGCGTGAAGCCGGCGCTCTCGGCGGTCAGGAGCCTGCGCAGTCCCGCCTGCGAGGACTCGGCCAGCTCGGTCTTGGCGCGGTAGACCTGCGCGGCCTTCTCGGTCCTGGTCTTCGCCCTGCGGGCCGCGCCGAGGTCGGCGCCGCCCTTCAGGCGCACCCAGAAGGTGGCCTTGTCGTCGGTGGCCAGCTCGGCCAGGACGGCCTTGTGGATCTTGTCGGGTTCGGGGGCGGCCTGGGCCACGCCCTGGGGGAGCACGAGGGCGAGCGCGGTGACGGTCCCGATCAGGATCGATCGCCGGCGTCGGGGGGTGTTTGGCACGCGGTCTCCTTCACGCCGGGCGGGAGTCTCCCGCCCGGCAGGGCGACGCGGGATGTACATGATCTTTACAACCCACGTGGAAAATCCTGAACAGGCGATGTGAAATTTTCAAGCTTTCGGGCGTGTAAAACGCCATATGTCATAAGAATTAACGCGAACGGGGCAGGCCAGAATGGGTTCCGGCGCCCTGGCCGCCCGCCCCGGCGCCGCGCCCCGGAGACCACCCGCCCGGTCTGTCCGGCCCGCCCGGTTTTTCCCTGGGACCGTTGCGGCGTGTGTGTTCACGCGGCCGGTCGGAGGCGGGATCATTGACGACGTGAACCGCACCGCTGCCGTACGCCTTCTGGGAGTGCTCCTGCTCACCGCCGTCGCGATCACGGCGGTGCTGCTCGCCCTGCTGCCCCCCTCCTCCCCCTCCCCCGGCACCGGCGCGGCCGGCGCGCGCGGTCACGAGGACGGGGCGGTGCCGGCCTTCACGGTGCGGAGACTGGGCGAGCGCGACCACGAGCTCACCGTCACCTCCGCCGCGCTGGGCCGCGAGGGCATGGTCCGGGTGCTGCTGCCCGAGGGGTGGACGCCCGGCTCGGGGCCGTGGCCGCTGCTGTACCTGCTGAACGGCTGCTGCCAGAGCGACTACGCCGCCTGGATCGGCAAGGGCGACGCCGCGCGGCTCACCTCCGGCTACCGGGCGATCGTGGCCGTCCCCGAGGGCGGCCCGGTCGGGTTCTACTCCGACTGGCGCGACGGGCCGGGCTGGGAGACCTTCCACCTCTCCGAGGTCATGCGCATCCTGGAGCGCGACTACGGCGCCGGCGACCGGCGGGCGGTGGCCGGGCTGTCCATGGGCGGATTCGGCGCGATGTCGTACGCGGCCCGCCACCCCGGCATGTTCCAGGCGGCGGCCTCGTTCTCCGGCGTGCTGCACACCCGCGACGGCCAGGGCGGCGTCGACTGGCTGCTGAACCGCAACGGGGAGGACTCCGCGAAGCTCTGGGGGCCGCCCCAGGACCCGGCGTGGGCCGCCCACAACCCGGCCGACCTCACCGGCGAGCTGCGCGAGGTGCGGCTCTTCGTCTCCGGCGGCGACGGCTCCCCCGGCCCGCTGGACGCCCCCTCCACCGTCCCGGACGAGGGCGAGGCCGCGCTGCTCCGCCAGGCCGTGGTCTTCGTCGAGCGGGCCAAGTCGGCCGGGGCCGAGGTGACCGTGGACTTCTACGGCCCCGGCACCCACACCTGGCCGTACTGGCGGCGCGGCCTGGAACGCGCCCTGCCGATGCTCATGGGCACCATCGGCGCCACCGTCTAGCGAGGCCCTGGGAGAGGCGCTCCCGGAGGGACGACCCGCGCGCGGAAAGTTAACACGGACGACTCTGGGCGTTCAGCTCGGGCACCCCTTGCCGGTCACCCCCGTGACTAGGTTCCTTTGACATCCCCGACCGGGGCGTTCCGCCGTATGTCATGAGGAGCCACCTTGCGAGTCCTGGCCGTTGTCCCCGCCCGTGGAGGTTCGGTGGGCGTCCCCCTGAAGAACCTGGCCGCGGTGGGGGGCAGTCCTCTCGTGGCCCGTGCGGTACGGGCCTGCGTCCGCGCCGAGCTGATCGACGACGTCGTCGTCAGCACCGACCACCGGGACATCGCCGAGGCCGCCCGCCAGGCGGGCGCGACCGTGATCGACCGGCCCGACGAGCTGAGCGACGCGACCGCCTCCAGCGAGTCCGCCGTGCTGCACGCGCTCGACCACCTCCCCGGGACCCCCGACGTGGTCGTCCTGGTGCAGTGCACCAGCGCGTTCATCGACCCCGCCGACCTGGACGCCGCGGTCACCAGGGTCCTGGACGGCGACGCCGACGTGGTGTTCTCCGGCCTGGAGACGCACGAGTTCCTGTGGAACGCCGAGGGCGCCGGGGTCAACGGGGTCAGCGGGGTCAGCGGGGTCAGCGGGGTCAATCATGACCCCGCGCACCGTCCGCGCCGCCAGGACCGCGAGCCGCACTTCCGCGAGACCGGGGCGTTCTACGTGATGCGCGCCCAGGGGCTGCGCGAGCACGGCCACCGCTTCTTCGGCACCGTCGCCGTGCAGCGGGTCTCCCCGCACCACGCCATCGAGGTGGACACCCCCGAGGACCTGGAGATCGTACGGGCGCTGGCGCCGTTCGTGGACCGGCCCGAGCCGATCGACGTGGACGCGGTGATCACCGACTTCGACGGCGTGCACACCGACGACCGCGCCTACGTCGACCAGGACGGCCGCGAGACGGTCGCGGTCAGCCGCGCCGACGGCATGGGGATCTCGCTGCTGCGCCGCTCCGGCGTCAAGCTGATGATCATGTCCACCGAGCACAACCCCGTGGTCGCCGCCCGCGCCCGCAAGCTCGACGTGCCGGTCCTGCAGGGCCTGACCGACAAGCGGACCGTGCTGCGCGACTGGCTGGCCATCGAGGGCATCGACCCCGCCCGCGTCGCCTACGTCGGCAACGACGTCAACGACCTGGGCCCGATGAGCGACGTCGGCTGGCCGGTCACGGTGCCCGACGCCCACCCCCGGGTCCGCGCCGCCGCCAGGACCGTGCTGACCAGGCCCGGCGGCGCCGGAGCCGTGCGCGAGCTGTGCGACCGCGTGCTGGCCGCCCGCCCGGTGGACCAGGCCGAGCTCGCCACCGCCCCCCGGGCCGAGCTGCGGCTCAACCCGATCGCCAGGCCCGTCCAGATCGGCGAGGCGCTCGTCGGCGCCGGACAGCCGGTCTACATGATCGCCGAGATCGGCATCAACCACAACGGCGACGTGGAGATCGCGCGCAGGCTCATCGACGTGGCGGCCGAGGCGGGCTGCCAGGCGGTCAAGTTCCAGAAGCGCACCCCGGAGATCTGCGTGCCGCTGGAGCAGCGCGACCAGATCCGGCAGACGCCCTGGGGCGAGATGACCTACCTGGAGTACAAGATCAGGACCGAGTTCGGCCTGAAGGAGTACAGCCAGATCGCCGAGCACTGCCGGGAGCGCGGCCTGGACTGGTTCGCCTCGCCGTGGGACGTGCCGTCGGTGGAGTTCCTGGAGAGCATGGACGTGGTCACCCACAAGGTCGCCTCGGCCAGCGTGACCGACCTGGACCTGCTCCGCGCGCTCGCCTCGACCGGCAAGCCGATCATCCTGTCCACCGGCATGTCCACGCTGGAGGAGATCGACCGGGCCGTGGAGGTCCTCGGCACCTCCAAGCTGGTGCTGATGCACGCCACCTCCACCTACCCCCTCCCCCCCGAGGAGGCCAACCTCCGCACGATCGTCACCCTCCAGGAGCGGTACGGCGTGCCGGTCGGCTACTCGGGCCACGAGCGCGGCCTGCAGATCTCGCTCGCGGCCGTGACGCTGGGCGCGGTGACCGTGGAGCGGCACATCACGCTGGACCGCACCATGTGGGGTTCCGACCACGCCGCCTCGCTGGAGCCGGCCGGGCTGGAGCACCTGGTCCGTGACATCCGGATCATCGAGACCGCCCTGGGCGACGGGGTCAAGCGGGTGTTCCCGGGAGAAGAGGCGCCGCGGGCCAGGCTGCGGCGGGTGACCGTATAGAAGGCGACGCTGTTTCATGGCGACGCTGTTTCATGGCGACGCTTCGCGTCGCGGTGAGCCCGCTGGGATCCGGCTCCTTCCCTCGTCGAGGGGGATCGCTCGTTCCTCACGATCCCCCTCTCCT
>NZ_JBFABE010000104.1:0-15257 GCF_040640155.1 Streptosporangium sp. NPDC023615
CGATTCTCGCCGAGGCGTTGATCTACACCAGGCCCGGCATCCTGGAGTTGCTGCCGCCCAGGCAGCCGGAGAGGCTGACGGTGCTGGCCGCGCAGGCGACGCCGACGCTGACCGAGCTGATGATGGACGCGGGCTCGTCACCGGAGGCGCCGGCGTTCCTGCCCTGGAGGTTGAGGACGTATCCCATGATCTTTTCCTTTCGACGGGGTGAAGACGATGATCGAGGTCGAGCAGAGGAACCGGGGGACTAGCAGATGGCGACGCTGGTGGTGCTGAAGCAGGTGAAGGGGCTGAGGAAGCTGAGGGACATCTCCTCGGGACCTTCGGCCTCCTGGCGGACGTCCTGGACCTGGAGGTTGAGAACGAAGCTCATTTTCTTCTGCTTTCTGAAGGGGTGATTCCTGCGGGGGGAAAGCGGTGGTGCGGTGGTGCGGGTGGTGCGGTGGTGCGGGTGGTGCGGGGAGATCAGGCGGTGATGGTGGTGATGCACATGAACTGGCTGGCGCTGCTCTGGCAGGCGAACCAGCTGTTGGTGCTGATCGACAACGCCGCGTTGTCGTCGCCGCCCGAGCGCGAGATCTCCTGGAGGTTGAGAACGAAGCCCATTTCCACGTCTCCTTTGCGAGTTAGCAGAAAGCCCAGCTCTGGTTGCTGAAGCAGAGCGACAGGCTCGGGGTGCTCGGCTGTGCCACGACGTCCGTGGCGTCCTGGTCGGTCCGGATGTTCTGCAGGTTCAGGATGAAAGACATGTCCGCTACTCCTTCGTTCGTCGTGCCCGGGCGGCTAGCAGCCGACCAGGGTCCAGCCGCTGACGCAGAGGGACGGGCTCAGGCTGCTCGGCCCCGCCGGGGCGTAGTCGCCGTTGGCCTTCTCGGCGGGGACACCGCGTCCCTGAAGGTCGAGGATGAAAGCCATCTCTGTTTCCTTTCGTGATTACCGGTCGGTCGGGGAAGGGCTAGGGGAGTGGGTGGGCGGGTGCCTCCTCTCGGTGGTCGGTCCCGGCGAAGGGCCGAAGGAACGGCAGCAGCGGCAGCTCGGGGTCGCGCAGCGTCGCGAGCGAGTGCAGCACTCCCGAGCTTCCGGTGCCGAAGTCCATCGACAGCCGCATGAGCTGGTCGCCGGGGAACGCGATCTCGCCCCGGAGTCCCACCATGTGGAGCCGCAGCCGGTCGCGCTTGGTCGCGATCAGCTCGTCGAGCCACGGGGCGTCCGGGTAGAGCGGGCGGAGGTGGTTCAGGTAGCCCATCTGGCCGGCCGTGCCGAAGAACAGCATCGGGCAGATGTGGAACTCGGCGTGCGCCGCGCGGCGCAGCCGTTCCATGGCGAGGGAGAGGTCGTCGGTACGGCGGTGCCGGAGAAATTCGCTCAGCACCAGGCCGATGCCGGCGGAGCCGGTGCCGATGTAGGGCATCGTCCGCCAGCCCTCGTTGACGTAGAGGACGTCGTTGTCCTCCAGGTGGACGCAGCAGTCCAGCTCGCTTCGCAGCGCGCTCTCGGCGTGGTCGAGGTAGATCGAGTCGCCGGTCTCCTCGAAGAGCCTGATGAACAGGAGCGCCGGGCCCGAGGCGCCGTACAGGAAGCCGGCCCTGCGGTGCTTGCCGCTGTCGTCCTGGAGCTTGGGCGGTTGGTGCTGGATCCGGTCGGCGAGCTGCTGGGCCCCCTTGATCGCGGAGTCCCTGAGTCCCTGGTCGTCCAGCCGGCCCGCGAGGAAGAGCTGGTTCAGCGCCACCCCGCTCAGGCCGGTCAGCATCTCGTCGGCCAGGGGCACGTCGCCGATCTTCTCGATCATGTCGAGGACCTCCAGCGCCGCGTCCCTGCGGCCGAGCTCCTCGAAGGTGTGCGCGATGCCGTGCAGGCCGTCGTAGAAGCCGAGCCGGTGCATGCCCTGGTGGTTGCGGACCCGCTCCAGCAGCCACTCCTCGTGCTCCTCGCGCCGGCCGTGACCGCTCCTCGCCATCGCGTAGAGGACACCCGCCGTCCCGTAGCCGAGGCCGAGACCACCGAGCTTGAACTGCTCGACGTCACCGGGGAACAGCCGGTCCTCCCGATCGGGGGTGGCGCTCGCCCACACCGCCGCGGCGATCGACGCCTCGATCTCGTCCCAGTCGGGTCCCGAGCCCTCCCGCCCGGAGATCAGGGCGGAGCTGCGGGCCATCTGCTCCTCCGTCCCCGCCCACGGGGAGGGGCCGAGGTCGAGCTGCGCGAGCACCTTCTCCCCCCAGCCCGCCGGGACGGGGAACCGCTGCTCCACGAAGTCGACCAGCGCGCGGGCCCGGGTGGTGTCGAGCACGAACAGGACGGTGAGCGGGAGGAACGGGGCGATCTTCAGGCAGCCGAGCGCGTAGAGGTCGGCCGCCAGGCTCTCCCGGTTGTCGGGGGGCACGAACCCGGGGGCGCCCATGCCGATGCGCTGGTCCTGGTCGACGTAGGTGGCCAGCTCGAAGTCGACCAGCTTCACCTTGCCGTCTTCGGTGATCATGATGTTGTTCGGGTGCAGGTCGCCGAAGGCGATGCCCCGCTCGTGCAGCCGGCCGACCACCTCGTCGATCTGCGAGGTGATGTCCACCGCCCACTCGGTGAACTCCCTGATCGTCTCCTCGGTGGCGTCCACCCTGATCAGCGGCGTGCGGTGCACCATCCGCTTGTTCAGCGTGACGCCGTCGACGAACTCCTGGACCAGGAAGTGGTGCTCCCAGAGCTCGAAGTAGTCGTAGCAGTTGACGACCGCGTCCAGATCGGCCAGCTCGAGCAGGAACTGGTGCTCCCGCTTCAGCCTGGTCACCGCGTCCCGTCCGACCTGGTCCAGCCCGGCGCCGGGCCGCGCCTCCTTCAGGATCACCTTGCGCCCGGTCGCCTTCTCGATGGCCACGTAGATGCCGCCGCCGTTGGAGAAGTGCACCGCGGACTCGATGTCGTAGGGGAAGTCGTCGGGGGCGTCGCCCTGCTCCCGGTCCCGCAGATGCGAGAGGAGGAAATCCGGGGGCTCGACCCATTCCGGGACGTAGAACACCGGGTCTCGCCTGTCCACCACCAGGTCACCCTCGGGCGTCTCGATCGCCATCGCCGGCTCACCGAGGTCGTTGCGGGTGAGGCGCTCCACGAAACCGCCGTAACGCAGGTAGAGCGGCCCTTCCCGCCAGCGCAGGTCGCTCAGGATGTACGGTCCGCCGAGCCCCTCCAGCAGGGGGTCCAGTTCGTCGAGGATCTGCTTGAGCTGCATGTCGTCGGCCGGGTATATGGTGATGAATTTCCCGCTGCCGCCCCGGTCGGCGTACTTGAGGTTACGCCCGATGTACGCGGCCTCGCTCATGAGGAACTTGAACGAGATCTCGCGCTCGATGCAGTATTCCGCGGTAATGTCGAGAACCTTCTGCGCGGTTTCCCGGGTGGCGGAGATGTGAATCTTCCAGCCCTGCGCCGGCATCTTCTCCGTGGTGTGAATGTAGTTGAACCACGGTCCTTTCACACCGGTTCGCCAGCCTTCCGGTGCAGGTGCCTCGGCCTGCGTGTACCCCTCCTGCATGGCCGCCCACTTGCTCGGCTCGTCATAGAAGAGGCGGTCGGCGAAACAGTATTCGAAGTATTGAAGCTTCATCTCTGCACCGTCCTGGGGCCATGTCTTTGCGGTGATTCATACGTTAGGCGCGCCCATTGGAAAGTCCAGTCACAAAGCGTGATGAACGTCTCCCGAAAGGACTCCGGCCGCGTCCGGCGAGGGGCGATCCGCGCTCGCCGTGATCACGCAGACGTTCCGGAAGGACACCTTGCGCTACCGTCGGCACCGTTTTCCGGCGTTTTTCGGCGCGATGGGTTTGGCGGTCGGCCGACTCGGGGTAGGGATGAAGACTTGCGCGGAGGCGACCACACAGCGTGTCCTCCGGCCCCTCGAAATTCTCCTAAAAAATCCTTATTTTGGTTCACGGCGAAAAAAGAAAAAAGTAAATCAGGGCCGCAAGAAGGAGGTAATTCATTCTTTCCCGGGACGCGTCGCGAAGGCCCCGTCCGGCCGGCCCCGTCGGATCGGCCGGGCCGGTCCGCTCCGGTCCGCTCCGGTCCGCTCCGGTCCGCTCCGGCCCGCTCCGGTCAGGCCGGGCGGCCGGGCGTCGCCCGGCGGCGGCCCTCGAGGAGGAGGTGGACCGTGGCGAGCGCCCGCCACGGTCGCCACGACGCGGACACCACGTCGAGATCGCCGAGCGCGACCCCTCGCCGCCGCAGTTCGTCCCGCACGGTCGCGTCCGCCGCCGGGAAGGTGTCCCGCGCGCCGAGGCGCAGGGCGATGTGGTGCGCGGCGGCGGAACCGACGCCCGGCAGGGCGACCAGCGATCCCACGAGCTCCTCCAGCGGCTCGCCCCCGTCGAGCGCGACCGCCCCGGAGGCCACCGCCCGCGCCAGGGCACAGACGGCCTCGCCGGCCGGGCCGGGTGGACCGTACCCGTTCGCGGGCACGCCCGCGAGGGTCTCGGCGGAGGGAAAGGCGTGCGTGAGCCCGTGTCCGAGCCCGGCGACCGGCGTCCCGTGGGAGCGGGCCAGGCGACCGAGAAGGTCCCTCGCGTCCTGGGCGGGGAGCTCCTGGCCGACGACCGCCTGCACGGCGGCCTCGAACGGTCCCCACACGCCCGGGACCCGCACCCCCGGCCGGGCGGTGACCAAAGGCCCGAGCACCGGGTCCGTGGCGAGCGGCCCCGAGACGGGGAACGGGTCCGACTCGACGCCGGTGAGCCGGGCCGCCCGCTCCACGACGTGGACGATCCCCTCCCAGTAGGGAAGGTGGGCCCGCAGCCGGAGATGGTCGGGTCCTCCGGACCAGATCTCCAGCATCCCGGGCGCCCCGTCGATGACGATGGTCCGGCGGTACACGCCCGACTCGACCGACTCGACACCGGGGACGGCCCGCCCGGCGAGAAGAGCGACGGTGGCGTCCCAGTCGTAGGGTGCCGTGAACGGCATCCGGAGCGTGAGCCCCCCGTCGGCGGTGAGCCGGTCGGCTCGCCGGCGACGTTCCCGGAGCTCGCGCGGCGTGAACCGGAACACCTCCAGCATCGCCCGGTTGAACTGGCGGAGGCTGCCGAAACCGGAGGCGAAGGCCACCTCCGTGATCGACAGGTCGGAGTCGTCGAGCAGGCGCCGGGCCAGGTGCGCGCGACGTGAGCGGGCGAACCGGTCCGGGGTCACGCCGAGGTGCTCGTTGAACATGCGCCGCAGGTGGCGGGCGGACACGCCGAGCCGGGCGCCGAGCGCCGCCTCGCCGGCGTCGTCCAGCACGCTACCGATGATCAGCTGGACCGCCCGGCACACGAGCTCGGGAGCGTCCTGCCCGATCGTGCCCGCCACCCGGTAGGGCCGGCAGCGCAGGCACGCCCGGTAGCCGACGGCCTCCGCGGCGGCCGCCAGCTCGAACGTCCGGACGTTCTCGGCGAGGGGCTTGGCCCCGCACCCGGGCCGGCAGTAGATCCCCGTCGTCCGTACGGCGGAATACGTCGTCACGGACCAAGACTCGCGTTCCCCGGCGGGCGTTTCCAGCCGGATCCGGACACGCTGCCTCCTTCGCCCGCGGGCCGTCGCCGTCCGGGACGCGCGGGTCTCCTCCGTACGTCTCCTTCGCGGGCCTCCTCCGCGCGCCTCGTCAGCGTCGCAGCAGGTCGTTGAGCTCGCCGTACTCCATGGCGGCCTCAAGGCTGTGGTAGGTGCCCGGGCCGAGCAGCTCTCGCGCCGCGGCCGCCGCCAGGCCGTAGGCCGCCTGGGCGACGGCCGAGCCGACGCTGACGCGCGCGACACCGAGCGCCGCGAGGTGCGCGACGGCCGGCGCGCCCGGGGACGCCATCACGTTGACCGGCAGCGGCCCGCCGACGAGCGTCCGGATCACCGTGGGGTCGACGACGCCGGGCACGAAGAGGACGTCCGCGCCGGCGGCGGCGTAGCGCTCGGCGCGGGCCATGGTGTCGGCGAGCCGTTCGCCCTCCGTGCCGGCCCCGGCGAGGAAGGTGTCGGTCCGGGCGTTGACGCAGAGCTCGACGCCCGCGGCCCGCGCGGCCTCCCGGGCGGCGAGGAGCCGCTCGGCCTGCGCCTCCGGGTCCAGGAGGGGCTCCCCGCGCACCCCTGGGCTGTCCTCGATGTTGACGCCCACCGCTCCCGCGGCCAGGACCTCGGCGACGGTCGCCCCCACCTCCTCGGGGCTCGCGCCGTAGCCCGACTCGATGTCGGCGGTCACCGGGACCGACACCGCGGCGACGATGCGACGCAGGGCGCCCAGGGCGGCGGCGCGATCCAGGCCGCCCCCGTCCGCCACTCCCGCCGCCCACGACGCCCCCGCGCTCGTGGTGGCGATCGCCTTCGCGCCGGCCGCCTCGATCGCCACCGCCGAGCCCGGGTCCCAGGCGTTCGGCAGGATCAGCGGGGGATGGGCGTGCAGGGCGTGCAGGGCGAGCGCCCGGCTTTTCTGGTCGGGTGTCCTCGTTCGGACGTGTGTCTTCATGTGATCTTCGAAATGGCTCTCTGTGACGGTGACGTACGGGCCTCGGTCGCTCGGTCAGACCTCGACGAGCAGTTCGTGATCGATCTCGACGAACTCGACGATCAGGTCGGCGAAGCGGCCCGCGATGAGCTCCCGGTAGGCGGCGGAACCGGTGTGGGCGTCGTAGGCCGCCTGGTCGGCGAAGTGCTCGACGAAGAGCAGGTAGCCGGTGTTCATGGGGTCGCGGTAGACGCGGAAGGACAGCGTGCCGTCCTCCCGTCCGGGACCTTCGGGGGCGAAGGCCTCGACGATCGCCTCCGCCTCCGCCTGGTTGCCGGCCTTGAGCCTGATGGGGAACACCTTCGTGAGCACGTGCCGATCCTCCTGAGCGGGGCGCCGGAGCGCCGTGGAGAGACCAGCATCCCCCCGGTGACCGCCGCCGGTCTGGCCATATTCGGCCATGAATGTCACCGTCCGCCGGGGCTCCAGGAGATCCCGTGGCGGCTGCTTCTCGACGTGCTCGACCCGGGCGGGCGGGAGCAGTCGCTTGAGCTCGGGTGGCGACCGCCACCCCCCGCGCCCCCGTCGTGACGCGGTGCGGGTCAGGCCTCCCGCGGAGGCGCCGCCGGCCACGTCTTGGCCACCAGCGTGAGCACGTCGTAGGTGGCGACCGTCCGGTCCTCCTGGTTGGTCACCACGGCGTCCCAGCGCACCTCGCCGTAGTCGGCGCCGCCGCGCGGGGTGATCTGCTTGACGGTCAGCGTCACGCCGATGGTGTCGCCGGCCTTGACCGGGGTGAGGAAGCGCAGCGCGTCTACGCCGAAGTTGGCCAGGACCGGCCCGGGCGCGGGGTCGACGAAGAGCCCGGCGGCCAGGGACACGACCAGGTACCCGTGGGCGACGATGCCGCCGAACAGCGGGTTGCGCGCGGCGGCCTCGGCGTCGGTGTGCGCGTAGAAGACGTCGCCGGTGAACTCGGCGAAGTGGCCGATGTCCTCCAGCGTCACCGTCCGCGTCCCGGAGGCGATCGTGTCGCCGACGCGCAGCTCCGCCAGGGACCTGCGGAAGGGGTGGACGTCGGACACCCGGCGCCCGGCCCCCGTCGTCCACTGCCCGGTGACCGCGGTGAGCATGTCCGGGGAGGCCTGGACGGCCGTGCGCTGCATGTGGCGCAGCACCCCGCGGATCCCGCCGAGTTCCTCGCCGCCGCCGGCCCGGCCGGGGCCGCCGTGCACCAGGACGGGCAGCGGCGAGCCGTGCCCGGTGGACTCCTTGGCGTCGTCCCTGTCCAGGACGAGGACCCGGCCGTGCCACGGCGCCAGCCCGAGCACGACCGTCCTGGCGACCCGCGGGTCGTGGGTGACGACGGAGGCGACGAGGCTGCCCCTGCCCCGGGCGGCGAGGTCGACCGCCGCCTCGAGGCCGTCGTAGGTGAGCACGGTGCTCACCGGGCCGAACGGTTCCACGTCGTGCGGCTCGGTGGCGCCGGGCCGCGCGCGCAGCAGGAGCGGGGTCATGAAGGCGCCGCGCTCGGGGTCGCCGTCGACCTGGGCCGTGCCGCCGGGGGAGCCGAAGACGATCTCGGAGCTCGCCCGCAGCGCCTCGACCGCCTTGCGCACCTCGTCACGCTGGCCGAGGCCGACCAGCGCGCCCATCCGCACGTCCGGGTTGCGCGGGTCGCCGACGGTGATCTTCGCCAGGCGCGCGGCGAGCGCCTCGACCACGGGGCCGGCCATCGGCTCGGGCACCAGCACGCGGCGGATCGCGGTGCACTTCTGCCCGGCCTTGACGGTCATCTCGGTGACGACGCCCTTGACGAACAGGTCGAACTCGGGGTCGTCCGGGCCCACGTCGGGTCCGAGGATCGAACAGTTGAGCGAGTCCGCCTCGACGCCCAGGAGGACGCCGCCGTCGAGGACGTTCGGGTGCCGGCGCAGGATGCCCGCGGTGTGGGCGGAGCCGGTGAAGGCGACGCCGTCCTGGGCGGTCAGCTCGTCGAGCAGCCCGGCCGGGCCGCCGGCGAGGAGCTGGAGCGTGCCCTCGGGCAGGATCCGCGACTCGATGATCTGGCGGACGGCGCGTTCGGCGAGGTAGGCGGCCTGGCCGGCGGGCTTGACGATCGAGGGCAGCCCGGCGAGGAACGCCGGGGCCAGCTTCTCGAGCATGCCCCAGACGGGGAAGTTGAAGGCGTTGATCTGGACCGCGACGCCCGGCCGGGAGGTGTAGAGGTGCCGCCCGACGAAGGTGCCGCCCTTGCCCAGGCGTTCCGGGCCGCCGTCCAGGACGACGGTGTCGTTCGGCAGCTCGCGCGCGCCCTTGCTCGCGTAGCTGAACAGGGTGCCGATGCCGCCGTCGACGTCGATCGCCGTGTCCCGCGAGGTGGCGCCGGTGCGCACCGACAGCGCGTAGAGCTCCTCCTTGCGCTCGGACAGGTGCTTGGCCAGCGCCTTGAGCAGGGCGGCCCTCTCGTGGAAGGTCAGGGACCGCAGCGCGGGGCCGCCGGTCAGCCGGGCGTGGCGGACCATCGCGGCGACGTCCAGGCCCCGGCTCGAGAGGCGCGCGACCTCCTCGCCGGTCGCGGCGTCGAGCAGGGGTTCCCCGTCGTCGGAGGCCCGGAACCAGCGTCCGGCGGCGTAGCTCTCCAGCAGTGTGCTCACACTGTCTCCTCTCCGCGGGCGTGACCTGTTGCGCGGACGCCCCTCGCCGTGTCACTGTATTACTGACCGAGCGATAAGTAAATGAGCCCGAGGTCGGGGAGGAACAATGACGACCACCCCAGCGGAACCGGACCTGCAGGAGCGGTTGCAGGACGCCTTCGACGCGACGATCGCGCGCAACGACCGCATCGAGCCCCGGGACTGGATGCCGGAGGACTACCGCAGGACGCTCGTCCGCCAGATCGCCCAGCACGCCCACTCGGAGATCATCGGCATGCAGCCCGAGGGCGCCTGGATCGGCCGCGCGCCGTCCCTGCGCCGCAAGGCGATCCTGCTGGCCAAGGTGCAGGACGAGGCCGGGCACGGCCTGTACCTGTACTCGGCGTGCGAGACCCTGGGCGTCACCCGGGCCGAGCTCACCGGCCTGCTGCTCGCCGGACGGCAGAAGTATTCTTCGATCTTCAACTACCCCACGCTGTCCTACGCCGACGTCGGCACGATCGGCTGGCTCGTCGACGGCGCCGCGATCTGCAACCAGGTGCCGCTGTGCCGCACCTCCTACGGCCCGTACGGCCGCGCGATGATCCGCATCTGCAAGGAGGAGTCCTTCCACCAGCGGCAGGGCTACGAGCTGCTCATGACGATGATGCGCGGCACCGACGCCCAGCGCGCCATGGTCCAGGAGTCGGTCGACCGGTTCTGGTGGCCGTCCCTCATGATGTTCGGCCCGCCGGACGACCGGTCCCCGAACAGCGCGCGGTCCCTGGCCTGGGGCGTCAAGCGCCACTCCAACGACGAGCTGCGCCAGAGGTTCGTCGACATGACGGTGCCGCAGGCCGAGGCGCTCGGCGTGACGCTGCCCGACCCCGAGCTGCGCTGGAACGAGGAGCGGGGGTGCCACGACTTCGGCGAACCGGACTGGGCGGAGCTCGCCGCGGTCATCGCCGGGGACGGCCCGTGCAACGCCCAGCGCATGGCCCACCGGCGGGCCGCCCACGACGAGGGCGCCTGGGTGCGCGAGGCGGCGTCGGCCTTCGCGGACCGGAGCGAACGGGCCGGTGCCCGGTGAGCGCCGACCGGCGGGAGTGGCCGCTGTACGAGGTGTTCGTCCGCGGCAAGCGCGGGCTCAACCACGTGCACGTCGGGTCGCTGCACGCCCCGGACGACGCGATGGCCCTGCGGAACGCGCGTGACGTCTACACGCGGCGCAACGAGGGCGTCAGCATCTGGGTCGTGCGGTCGGACGCCATCGCCGCCTCCAGTCCCGACGAGAAGGACCCGATGTTCGCGCCCAGCGGCGACAAGGTCTACCGGCACCCGACGTTCTACGACATCCCCGGCGACGTCCCGCACATGTGAGCACCACACGATCGGAACAGTCATGAGCGACGAACACGGCAGCGTCTTCGACGGCCTGCTCGACGGCGACTCCTCCCAGTGGGCCTTCGGCACCGACTTCGAGGACCCGCTGGCCGGCGTCGACACCACCCCGCCCGACGGCGTGGACCCCGCCGAGCTGGCCACCTACTGCCTCATGCTCGGCGACGACGCCCTGATCATGTCCCAACGCCTGTCGGAGTGGTGCAGCCGCGCCCCCGACCTCGAGGAGGACATCGCGCTGGCGAACATGGCGCTCGACCTCCTCGGCCAGGCGCGGCTGCTCCTGGCACGGGCGGCCGCCGCCGACCCGCGCGTCGTGCCCGCGCTGCCCGACGACTCGCCGGTGCCGCCCGAGGACGCGCTCGCCTTCTTCCGCGACGAGCGCGCGTTCCGCAACGTGCGCCTGGCCGAGGTGGCCAACGGCGACTTCGCGCACGTCGTCGTCCGCCTGCTGCTGTTCTCGACGGCCCGGCTGGCACTGCTGGAGCGGCTGCGCGCGAGCCGGGACACGGTGCTGGCCGCGGTGGCGGCCAAGGGGGTCAAGGAGATCACCTACCACCGGGACTGGGCCGGACGCTGGTTCCTCACCCTGGCCCAGGGCACCGAGGAGTCGCGTCGCAGGCTTCTGGCGGCCCTGGACGCCCTGTGGCCGCTGCAGCCCGAACTGGTCGCCGCGCATCCGCTCGAACGCTCCCTGGCGGTGTCCGGCGTCGGCGTGGACCCCGCGTCCCTGCGCGAGGAGGTGGACGCCGTCCTCGGCCAGGTGTTCGCGCCGGCCGGCGTCGACCGTCCCGAACGGACGCCGCTGGCCGGCGTCGGCGGGCGGACGGGCCGCGACGGCCTGCACACCGAGGCCTTCGGCCTGCTGCTCGCCGAGATGCAGGTGGTCGCCCGCGCCCACCCGAGCGGGCGCTGGTGAACACCGCGCGGCGCGCCGCCGGGGCCGCCGGGGCCGCCGGTGACACGGACGCCGGGCGGCGTGCCACCGAGGTCGCCGGTCTGGTGCGCGACCCCGAGATGCCGATGCTCACCCTCGTCGATCTCGGCGTGCTGCGCGGCGTCGAGGTGGAACGGGACGCGAACGGCACGCGGACCGTCGTCGTCTCGATCACGCCGACCTACACCGGCTGCCCGGCCATGGGGACCATGCGCGACGACCTCGTCCACCGGCTCAACGACGCGGGGTTCGACCGCGTCGAGGTCCGCGTCGTGCTCGACCCTCCCTGGTCCAGCGACTGGATCACCGGACGCGGCCGGGCCGCGCTGCGCGCCGCCGGGCTGTCGGCGCCCGGCCCCGCGCCCCGGCGCGCCGGACCGGTCCCGCTCACGCTCGGCCCGGCCCGGTCCGCGCCTCCCTGCCCGCGCTGCGGCTCGGCGGCCACCCGCCTGACCTCCGAGTTCGGCGCCACCGCCTGCAAGGCCCTCTACCGCTGCGTCGACTGCGCCGAACCGTTCGAGCACGTCAAGGAGATCTGACCATGACCACGCTCGCGACCGGCCCCGCCCGGTCCAGGGCCGCCGCCTTCCACCCGCTGACCGTCACGGCGGTGGACCGGTTGTGCGAGGACGCCGCCGCGATCACCTTCGCGGTCCCCGAGGAACTGCGCGAGACCTACGCCTTCCATGCCGGGCAGTCGCTCACCCTGCGGCGCCTCATCGACGGGCGCGAGCACCGCCGCTCCTACTCGATCTGCGCCCCGGCGGGCGCCGCGCCGCGCATCGGCGTCCGAGAGATCCCCGGCGGGCTGTTCTCCTCCTGGCTCGTGCGCGAGGTGACGCCGGGCGTCCGGATCGAGGTCCAGCCGCCCACCGGCTCGTGGCGGGCCGACCCGGCGGCGGGCGAGCGCCACCTGTGCGTCGCCGCCGGCTCCGGCATCACCCCGATGATGTCGGTCGCCGCGACGGTGCTCACCCACCCCGAGGCCCAGGTCTCGCTCGTGTACGGCAACCGCACCAGCGGCACCGTCATGTTCGCCGAGGAGCTCGGCGACCTGAAGAACCGCTACGGCCCCCGGCTCCAGGTCGTGCACACCCTCTCGCGCGAGCCGCGTGACGTCGAGCTGTTCTCCGGCCGGCTCGACGGCGACCGGTTGCGCCGCCTGCTCACCACCCTCGTCCCGGTCGAGGTGTTCGACCACGTCTGGCTGTGCGGGCCGCTGGCGATGATCGAGGACACGCGGCCGGTGCTCGCCGAGCTCGGCGTCCCGGCCGGACGCGTCCACGTCGAGCTGTTCTACGCCGACGCCCCGCCGCCGCCCCCGCTGCGGGCCGTCGAGGGGCTCCCGGCCGGCGCGACGAGCGAGCTGACGACGGTGCTCGACGGCCGGAGGACCACCTCGACCGTATCCCGGGAGACGGCGATCCTCGACGGCGCCCAGGCGACGCGCTCCGACCTGCCGTTCGCCTGCAAGGGCGGCGTCTGCGGGACCTGCCGCGCCGTCGTCCGCGAGGGCACGGTCGACATGCGCCGCAACTACGCCCTCGACCGATCCGAGGTCGAGGCCGGGTTCGTGCTCACCTGTCAGACGTACCCGGCCGGTGACAGCGTCACCGTCGACTACGACGCCTGAATCCTTCTCCGCGGCCGGTCGCGTGCGCTCAGGCCTCGTGCCGTGCCAGGCCGTCGAAGGCGATGAGACCGATCACCTCGGCGATCGTCACCGGATCGAACATCCCGTCCGCGCGGTACCACTCGACCAGCGAGTTCACCATGCCGAACAGCAGCCGGCTCACCAGCGCCGGCGGGACGTCACCACGCAGGGCGCCCTCCGCCACGGCCTCCGCGACGAGCCCGGCGAGGCAGTCGTCCAGCCGGCGGCGCCGTTCCAGCGCGGCCAGCTCGACCTCGCTGTTGCCGCGTACCCGCAGCAGGAGCGTGACGGACGGCTGGTGCGCCACGAGCACCTCGACGCTGCGCCGCATCACCTCGCGCAGCCGCCCGTACGCGGTCGTCCCGGCCCGCTCCCGCAGGGCCTCGTCCACGACGGCCGCGAGCTCGTCGAGCGCGTCGTCCAGGGCCTCGCCGAGCAACTGCTCCTTGCTCGTGACGTGATGGTAGATGGCCGCTTTCGTCAGCCCGAGCTCCTTGGCCAGGTCCCCCATGCTCGTGGCGTCGTACCCCTTGCGGTTGAACAGCTCCACCGCGGTGCGCAGGATCGCCGCCTGGTCATAGCCGGGACGGCCACGCCGGCGGGCCGGGGTCGGGTCGGCGGAGCCGGTCGTCGTCACGAGTGCAGCATCTCACGGGCGTCCCCGCCGGCCGCCCCCGGGAACGGCGGGGGCGGGAGGCCTCTCCGGGCGGCCATGGTCATCGTCAGCCCGGGGATGTCGCCGGTCGCCCGGCGTGTGGACCTCCGGCCCCCGTCGATCCCGAGCCGATCCTCCGCCGGCCGGGGTCGCGCGCCTGTTTCCGCTCGATGTCGAACCCCCTTATCGAATCGGTTCGGTCAGACCCGGGGCGATGTCGTACGCGCGTTCAATGGGGTCATCCGGGATCTCCTCACCCCGGAGGCGCGTTCTTCCTGGTCGGACCCTGGCTCCTCTGGGCGAACCGATTCCGTCTACCATGGGGAACGTCGTAGCCCAGCCCGCTGAGGAGTGTCGGTGAACATCGGAGAGATCGCCAAGCGGTCGGGCGTGTCCCGCAGCACGGTGTCGTACGCGTTGAGCGGCAAACGGCCGGTGGCGGAGGCGACCCGGCGGCGCATCCAGGCGATCATCGACGAGCTCGGCTACCGCCCCAACGCCGCGGCCCGAGCCCTCAAAGAGGGCAGGACACGCACCATCGGACTGGTCATCCCCCCGGCCAGCCAGCGCCTCACCGACGTCCAGCTCGACTTCGTGGCCAGCGTGGTCGACGCCGCCGCACGCGCCGACCTGGACGTGCTGCTCTCGCCGTCCGGCGGGGAACACGACCGCTCGTTCGAGCGCGTGGTCACCGGCGCCCGCGTCGACGGGGTCGTCCTGATGGAGATCCGGCTGGAGGACGACCGGGTCACCCGCCTGACGGAGGCCGGACTGCCGTTCGTCGGCATCGGCCGCACCAGCCGGCCCGACGAGATGACCTGGGTGGACATCGACTACGAGACGTTGATGGCCCGCTGTGTCCGTCATCTGGCCGACCTGGGCCATCGTCACATCGCCCTGATCAACCGCTCGGCCGAACTGGTCGCCGCCGGGTACGGCCCCGGCCACCGGGCACAGCTCGGCTTCACCCGCGCCGTCGCCGAGCGCGGCCTGGAGGGCGTGCAGGTCTGCTGCGCCGACGACGCCCAGGCGGGACGGGCCTGCGTCGAGAAGCTGCTGGTCACCCACCCCGAACTGACCGCCATCGCCACCATCAACGAGGCCGCCATGCCCGGCATGCACCGCGCGCTGGCGCACGCCCACCTCGCGGTGCCCGGCGACTTCTCGCTCACCGGGGTCGCCGCCCGGCACTGGGCGGAGAACCTGCACCCGCCGCTCACCGCGGCCGACATCCTGGCCGACGAACTGGGCGCGCGGGCCGTCGAACTGCTCATCCAGCGCATCGCCGATCCCGCCCTCCCGCATCGCCGGCTGCTCGTCGCCCCGCCGATCTCGCTGCGCGAGTCGACCGGACCGGCGCGCCTCCGCGTCGGCCCCGCCTGACCCGCGCCGGCCCGCGCCGACCCGCCGGGCAGCGCGGGCCGGCGCGGGCCGGTGACCTCCTCGGCGTCGGCCTTCCGCGTGCCGGCGGCTCAGCCGCGCAGGCTCCAGCGCTGGTTGGTGCCGCCGTTGCAGGCCCAGAG
>NZ_JBFABE010000105.1:0-13983 GCF_040640155.1 Streptosporangium sp. NPDC023615
GTCTGCCCGCTCGCCGCGCTCTGCCCCTCGTACGGCCTCGGCCCGATCGATCCGGTCCCGGCCGCCAGACTGGTCCGCCCCGGCCCCTTCTCGTGATCACCGCCGGGCCTCGTGTCCCGTACGGGGAATCCGCGCGGGGGGACGGCGGGCGGGGCACGGCGGACGGAAGGCAAGGGGCGGGAAGCGACGGGCGGGACGCCGTGTTGCACACGGGTGCGGAGATCGGAGCACGGACGGTCGGAGGTGTGCCGGTGGAGGTTCCCGGATGGTTGGAGACGCTGGCCGGACGGGCCATGGCGATGCCGGTTCCCCCGCTGATGCGGCCACCGGCGTCGGGCGGACGGTCCGCGGCGGTGCTGCTGCTCTTCGGGGAGGGGCCGTTGGGTCCGGACGTGCTGCTCATCCAGCGGAGCTCGCTGGGGCGCAGGCACGCCGGTCAGCCCGCGTTCCCCGGGGGCGGGGTCGACCCCGCCGACGGGGGCCCGGTCGGCGCCGCGCTCCGTGAGGCCCGCGAGGAGACCGGTCTCGACCCCGCCGGCGTCCACGTGCTCGGCACCATGGCCGAGCTCTACCTGACGCACAGCGACAACCGGGTGACCCCGGTGCTGGCCTGGTGGCACACTCCCTGCGCGGTGCACGCCGCCTCGCCGCAGGAGGTGGAGTCGGTGGTGCGGGTCCCGCTCCGCGAGCTCGCCGACCCGGCCAACCGGCTGCGGCTGCGCCACCCGAGCGGTCACCCGGGGCCGGCCTTCAGGGTCCGCGGCCTGCTGGTCTGGGGGTTCACCGCCGGGGTGCTCGACGGGGTGCTCGGCGGCTCGGACTTCGAGGTCCCCTGGGACCGCTCGCGGGTGGAGGACATCCCGCCCGACGTGCTGAGCCTCGCCTCCCGCTGACGGGGCCGCCGGCCGCCGTGGCGACCTCGCGGGCGCCGCTCCCGCGGTCAGGTTCCTATGGTCGTGTTCCTGTGGATACGTTCCTGCGGACACGATGTCGCGGAGACCTCGCCCAAGGTGTGCACACGTGGCGCATGGGCTGGATAACGTAAAGGGGTGAGCGGTGGTCTGTTAGATCTCATCCTGATCGCCTTGATGGTGGCCTTCGCGGTGTCGGGATACCGCCAGGGGTTCATCATCGGTGCCCTCAGCTTCGTCGGCTTCGTCGGCGGCGCGCTGCTGGGAATGTTCGTCGCGCCGCTCCTCGCCGGGGCCGTGGTCGAGGGGGCGACCGAGCGGGCCCTGCTGGCGATCGTCATCGTCTTCCTCGCCGCCACGATCGGGCAGTTCGCGTCGTCCACCATCGGCGCGGTGGTCCGCAGTCACGTCACCTGGGAGCCGGCCAAGGCCGTCGACGCGGTCGGGGGCACCTTCTCCAGCGCCTTCTCGGTCCTGATCATCGCCTGGCTGATCGGCTCGTTGCTCGTCTCGTCGCAGTTCACCATGCTCAGCGAGCAGGTCCACGGGTCGCTCCTGCTGTCCACGGTCGACCAGACGCTGCCCCGCGCGGCCAAGGACCTGCAGAAACCGATCAAGAACTTCCTCGACACCTCCGGCTTCCCCAAGGTGTTCGACGCCATCGGGAGCGGCCAGCTCGTCCAGATCCCGCCGCCCGACCGGAGCGTGGCCAAGGACAACAAGCAGCTCGCACGGGCTCGCCGGGGCATCGTCAAGGTGCAGGGCATCGCCTCGACCTGCCGCAAGCACATCGAGGGCACCGGCTTCGTCTACGCCCAGAACAAGATCATGACGAACGCGCACGTGGTCGCCGGCGTCGATCAGGACCTCCAGGTCACCGACTACCTCAACAAGGTCCACCCGGCCAGGGTCGTGCTCTACAACCCCGACCGGGACATCGCGATCCTGCACGTCACCGGGCTCAACATGCCGATCCTGCGGTTCGACGGCACCGCGAAGAAGGGCGACGACGCCATCGTCGCGGGCTTCCCGCACGGTCAGGGCTACACCCTGGACCCGGCGCGCATCCGGGTGCGGCAGAAGGCCGGGGGGCTCAACATCTACGAGAGCAAGGACGTCGTCCGCGACGTGTACTCCATCCGCGGGCTGGTCAGGCAGGGCAACTCGGGAGGGCCGCTGCTGACCCCGCAGGGACGGGTCTACGGCGTGGTCTTCGCCGCCGCGCTCAACCAGCGGGAGACCGGCTTCGCGCTCACCGCCGCCGAGGTCGCGCCGGACGCCGAGGACGGCTCCAAGCTCTTCAACGAGGTCGACACCCAGCAGTGCGACCAGAACTAGACGGGGGCCGTCGGCGACCACCGGCGACCGTCGTCGGCACGGGCGCCGTCACCGGCCGGTGACCACCCGCCTCAGAGCAGCGCCCGGATCCTGGCGATGGCCTCCGCGGCCTCCATCTCGTCGAGCCCGTGCGCGATCCGCGCCATGCGCTCGTACGGCATGCCGTATCCGCTGATCCGGTCGGCGCCCCGGGTGAACAGCGTCGCGGCTCCACGGGCGTTGCCGCGTTGCAGGTGGGTGAGGCCGACACAGATCTGGGCGAGTCCCTGCCACAGTTCGCGCTCGGGCTCCGGGCAGTTCTTCCACCGGCCCTCCAGCACCTCGTGGGCGTGGAACGGCCGCTCCTGCCCGAGCAGCCTGCGCGCCTCGGAGAGGGCCTCCTCGGCGCTGGGGGCGTAGTCGTCCGGGATGCGGTCCACTCCCTCGGCGCCGTGCGGCAGCGGCCGTCCGAACGCGTCGCGGGGGCGCTGGTTGCGCGGCCTGCCGTCGGGGTCCCGGTCGCGCCCGTCCACCGGTCCGCCGTCGGGGTCCCGGCCTGGCCCGTCCACCGGTCCGCCGTCGGGGTCCCGGCCCGGCTCGTTCACCGGCCTGTCGCCGGGGTCCCGGTTCCGCCCGTTCATCGGTCCGGCTCCGGATCGGAGAGCCAGGCGACGAGTTCGGCGTCGAACTCGCCGGGGCGTTCCTCGTGCGGGAAGTGCCCGGCGCCCTCGATCAGCCTCCACCGGTAGGGGGCCGCCACATACCGTCCGGATCCCTGGGCGGTGCGCGGCAGGACGTGCGTGTCGAGCGCGCCGTGAAGCTGCAGCGTCGGCGCGTTGATCTGGGCGCGCATGGTCCGCGCGTAGCGCCACCCGTCCGGGCGCAGCTGGGAGCGGCCGAACCAGCGGTGGTACTCCAGCGCGCAGTGCGAGACGTTGCGGATGCGGAACGCGTCGCGGTAGGTCCTCGACACCTCCTCCTCGGGCCAGCCCGGACCCGACCACTGCTGAAGCAGGCGTCCCACCCTGGCGCCGGAGTCGGCGGTCAGGCGCCGTTCCGGGATCAGCGGCACCTGGAAGCCCATCGCGTAACGCGCCGCCTTGAACTGGCCGAACGGTTCGGTGAACAGGGCGGTACGGAGCCTGCGGGGGTGCGGCGCCGAGACCGGGACCAGCCGCAGGACGGCCTTCGGGTCCAGCACGGCCATGGTCCAGCCGAGCAGCCCGCCCCAGTCGTGTCCGACGACGATCGCGCCGGTCTCGCCCAGTGCCCGGACCAGCCCGGCCGCGTCGGCGGCCAGCGTACGGAGGTCGTAGCCGCGCGGCGGCTTGTCGCTGGCCCCGTAACCCCGCAGGTCCACGGCGACGGCGCGGTAACCGGCCGCCGGGAGCGAGACGAGCTGGTTGCGCCAGCTCCACCAGAACTGCGGGAACCCGTGCAGCAGCAGGACCAGGGGGCCGGTGCCGGCCTCCACCACGTGGAAACGGGTACCACCGGCATGGACGGATCGGTGGGTCCAGGGACCGTCGATCCTGACCACGGACTCGTCGGGTCTGCTCACCGGCTCGGTCTCACCGGGTCGTGACGTCCGTCGGTCTCGCCAGGGGTGACCGGGGCCGGGCTCGAACCGAGACCGGTCTCGCGCTCACCGCTCTTGATCGTCTTGAGTGAGCGCAGGGTGCGCTTCATCCCGGTCAGTCCCTTGAGCCGCCGGATGCCGATGAAGACCAGCCCCCCGGCCACCAGCAGGTAGAGGACGGTGACGATCAGGAAGGCGAGCCAGGTCCACACGCCCGCCGCCACCAGGCCGTAGGCGAGCGCGAACGAGCCGAGGATCAGGCACAGGTGGGCCATGAAGGCGGCCGCGCCGAAGAGGCCGGCCGCCATGCCGACGCGCTTGGCGTCGAACCGGAACTCGGCCTTGGCCAGTTCGATCTCGGCGCGGACCAGGGTGGATATCTGGTCGCTGGCGGCGGCGACCAGCGCGCCCAGGGACTCCTCCTGTGGCTCCGCCGGCGGGATATGTGTCATGGATGATCTCCTATCGAGGGCCTTTGTCGAACATCATGCTGCGCGCCGAGGGGGTCGCGCACGCACACCCGCGACGAGATCGTCGCCGGAACCGGCGCCGCGAGCACGCCGGCGGTCGTCGCGTACCTGGTCATCAGGGCGAGAGCTACCCCGGTGAGGGTCGGGCGAACACCACCGATTCGGACGGGACGGGGCGAGCGAGCGATGGGAGCACCGTACCGGCCGCGGCTCCGGGCGGGAGGACGCCGGGGGAGAAGACGCCGGGGGAGATGATCGGCGCGCCGACAGGGCCGCACGCGTGGGGTGAGGGCGCCGGGGACGCGTCGGGGGCAGGCGTCGCAGAACGCACGGCAGGACACGGCAGGACACGGAAGGACACGGAAGGACACGGAAGGACACGGAAGGACACGACAGGACACGGCAGGACAACGACGGGACAACGACAGTCGCACGGAGGGAAAGGGGCAGGGCGGGGCCGGGTGCCGGGGGGCCGCGGTGGCCGGCCTGGGCGGCGGACCGGACCCCGGTGGGAAGGAGACCTGCGGGGATGAGGGCGGCAGGAGGCGGTGGGAAGGAGACCGGCAGGGGTGAGGGCGGCGGGAGGGAGACCGGTGGCGGGGCGTGCCCGTGGAGGCCCGATGTCCCGGGTGGGCCGTTCTCACCGGCCCACCCTCTCCTTTCCGCCCGTTTCCTGGCCGCCTGCCTCCTGCTCGCCGGTTTCCTGCCCGTCTGGCTCCTGCTCGCCGGTTTCCTGCCCGTCTGGCTCCTGGTCGCCCGGCCCCGCGTGTTCGCCGTCCCGGGCCTGTCCCCCCGGCCGCCGTTCCTCGCGCCGCCGGTTCGCTCAGTCCTCGCTCTTGGCGCTGGGCAGTTTCTCCGAGATGAGGTTCATCACCGTGCTGTCGGCGAGGGTGGTGACGTCGCCGACGCTGCGGTTCTCCGCCACGTCCCGCAGGAGACGCCGCATGATCTTGCCGGAGCGGGTCTTCGGCAGTTCGGGCACCACGAGGATCTGACGCGGCTTGGCGATCGGCCCCAGGGCCTTGGCGACGTGGGCGCGGAGCTCGGCGGCGATGTCCGCGCCCTCCTCGGCGTTGCCGCGCAGGATCACGAACGACACGATGGCCTGGCCGGTCACCGGGTCGGTCGCGCCGACCACGGCGGCCTCGGCGACCTTGGGGTGGGAGACCAGCGCCGACTCCACCTCGGTGGTGGAGATGTTGTGCCCGGAGACGAGCATGACGTCGTCCACCCGGCCCAGCAGCCAGATGTCGCCGTCCTGGTCCCTCTTGGCGCCGTCGCCCGCGAAGTACATGCCCTCGAAGCGCGACCAGTAGGTGTCGATGTAGCGCTGGTCGTCGCCCCAGATCGTGCGGAGCATCGACGGCCACGGGTCGCGGATCGCCAGGTAGCCGCCACCGCCGTTGCCGACGCTCTGCCCCTGGTCGTCAACCACGTCGGCGGTGATGCCGGGCAGCGGGCGCATCGCCGCGCCGGGCTTGCCCTCGGTGACGCCGGGCAGCGGGCTGATCATGACGGCGCCGGTCTCGGTCTGCCACCAGGTGTCCACGACCGGGGTACGGTTGCCGCCGATGTGCTCGCGGTACCAGACGTAGGCCTCGGGGTTGATCGGCTCACCGACGCTGCCCAGGATCCGCAGGGACGACATGTCGTACTTGGCGGGGATGTCGTCGCCCCACTTCATGAACGTGCGGATGGCCGTCGGGGCGGTGTAGAGCAGCGTGACCCCGTACTTCTGCACGATCTCCCAGAACCGTCCGCGGTGCGGGGTGTCCGGGGTGCCCTCGTAGATGACGCTGGTGGCACCGTTGGCCAGCGGGCCGTACACGATGTAGGAGTGGCCGGTCACCCAGCCGATGTCGGCGGTGCACCAGTAGACGTCGGTCTCCGGCTTGAGGTCGAAGACCGCGTGGTGGGTGTAGGCGGTCTGGGTGAGGTAGCCACCGGTGGTGTGCAGGATGCCCTTGGGCCTGCCGGTCGTCCCGCTGGTGTAGAGGATGTAGAGCGGGTCCTCGGCGTCGTTCGGCAGAGCCTCGTGGACCTCGGGCTGCCGGTCCACCACGTCGTGCCACCACACGTCCTTGTCGGTGAGGGCGACGTCCTGACCGGTCCGCCGCACCACCAGGACGTGCTCGATGCCGGGGCACTCGGCGACGGCCTCGTCCACGGTCGGCTTGAGCGCGCTGGGCGCGCCTCGCCGGTAGCCGCCGTCGGCGGTCACCACGAGCTTGGCGTCCGCGTCCTTGATCCGGCCGCTGAGCGCGGTCGCGGAGAAGCCGCCGAACACCACCGAGTGGACCGCGCCGATGCGGGCGCAGGCCAGCATCGTGATCGGGAGCTCGGGGATCATGGGCATGTAGATCGCGACCCGGTCGCCCTTGCCGACGCCGAGTTCCCGGAGCGCGTTGGCGGCCTTGGAGACCTCGCGCAGCAGGTCGGCGTAGGTGAGCGTACGGGTGTCGCCCTCGGGCTCGCCCTCCCAGTGGTAGGCGACCTTGTCGCCGCGGCCCGCCTCGACGTGACGGTCCACGCAGTTGTAGGCGATGTTGAGCTCGCCGCCGACGAACCACTTGGCGAAGGGCGGGTTCCAGTCCAGAACGGTGTCCCAGCGCTTGGACCAGGTCAGGCGGTCGGCCTGCTTCTCCCAGAAGGCGAGACGGTCCCGCTCGCCCTCCGCGTAGGCGTCGGCGGTCACGTTCGCGGCCGCGGCCAGGTCGGCGGGAGGGGTGAACCGCCGGGTCTCCCTCAGCAGGTTCGACAGCGTCTCCTGAGTCTCACGCGACTCGGAACCAGGGGTCTCCGGGGCCACTACGCACTCCTCACGTACTGCTATCGACTGTTCGTGTCCCACTTCACCAGCCCACCGGTGCCCGCCACAAGAGGTCTAGACAGGTCTGTACCAATCGGTGATGAGGGAACATATGCATACGAAAACTCTGGGTCGGCGGGGAGGAGCCGGACGGGAAACGTTGCGTTTCGCCACCGTAGGAAGGCGGGCGGCGTTGTTCAACGCGCGTCGTCGCACCGGTGCGCCGGGTGGTGCCATGCGGTCGCCGAACGGTCCCGGAGCCGCCCCCGGGAGGGCCGGACCGGACCGGCCGTGCGGACCGGGGTGGGGCGGATCGGGTCGGCCGCGTGGGTCGAGGTGGATCGGGGTGGGGCGGATCGGGGTGGGGCGGATCGGGTCGGATCGGGCCGTTCGCCGCCTGGCCGAGGCCCGGTACGACGGCCCCGATAGGGTCGGGCAGCGTGAGCGACCCATTGGCTGTCATCGCAGGAATGCCCGGCGTGTCCGAGGCGGTCGCCGAGGCGCGCGTGACCGTCGACCGGCTGTACGGACACCGTGTCCTGCGGCGCAAGAGCGCGGAGGTGTCGGCCCGGTCCGCCCTGCGCGGCGCCCGCGCGTCCGCCGCCCTGGAGGGAGTGGACGTCCCCCTTGAGGCCATCCCCGAGGTCACCGACCCGGTGGTGCAGGGGGCGCTGCGCGTCTCGGCCGAACTGGGACGGCTCGGCACGACCTGGCGCACGACGCCCCGCCAGGTGCTCGCCAGGCTCCACACCCTGGCCGCGGCGGGCCTGGCCGAGGACCTCGGACGCCCCCGGGCCGTCGCCCAGGCGCCCGACCCGCTCGGCCTGGGAACCGCTCCGGGCCCGCAGGAGGCGGTGGCCCGGGTGGACGGGCTGGTCCGGCTGGTGACGACCCCCTCCAAGGCGCCCGCGCTGGTGCTCGCCGCGGTCGTGCACGCGGAACTGGCCGTACTACGTCCCTTCGGGTCGGCGGACGGGGTGGTCGCGCGGGCGGCCGAGCGGTTGACGCTGGTGGAGTTCGGACTGGACCCGAAATCGCTGGTGGCGGTCGAGGTGGGGCACCTCGAACTCGGCCCGGCCTACGCGGAGGGGCTGCGGTCCTATCTGAGCGGTACCCCCGAGGGGGTCGCCGCATGGGTGCGTCACTGCGCGTCGGCGGTCACACTGGGCGTTCGCGAGGCCACGGCGATCTGTGAGGCCATGCAACGAGGCTGAACCACGCCGCCACCCGGCCGGGTCCGGCTCGCCGCTCTCCCGGTGAGGTCTCCGTGGGGGACGGTACGTCCGGTCACACGTTCGACCACGCGGTGTCGCCCATTACGGACATTCGTAAAACGGCGCCCGTACAAACCGACGGCGCCCCTGGTGGGGGGCGCCGTCGTCGACACGTTCGCACCGGGTTACCAAGCGTGCACCTGATAATCGTTGAAACGGGACAAGCCCGTTTCAACGCGCCTCCCGCGGCTGGCGGCGCGTGGGTACCCGGAGACCGTGCCCGGACACATGGTCCGTGCAACCTTTGTACGTCCGATCCGCGCTGATGGGAACCCCTGAAAGCAAGACCTTTACGGACCGCGGAAGGTGGCGGGTGCCCCGGCCGGGCCGGGCCGCGTCGCGGTGCGGCGGACCGGTTCACGGGGATCGTCCGGATCGTGGGCACCCTCGGCGGTGCGGGTCTCGTCATCGTGACGCTCACCGAACGTCACCGGCACACCGTCCGGCATTCGTGGCGTGTCCATGATGAACGGCGAATCGAGCCTGGATCGTTACATTAAAAAAACTAGTGGAAATCGCCGATTTCTCCTCGACGAAACTTGAGTCGGTCGGGCAGCATAAGGGGGCATCTCCCCGGATCGGAGTAACCGCGCACGTGACGTCGTAATTCTGCGTGCTCCGGTCGGCTGGTGAAAGCTTTCTTCTGAAACGGGACCGGCTCCACCCCCCCCGGAGTCGGACCGATCGGCGACCCCCGCTCCCCCCCGGCGGGGGTCGTCCTTTTTCATGGCCCGTCCGCCGCGCCCTTCCCGCGCACACGACGGCCGACGCGTCTGCCCGCCCCCGAAGGGCCTCTCGCCCGTACGCGATCCCCGCCCCGTGCCCCGACGGTCCGGAGGGCGTCCTGAGCCGAAGGTTTTCCACAGCCGAGCCGTCCCCGGGCCGGTTGTCCACAGTGCGGCGTTCGGTACCACGCGTGTGAGGGACGGTCATCGAAAGTGGCCTTCTCGAACTCCAGGGAGGCACGCGTGGATCGTCCGCTGGTCATCACCGAAGACCATGAACTGCTCGACGACCTGCTCCGGGTCGCCGCGGCGGCCGGAGCCGAGCTCGACGTCGCTCACGCGCCCGCGCACGCCCGCCCCTACTGGAACCGTGCTCCCCTGGTCGTCGTCGGCGGTGACATGGCCGACGCTCTGGCCGCGACCGGCCCGCCGCCCCGACATCGTGTCTTCCTGGTCACCCAGGAGTGCGACGACCCCGACACGTGGCGCAAATGCGTCGCGGTCGGCGCGCAGGCCGTGCTGGAGCTACCCGCCGCGGAACGACGCCTGGTCGACGAGTTCGCCGACGTCGTGGAGCCCCCCGCGGGCCCGGCGGCCGTGGTGTGCGTCACCGGCGGGCGCGGCGGGGCAGGGGCCAGCGTGCTGGCGGGATCGCTGGCTCTGGCCGCGTCCAGGCGGCGCCTGCGCACCCTCCTCGTCGACGCCGACCCGCTCGGCGGTGGGCTGGATCTCCTGCTCGGCCAGGAGGAGGCCGACGGCGCGCGCTGGTCCGACCTGGTCGCCCGTGAGGGCAGGGTCAGTTGCGCCGCGCTCCAGGCGGCGCTGCCGACCCTCGCCGGGTTGACGCTGCTCTCCTTCCACCGGGGCGAGGTCGAGCCGATCCCGGCCGAGGCGATGCGTTCCGTCCTGGAGGCGGGACGAAGGGGCTTCGACCTGGTGGTCGTCGATCTGCCACGCCATCTCGACCAGGCCGCGGCGGAGGCACTCGGCAGGGCCACCATCACCCTCCTGGTCGTCCCCGCCGACGTGCGCGGCGTGCTCGCCGCGGCTCAGGTGCTCGTCGGGGTGCGCGCGCACACCGGTGACGTTCGAGCCGTGGTGCGCAGCGGGGTGCTGAAGGACGACGTGGTGACGGGTTCGCTCGGTGTTCCCCTCGGGGGGAGCGTCCCCGACCAGCCCCGCCTCGCCGCCGCGCTCGACCGAGGAGACGTGCCACCACTGGGCCGCCGCAGTTCGCTCGGTCGTTTCTGCTCCGCGTTTCTCCACGAACTGATCGAGGCGGACGCGTGACGCGTACCGAGTCCCCACGAGCCCCGGGAACCCTGCGGACCACGGGAACCCTGCGGACCACGGGGACGCCGGCGACGCCGGCGACGCCGTCGGCCCCGCGCACCTCACCGACCCGGCGGACCCGGCCGGTCTCGCCGCCCCGGACCTCACCTCCATCGCCTCCGGCGAAGGTCTCGCCGGAGCTGGTGGAGGCCGTTCGCGTGCGGCTGGCCCGGACGGGGGTCGAGCCCAGCGCCGCGCACGTCGCGGTCGCGCTGCGGGCCGAGCGGGCGGTGCTCGGCGACGCGGAGATCCTGGCGGTCGCTCGGGTCCTGTGCGCCGACCTCATCGGGGCGGGCCCGCTGGAGCCGTTGCTGGCCGAGCCCGAGGTGACCGACGTCCTTGTCAACGGCCCGCGGGAGGTGTGGGTCGACGACGGCCGCGGGCTGCGCCCGACCTCGGTCGTCTTCTCCGGTGAGGACGCACTCCGCAGGCTGGCGCAGCGTCTCGCCTCGGCCGCGGGCCGGCGCCTCGACGACGCGTGTCCCTACGTCGACGCCCGGCTCGCCGGAGGCGTCCGCCTGCACGCGGTCCTTCCTCCGGTGGCCGCCAACGGCACCTGTATCTCGTTGCGTCTCCCGCCCCGGCGGACCTTCACTCTCGCCGACCTGGTCGAGGCGAGGGCGATCCGGGCCGACAGCGCCGCCGTCCTCACCGCGGTGATCGAGTCGCGGCTCGCCTTCCTGATCACCGGCGGCACGGGTACGGGGAAGACGACCATGCTCTCGGCCCTGCTGTCCCTGGCCGATCCCGGCGAAAGGCTGCTCCTGGTCGAGGACTCCGCCGAGCTGAGGCCGCTCCATCCCCACGTGGTCCGGCTCGAAGCGCGTCCGCCCAACCTCGAAGGCGCCGGTGGAGTCGGCCTGCGCGATCTCGTCAGGCAGGCGCTGAGAATGCGCCCCGACCGGCTCGTCGTGGGGGAGGTGAGGGGAGCCGAGGTCGTCGACCTCCTGGCGGCCCTCAACACCGGCCACGACGGGGGGTGCGGCACCCTGCACGCCAACACCGCTACCGATGTGCCCCCACGGCTGGAGGCACTGGCGTGCGCGGCGGGTCTCAGCCGAGAGGCGGTCCACAGTCAGATCGCCGCCGCCCTGGACGTCGTCATCCACCTGGTCCGCGACCACGCCGACGGCCGCCGCCGGGTCGCCGAGGTCTGCATGATGGTCCGCCGCCCGTCAGGGCTGGTCGAGGCGGAACCGGCCCTCACCTTCGCTCCGGACGGGCAGGTGAGCCCCGGTCCCGGTCTCGGCGCCCTCATGGCCCGGGCGCCTGGGATACCGCCCCTCACGACCCGCAGACCCCCCGTCACCGCTTCTCCCCCCGCTCCGGACGGCGCCGCCCCCACGTGGGCATCGGACGTTCCCACGCCCCGGACGCCCCGGCGCAGACCGTACCCTCCCACCTCCTCGCCGTCCGGTGAACCGCGCGGGGGAGATCTCCCGGTACGGCCGACACCATGACGGGAGCCACCCTTGTCCTCACGGCCCTGGCGGCCTGGCTGTGGACGGGAGCCGACCCCTGTACCGCCCGCCTGCGTCGGATTCGGCGTAGCCGGGCGATTCGATCTGCTTCCTTCCGTGACAGGTTCATCGCCCGCTCGCGGGCCGCCGGGCGTGAGGCCGCCTGGCGGATCGCGTCGATCGAGTTGTGCCAGGGCCTTGCCGTCGAGTTGTCCGCGGGCCGCACGGCGGGCGAGGCGCTGGTACGGGCCGTGCAGGCGGTGGATTTTCCTGACCCTCCGCTTCTGCGCCCGGTGGTCGCGGCCGCGCGGGACGGAGGTGACGTCCCCGCCGCGCTGCTCGCCGTGGAGGCGGGGCAGGGCGGCGAGGCCTTCCGCGGGCTGGCCGCCTGCTGGAGGGTGAGCGTCACCACGGGGGCGGTTCTCGCCACCCTCGTCGATCGTGTCGCCGGTTCCCTGCGGGAGGCCCAGGCTCATCGTCGCGATGTCGTCGCCCAGCTCGCGGGCCCCCGTGCCACGGCCCGCCTGCTGGCGGGTCTTCCCCTTCTCGGCCTGCTGATGGCGACCGGCCTCGGCATGCGACCGCTGCACTTCCTGTTCGGCGGCCCGGTGGGCGTGGGGTGCCTGATCACCGGTCTCGCCCTCGATCTGGGCGGCCTGTGGTGGACCCGTCGTCTGGTCGCCCGTGCCCAGCGGGCCTGACGTTCGCATGATCGGATCATGAGGAGGAGAACAGTGATCGCTTTGCTGGCCGTGGCGCTCGCCGGCCTGGCCGGACGGCTGTGGGCGGCCGGTCGGGAACCGGCCGACAGGCTCCGTCGCGTTCACCCCGTACCGCCGCCGCCCGATCCTCCGGGGAGGGGACGCGATGGCCCGGCCTTCCGGACCTTCCGGGTGTCCCGGAATTCCCGGGCCTTCGCGACCTCTCCCGCCGCTCCGGTCTCCTCGTCATCCATGAGCGTGACGGCCCGTTCCCAGGCGACGTCCTCGCCTGCCGGGGAGACGGGCTCGCCGATGGGAAGGACGGTTCCGTGGGTCGGGAGGACGGCCGACGTCTCTCCGGCCCGGCGGTGCCCGGGGCGAGGAGAGATCGCGGCCTCTCTCGCCGTGGGGCTGGCGACGCTCCTGGCCGTGGGCGGGCCCGCGGGCATCGTCGCGGGACCGGTGGGTGCGGGCGCCGTGCTGATGTTCCTGCGGAGGCGGGAGTCCCCGGAACTGCGCCGGGAACGCGAGCTGGTGGTGGCGGACCTGCCGTTGGCGGCCGACCTTCTGGTCGCCTCACTGCGCGCGGGCCAGCCGATGACCGGAGCTCTCGACGTCACGGTGGAGGCGATCGGAGGTCCGCTGGGTGAGCGGCTGGCCTGGGTGAGCGGTCAGCTGCGACTGGGAGCCGCCCCGGAGAGTGCGTGGGGAGCTCTGACCTCCGAGCGTTCCCTCGCCCCCCTGGCGCGCGTCATGAGCCGGGCCGCGCTGGGAGGCGCCCCGGTGGCGGATGTTCTCACCCGGCTGTCCGACGACTCTCGTCACGCCGCCCGGGCCAGGTCGTCGGCAGCGGCCCAAAGGGTCGGGGTTCAGGTCGTGGCCCCGCTGGGACTGTGCTTCCTTCCCGCGTTCGTCTTCCTGGGGATCATCCCCGTGATAGCCGGACTCGCGGGCGAGGTACTGCTCCCATGAGTTATCCACAGGTTTTCCCTTGCCCGATTACGGTTATCCACAGAAAAACACCAATGCCTGTGGACAAAGATCGGAAGATACTCCCACTTCCTACTACTAGATCCTTTTTGAGTAGTTGTAAGTGGTAAATCCCTTAATCGTCCGCCCTTCCCGGTGAAGGGAGCGTTGACGGTGAGATGACACCGCCCTCGTCGTGTCGGTTCTGGAGGGCGTCAGTGACGCGTGCGCGCCAGAGGTCGTCCTGGGGGCCCGTCTTGCTCCACAGCCGGGCCACGCCGTTCCGGCCGAGATCGTCGAGCGGGACGAGGAAGTCCGTGGAGAGCGTTCTGGCGAACTCGTCCGCGTCACCGAGGGTCCGGGACGTCGTGCCGTCGGCTCTGTCAATCCCCTGAAAACGTGGAGAGGTTCCTATGCCACAGCGGCCCTCACCAGG
>NZ_JBFABE010000106.1:0-13792 GCF_040640155.1 Streptosporangium sp. NPDC023615
GTCTCACCCAATCCCAGCGGCGAAAGGGACGTCAACTCGCGAACCGCCCTCTCAGCGGTGAACGCTTCCAGCCGCTGCCGGGTATGCGCGAGCTGTTCGGGGGTCACACCTGCAGCGAACCATCACACGGTGACACCGGCCAGTCACAACAGGCTGACCTAACAAAGCACTACTAGGCCTGCCGGAACTGACGGCTCAGGTGCCCTGCGGATGTATTAACCCCGCGGGCCAGCGCCTCCATACTCAGCGGCTCGGCGTACTCCTGATCGCTCCGGTCCCGCACCCGGTGCAGCCGAGCCAGGTCGCTCAGTCTCGCCCGCCGCTACTCGGGTGCGCCGTATGTGATTTCCAGCGAATGCTCCTCCAAGCTGCGGAGCGTCAGTTGGTCGTCTCGGACCTGGTTGAGCAGGAAGAGCTCCCGGGTACGGCACTCGTCGCACAGGCTGACGACGGCGAACGGCCAGAGATCGACCGGAGCCCCGTACGGGACGCTGCCCACGTAGATGCGGTCGGGCCGCAGCGGCTGGGTACTCGACCGCTCGAACGGCTCCCAGCTCGGATGGCTGCCCCGCAGCCGGAGCCCGACGATCCGGTACGAGCCCTCGTCGAGGTACTCGCACCGCTCTACCCAGTCCCAGTGTGTCCCGGAGAGCCAGCTGACCGCGCTGATCGCCCGCACCACGTGCGGTTCCAACCGCTCGACGTCCTCTACCAGTTGGTGACTGGCGCGGACGCTGTGGGCGTGGTGCGAGGTGTTCCTGAAGTCCTTGATGTGGCCCAGCAGGGCGCGTGCGTCGTCACGGTCGCGCACGGTCGCGAGCTGTTGGACGCGTGGCACGATGCCCTCGGCCTCCAGCCGGTCGAGGAGCCAGAGCCAGGTGCCGAAGGTGGCACCGGTCCGGAACTGCTTGCGCAGGTTGCTGGAGAAGCCGTTCGACGCTGCGAGCTCGGTGAGCGCCAGCACGCCCAGCACCCGGGCCAGGCCCTCGCCCAGCTTGAGCAGTCCGTCCTTCCGTTCCGCCGGGTGCGTGCTGACCCGGTACTGACGGGACAGCGCGGCGACGTGGTGCGGAAAGCTCCACTCGGCGCGCCAGATCGGGTCGTCCAGCGGCCGCACGAGTTCGCCGATCAGGCCAGCCTCGTGGGCGGCAAACCTAATCTCGTTCCGAACGCCCTGGACGTCCCGCTCGCCGCTGCCGAAGACGTTGGGCAGGATTCCCGACATCGTGGTCCGCAGTGCGCGCCGCCCCCCCTGTACCGTCTCCAAGAGGCTCTCCACCTCGCTGTCGGTCACCAAGTCGACGGGGACATGCGTGTCCAACAGATCGCGGGCGCTGGGGTACTGGCCGTTGTCCTTGCGGGAGTTCAACCACTCGCAGAGCGCCTGGCCGCTGCCGCGCAGCGGCTGCAGCACGAAGAGGGAGGTCGCCGCCTCGCCGAAGCCCTGCGGCAGCAGTCGCCAGTTGCCCGGCCGTCCGACGAGCATCCCACCCGCGCACAGGGTCAGTGGCGCCCCACCCTCCGGCGCGTCGGGGAGCTCGACGGCCGAGTCCGCCTCGTGAAGGTCCTGGGCACGCAAGTGCTTGGGCCGGTCGGCGCCGTCTCGCTGCTCCTCGCCGCGCTGCGGCGGGTTGACCCGGGTGGTCTCCAACCGGGCGAGGTTGCGCAGCAGTTCGAAGTCGCTGTCGAGTTCCGGCCGGTAGAAGAGGGCAGGTGGGATCTCGCAGCCCACCCGCGTCTTGCTGTCGTCGATCCAGGCGTCCGGAGCGCTCGGGAGCACTTCGCGTCGGAGGTGGTCGCTCGGATCCGCCTGCAGCGGCAGGTGGACGAACTCTCGCAGTTCGGGATCCGGCTCGTACGCCTCGCCGGTCCGCTGTGGCTCTCCGCCGCCGTCGCGCACGCCGACGACTTTGCGGACTGCCGCCTCGAAGGCCTTCCCCCTCGGCCAGTTCACGCTGGCCGAGGCGACCGCCCGGCGCAGCGCCGTGACGGCGTCCTGGCCCCTCGCCCACTTCGAGCCGACCAGCGGACGCAGGGCGGCCACCAGGGCGGCGGGATCACCGGTCTTCTGCATCATGCGCGATTCAGCGAGCCGGGTCAGGACCTCCTCAGACAGCTCGTACCGGAGCCGCAGCGGTCGTTCGATCGTGACGCGCTGGTACATCAGTTCGTGGGTGGAGACGAGACGGACCCGGTCGTCCGGCTGCTGGGCGGGGTCGGCGGACAGGGTGTCCAGGTAGAGCTCGGTAATCTCGGTGATCTGGTCCGACGTGATGTAGTTGCGCTTCGAGCCGATGGAGCGGCGCATCCGCTGGTACTGGTCCTGAGCGTTCAGCAGCAGCACTTGGCCCCTGCGCTGTACCGGCTTGCGGTTGCTGAGGACCCACAGGTAGGTGCTGATGCCAGTGGTGTGGAAGAGGTGGTCGGGCAGCGCGACCACAGCCTCGAGCCAGTCGTTCTCCACGATCCACCGCCGGATGTCTGATTCGCCAGACCCCGCGCCCCCGGCGTACATCGGGGAGCCGTTGAAGATGACCGCGATCCGGCTACCGCCCTCACCCGAGTCGCTCACCGGCTTCATCTTCGCCAGCATGTGCTGCAGGAAGAGCAGTGAGCCGTCGTTGATCCGGGGAAGACCGGCCCCGAAGCGGCCCGCGAAGCCGAGCTGCTCGTGCTCCGAACGAACCGCGTACTCGCTCTTCTTCCAGTCGACGCCGAACGGCGGATTAGCGAGAAGGTAGTCGAAGGCGGCACCCTGGTGCCCGTCCTCGGCGAGGACATTCCCGAAGGCGACCGTCGAGGCCCGGCGGCCGCTGATCATCATGGTGGCGCGGGAGACCGCCCATGAATCCCGGTTGATCTCCTGGCCGTACAGCGTGACGTCCGCCCGGGGGTTCATCGATGCGATATACGAGGCTGCCTCGGTCAGCAGGCCAGCTGTCCCGCAGGTCGGGTCCAGGATGGTGCGGACGGCGTGCGGAGACGTCAGGAGGTCCGAGTCGGCGGAGATGAGGAAGCCAGCCATCAGGTGGGCGACGTCCCGGGGAGTGTAGTGCTCCCCGCTCGTCTCGTGGCCGCTCTCTGCGGACTGCCGGACGAGCTCCTCAAAGAGGCTCTCCACGTGGACGTCGTTGATCATCTGCCCCAGGTCGATCGAGATGAACTGCGCGACGACGTGGTGAAGGAGCCGGGCTTGGTGCAGGCGGGTGGCTGTCCACTCGAACTCGAAACCGTCCAGCAGTTCCCTGACGTTGCGGGAGTACCCGTTGACATAGGCCAGGAGCACCCGGTCGGCGTTCTCCGGATCGCTGAGCACGCTCTCCATGGAGAATCGGCTGGAGTTGTAAAAGGGCCAACCCGAGGCGGCCGTCAGGCGCTGCTCCCACTCCTGCCCGCCGTCGGTGCGCTCGGCCTCGTCGAGCACCGCCTGCCGTGTCGGGGCCAGCAGGCAGTCCAGCCGGCGCAGCACCGTGAACGGCAGGATCACCCGCCCGTATTCAGAAGGCTTGAAGTCGCCGCGCAGCAGATCAGCCACCGACCAGACGAGTTTGGCCAGATGTCCGGTGCCGTCACTCATGCTGTCCCCCGCGGGCCGGCGCCTTCAACTGAACTGATCATCCCATGGCGGGCGGCTGGGCCGGGCCCGCGAGGAGTACGGGACGCCGACATGCCGGTGGTGGCACCGGGTCCCGGGGCCGCCGCCGTCGATCGTCCGTCGTCAGCCGTCGTTCTCGGCGGACGACAAGTAGGCGCCGGGTACGTCGTTCGGGGCGTGGATCACCCCCTCCCGGGGACGGCAGGGTCCAGTTGTACCTCATACCAGGTCAGGCGATCCATCTGCGTCAGGCTGGCGGAGTCCGGCTTGGCGTCCGCCCCAGTGAGGTCCTGCTTCACCGCCCAGGCCTCCACTCTGCCGCCACGCCCTGCTGCGCCATTGGCAGGGTGGCAGTCGTCGTGGCCGCAACCGCCTGGGCAGGCCGGGGCCGGGACGCCCGGACCGTAGGAAGGCTGGGTCTTGAGGCCGTCGGTCAACGAGGTCTGAGCTTCCCCCAAGGCCGAGTAGTTAGCGTTTCTGCTGGTCACGCAAGGTGGTGGTCTCTGGCGGAGTTGCTGCTGCGTAGCGGCCGGTGCGGACCCTTTTGATCACCCCTCTCTCGGTCCAGCGGGCGAGTTGTCGATGGGTGGCGACCAGGGTGACGTCGCCGAGAAGCTCGGCGATCTCTCTGGCCCGCCATTGCCGCTCGGGTTGCGCCTGTAGGGCTGTAGGGACGCGGTTCGTGCGGTTGCTGGTCTGGCCGGGGCCGGCGTAGTCGGGGACCGTGGCGGCCGGCAGCGCGGGAGGAGGAGGCGGGGGTGGCAGGACGCAGACCGTCACGGAGGTCACGGTCAGGCTCTGGTCGGGGCGGCCGTCCGTCTTCCTTTCCGCGTAGCGTGAGATGGGTGACGTCACCTTCCGGGTACTGATGCGGGGCCGGCACGGCGGGGCCAGCTCCGACAGCACCCGCCGGCCGATCGCCCCAAGACCCTGCTCGAAGACTTCTTCGGCGCGTACCAGCAGGTCACGGGCGGTGTGGAGAGCGATCGTGAAGCTGCAACGATCAGGATCGGTGCCCGGCTGGAATTCCGCTGCCTCGGTGATGGCGCGGCGCAGGAGCTGGTAGCACAGCAGCAGGGCCCACATCTCCTGCTCGACGCCGACCGGGTCGCACGAGCGCAGGACCCGGCCGCGCAGAATGGTGTGACGCAGCGCGTAGTAGGCGCTCTCGTGTTCCCAGCGTTCGTGGTAGAGGTGCACGAGAGGGGTCGGCGGGGTAGCGCTGGGCGTCCAGCAGGGTGGTCACCAGAGGGTAGGAGCCATTGAAGGTGCTGCCGTCGGCGCAGGTGACTCCTACGTCGGCCTCGAGGATGCGCACGGCGACTGAGCCGACGACCGAGAGGTAGGAGGAATCTGTGAGGGTCTTCAGGACCGGCGGGCGCCGGTGGCGTGCACGGCGGCGAGGAAGTCGTTGCTGTCCAAACCCCGGTCCCACAGCAGCAGCATCTCGGGACCGAGATGGGACAACAGGCGGGTGGCATAGGAGGTTTCGCTCTGGCGGGTGGGGCCGAACACCGCGCCGATCACGGAGCGGGTGCCGGTCTCGACCAGCGTCATCAACTCGACCTGCGGATAGCCGCCGTGCGGGCATCGTCTCAGCCAGCCGCGGTTACGCTCACTGTCTGGGGTCTTGATCGAGCTGCAGCCGTCGAAGGAGACCGTGCGGTAGGGGCCGAAGCGCACGCCCGGCGTCCGCGGTGGAGCCAGTACGCCTGCCACCACTTCGAACAGCGCCTTCACCGGAGCGCAGCCCACGCGGCGACGTAGATCACGCAGTCCCTTCGCGCTGGGCCCGGCAGACAGTCGCCGATGCCGGCGGTCAGCTTGTCCCACACCAGCGGGTATCCGACCTCCGGGAAGAGGAACATCGCCACCAGGAAGTACACCCCGCCCGGGACGGCAGGTCTCTCAGCCGCTGTTGGACCGCCCGGGTCTCCTCCAAAACGGCATCCACCAACTCGAAGGGCAGAAACGGAGTCAGGCCACCGAGCTGCCCGGCAGCGAACCTCCCGGCGGCCACAGTGACGGTACGGGTGATGGCCATCACGGGACTCGGCGGGACATGATGAGACGGCAACGGAGCTCCTTGGATGCAAGCTGTCTTGGTCGACTGCCTGTATCAACGAGCTCCGTTGCTCCGCGTCAGGGACTCCTCAATGGGCTTGTGTGACCTGCAGAAACGTTAACTACCCGGCCTTGGGGGAACCTCAGGTTGAGGGGCAAGGACTTGCACTATGCGTGACTTCACGTCTCCGAATCTACGAAGGCGCAGCGCTGGTGGCAACGAGCTGGACGTAGACGGGTAGGTGAAGAGAACTGAGATTCGACCAGGTAGCCCAGGCTGGTTCCTCGTTCTACTTCGTGCGCACGGTTACTGCTGCTCGCGGCGCGTGGAAGACAAGGCGAAGTGTGAAGGTGTCCAGTGTGAACCTGTCGGTGCCGTCCCAGTCGAACTGCCCGACCTGTCCCGGTGAGGCATCAGGGTCAGCGGTCACGCGGTCATGGCCCTCCTGGTCTTCATGCCACTCGACTAGGCGGACGTCCTCGAACCGAAAGACCACGACAGGTGTCTTCGACAGTTCGGGCGGAGTCCACTGCGGGTCGTAGACGAACTCCAGCTCCAACGTCGACGGCCTGCCGGGCTCATAGGTCAGGCGCCTGAAGTCGGTGTCGTGAAGGTAGACGTGGGCATCCTCCTCGGTCCAGAACTCATACAGCCCTCCCCTGGACGTTATGCCACGATCCTTGTCCTTGGTCACGCCGGCGAACTCGGTCACTGACATGAGGACATGGTCCTGCAGGCCGGACCGCTTCATCCGACAGGTTCGCCGATGCCCGGCACCCTGGTGGCTCTGGTTCGGTCAGTAGGGCGTCAGGCATAACGGGCGAGGCGTAACCAGGACGCGCGTCCAAAGGTGACAGCACACTGGCTTTTTTGTCATTAAGACAAAAAGCTAGGCTCTCGTGCATGACTGATGACGGATGGGAACCACCCCGCATCTTGCTCGCCATTGATCTGGTGATCTTGACGTTGCGTGAGTTGGAGCTGCACGTACTGCTCATCGAGCGCGGTATCGAGCCTTACAAAGGCGTCATGGCGCTGCCTGGCGGCTTCCTGCAGCACTCCGAAGAGGATCTCGTCGCCGCAGCCCATCGTGAGCTGTCGGAGGAAGCCGAGCTGGACGTGGAGAAGCTACGACTGGAGCACCTGGGGGTGTACGGCGCCCCCGGTCGTGACCCGCGTGGGCGGGTGGTCTCTGTGGCTTACCTCGCGATCGCGCCACGGCTGCCGGAACCGATCGCCGGAACGGACGCGGCCAGCGCCAGATGGCAGTCGGTCGCGCGAGTGCTTTCCGGAGACCTGGAGCTCGCCTTCGACCATCGGCGGATTGTCACGGACGGCGTCGAGCGTGCCCGAGTCAAGCTGGAGCACACCGCCCTCGCCACGGCGTTCTGCGGGCCCACCTTTACGATCACGGACCTGCAGGAGGTGTACGAGGCGGTATGGGGGATCCCGCTGGATCCCCGCAACTTCTACCGCAAGGTTCAGAAGGCCGAAGGATTCATCGTTGGCGTCGGTTCGGTGCGGAAGGCCGCTACCGGGCGACCGGCCCGGCTGTTCACGGCCGGCCCCTATGAAGTTCTGTACCCGCCGATGGTCCGGCCCTTCGAGTCGTCCAGCGAAATGGAGCAGTGAAGTGAGCACCCCCCCGATTGTCATTCTTACGGCGCTGGATCTGGAGTACCAGGCGATCCGAGAGAAGCTGGTCGCTCCGCGTCTGCGCCGACACCCTCAGGGCACTCGTTTCGAGGTCGGTCGCCTCGCGGACGGCCGATGCCGGGTGGCCCTGGCCCACGTTGGCAAAGGCAACCATTCCGCGGCGGTGCTGGCCGAACGCGCCATCGCCGAGTTCAAGCCCGCCGCACTGCTCTTCGTCGGTGTGGCCGGTGCCCTGCATTCCCACATCGCCTTGGGAGATGTGGTGATGGCCACGCACGTCTACGCGTTCCACGGAGGAACGAGCCAGGACGACGGGTTCTTGGGTCGGCCCCGGGTCTGGGAAACCTCGCACATCGCCGATCAGATCGCCCGACACATCAACCGTAGCCGTGCCTGGGGGCATGATCTTCCTCCTGGCCGCCCTCTTCCCGAAGTGCACTTCGGACCGATCGCCGCCGGCGAGGTGGTCCTGAATTCCAGGGTTTCCGCGCACGCTCGCTGGATCCGGGAGCACTACAACGACGCGCTGGCCATCGAAATGGAAGGTGCCGGTGTGGCCCAGGCCGGACAGCTGAACCGGGCACTGCCGGTGGTCGTGGTGCGGGGGATCAGCGACCGCGCGGACGGCAGCAAGGAAGTCACGGATCGAGAGGCATGGCAGCCGCGAGCGGTGGCCAACGCGGCGTCGTTCGCCGCGGCTCTGGCCGAAGCGCTGGCGACCGACGAACAGCACGACGGTGAACCCAGGGCCACGAAACCGAAAGGGAGTTCGGCGATGCAGGAGACGACACGGAACATCGCGAAGGGCAACGCGCGAGTGGGCGTGCAGGCCGGCACCGTTTACGGCGGTGTCCGCATCACCTCCGAGCCCGGCCAGCCCGCCGACCTGGCGGCGGCACTCTCCGATTTTCGCGCTCAGCTCCAGCGGGCGCGGGCGGCCAGGCAGCTGGACGAGGACACCTACTCCGCGGCAGAGGCGGAACTCACCGTGGCCGAGGAGGCGCTGCGGTCGGAGACGCCGCAAAGCCGGAGCGCGCTGACCTTGGCGCTCAAGAAGGTGCGCGGGCTCATCGCCGACGTGGCCGAACTGGCGGCGAACCTGTCGATCGTCATCGCCCTGGCCCAGGGTCTGTCATGACAGTGCCAGAGGCCACATCGACGAACGTCGCCGCGGACTCCGCGTACGTCGCCATGCAGGCGGGCGTCGTGCACGGCGATGTCAACCAGTACACGACCTACGCGGACAGTCCGCCTGAGAAGAAGTTCCAGGCGGGCGTCCATATCCTCGACGGCGGCATGTCGAGCCGAGCCTGGCAGCTCATCCAAGAAGCCGTCGTGGGCGGATACAAGACCAACGAGGTCTGTTTCCACTGGCTGCTCGCCTTGGTGAGCGGAAGAACACGGCACGGGTTGTCCAAGGAAGAGATGGCAGCGTTGCGGAACGAGCGGAACATATTCCGTCTCACGGGCGACGACGAGTGGGTGAACGGCGTGAAGACCATTCGCCGTCTCCTGGAATCGGCGGAGAAGAAGGACGCGGATACTCGCGTCCTGTTGAAGGAACTGGACGCACTCGGCGATCCCCAACGTGCCATGATCCTGCGTCATCTGGAACAGTTCCTGGACGGCCCGATCGCCGAACAGATGTGGCACCGTACCCTGTCGCAGGCCAAGCATGAGCGAATGGCAGGCGATCGGGCGAACCGGATCTGGAAGTTCTTCGAACCCACCCCGTCCAAGCCGCGAGAACGGGCAGTGCGGCGGCCGGATACCCCTCTCGGGGTGTATGTCCGCATCGTGATGGCGACGGCCGTCTTCGTTGTGGCGACGGCCCGCATCGGTTACGTGCTGGTCCAGGAAGGCAGGGTGTTCGCCCTCCTGGTCTGCTTGGCGAGCGCTGTCGGCGGATACTACGGCGCGCGCGAGGGTCTGGAGTGGCGCTTCCGTGTAGTGCGACGCCGTACGAAGGACATGGAGTACGGACCACCTTCGGCTCGCAGGACCAACGCGCAGCCCGAGGGTTTCGCCAAAAGAGTAGATCAACGATTTGATCACTACTTCGCCATATACGTCCCTCATGGCGTGGAGCGTGAGATTTGGCTGGCTAAAACGGCAGGGATTCGCAGGAGCTTACGCGACGAACTGGTTGAGATCTACCGGGAGGAGAGGGTTGGGGTAGAGAGGATCAACTGGCTGATCCGGCACCGGGTCGACGATGTCCGACGTCGTTGGCGGGAGGGCGCCCTGTGGAGCTACCGTGAGGAGCTTGCCACGCCCTTGTCCACCAAGGCCGGAGCGGTTCTCGGGCTTGCCGCTCTCGTAGGCGGCGGGGCCTGGGCGGTGAGTGATGCGGTGCTCGTCGCCCCTCTGGACACGTCCGGTTCGACAGTCCTCATGCTGGCGAGTGGGTGGATCGGCGCCCGTGCCCTATTGGGCGTCCTCTTGGAGCGGTGGCGGTTCGCGGCCGATGAGCACGAGAGCAGGCGGACGCTGGACGGTGACTGGGAAGCCTTCAGGCGATGGCGGGCAAAGCTGGCGGATAAGCCCAAAGACCAGGAGATGGCCGTCTGGCTGGACTCCGACAGGAAAGCGCTGTTGGACGACGCTCTGAAGCACTACAGGCTGGTCATGAGCAACGTCGTCGCGCACGCCTTCATCGAAGCGCCTGCCCCCTCCACCAAGCGTGCACGAGTAAAGGACGGTCCTTGGCGCTACAGGAAGTACCGGCTCCTCGCTTTCCTTCTCACTGCGGACGGAGTACGCCAGCTCACCGTCGACCTTGATTTCGAGGAAGGCGCATTCCGCGTTCGGGAGCGGAGCAGCTACCGTTTCGACGCGGTCGCGGCGGTGCGGGTGGGCCAGGGGGACAACGACGAACGCACCTTTGAACTGGCTCTCGTCGACGGGCAGAAGATCAGCGTTCAAGTGATGAGCCCGGGAATGGAGATGCTCCAGGAGGGAGAGGATCCCGGAACGGTGTCCGAGGTGACACTAGATGCTTCGGGACTTCATCACACCCTGCACGTTTTGGAGGGGATCGCCGCAGAAGGGAAAGAATGGATTAGACACGAACGCTGACATAGAGAGCTCGCACGAATAGTCTCGCAACCGCCTGCGAGAAATGCCATTGTATTTCTGCGGGAAATTCCCTTTCATGAGTAACCTACGCACATCAGGCCACCGTGCTACGCGTGTCCGACAAAGCAGATCAACCCCAGCTCCCTCCAGTGCGATCATCGCTTGTGAGGGGAGATCTTAGCGGCCACGGCAAGTCCGTAATGTTCCCCGTAGCCGGGACCACCATGCTGAAAAGCCTCACCGGACAGCCGGTTAACCGCTATCGAGGGCAACGGGTCATTTACTGATCGCTTCGTAGGCGTCTTCCTGTTCGTTGAGCAGGATGAAGCCGGGTAGCGTCACCGCCTCCAGGAGGTGGGTCAGCACGTTTGCCGCCGGCGGAAGATGCAGGGCGAGCAACCCGGCCAGTGAGGTACGACAGGCGTCAAGATCGATGCCGTTATCACCGTACTCCTGCTCCAGTTTCGGGATCACCGATTGCATCGCCTCGAGACCATCGGACACACATCCGAGGCAGTCCCTCCAGTATGGGATCCTCACGATCAGTTGGAGGGCGACGGTCAGGTTACGGCCGATCAGCCCTGCCTGCCCTTCGGAGTCGGCGTACAACACGGGCCGTTCTCCAGCCGCCTCACCGCAGAGGAAGAACGTCCCGCCCGCGCCGTCCCCGGCGACCGCCTCAAGGGCCTCGCCGGACTCCAGTCTCACCACTTCGACGGGATCGGTACGGGAGACGTCGAAGTCGAACGGCCATGTCAGCAACTCGGTGGCCGCTGGAGTGCGGTGAATGAGGTCGAGAAGGGGGTCCGGATGCGCCACGGTGAGCACCCTAACAACTCGTTGCTCCCCAACTTACGGGAAACGATCATCCTCATGCTGGGAAGCGATCTTCAAACGCCCGCTTCATCCCAGGTCGGACCTACTCGTGAACACCCCACCAGGACGGAAGGCCCGGTTCCAGATCATGGGGCCGGGCTTTCTTGTTGTTCGGCGACCGTAGAACTGGTTCCTCAGGCTTCCGGTGTCAGGAGTGAGACATCTCCTCCGAGAGGATGCGGTCGGCGACGTTGCGCAATACGTGCAGGCGCATGAAGTCCGCCCTGGACAGCCGGGGTATCCGGAAGGCCTCGTCCGTCACGGCGTATGCCGCGTTCACGGGAGACGGCGACAGCGCCTTGCTGAGAGCGTAGAGGGCATGACCCCTCTGTTCCAGCCGTTCGGCTTCCGCCGTATCAGGCGTGGACCCGAGCTGCCGTAACAGGGCCTGGCTGGTCTCCTCGGCGGACTGGTGCAGCCGTGCCCGTAGCGCCTCCCGCTTGGCCGGACTCGCCTCGCCGCGTTCCAGCATCCGTAGGGTATCCTCCACCAGCGTGTGGCCCTCTAGGCCGACCCCGGCGGTGACGATGGAGACGACCAGCCGGGTGATGGCGGGGGCCGTCGCGGGCGACGGGTCAGTCAGGAGTCGCGCGAACTCCGGCTCATCCAGGAACGATTCCCGTGGATGCAGGTAGGCGCGGGGGACGAGCGCGTCCGGGATCGGCGCTTCGATCACGGCGGCGAACCGGGGCGCCCACACCCACTCGGGGGTGAGAGGGTGTCCACTGAGCGCCTCGGCCAGCGCCAAGATGCGCGCCTTACGTTGCAGCACCGGCAGTCCGTCGTGCAGGCCCACCTGCTCCAGCAGGTCGTCCAGCGCTGACGGGACGTCACCCGATCGCTGCGAGAGGTCCATCAACCGGAAGGACGTGATGATGTCGCCGTCGACGGCGTAGGTGACGCGGTTGTCCCGCTCTCCGCGCCAGATGACATTCAGGGCGCGTCCACCGGCTGACAACACCTCCAGCACCTCCTCTCGGTCTCCCTGGAAACCGGGGGACTCGAAGACGAGTGTCCACTCGCCTGCTGGAGTCAACTGGAGCAGATCCTCCCAGTGCTCTTCCTCCAGTTCCTTGGGTCCGACCCACAGGCCGGCCTCAGGATCAGCCCCGAACCGGCGGGTCACCTCCCTCACGTCGTTGTTCTGGCACCAGGTGAGGCAGAATCCCTCAGCGGGGAATCCGGTCTCGACCAGCGCGGTGTACCGCACATCGATGGGGTCCGTGGTCACTTTCACCAGTCCCGTTCGGGCAGCCTGAGCCATCTGTTGGAGCCGATGGTCGGCCCGGCGTCGGCCAGGCGCAGACCTGCGCCGGCGCAGCAGAACGCCACAGAGTGGTCGCTGTAAAGGTAGACGGCGAGAATCTCCTCGGCGGAGGCGTCGGAGGGGACGGTATAGGCGCAGTGCGGCTCCCACGCCGTGATGACGGCGCCGTCTCGGGCGACATGTCCAAAAATGCCACCTTTGGGGTTGTCGTACATGCTGTAGCAGGCCGTGCCCGGTGAGACGCGTTCGAGGAGGCCGCGTGTGGACGGCGTGTACCCCCAGGGTTGGATGATGACGCAACCGCCGGGCACGTCCGTGATACCGACGATCAGATCGGCGTCCGACTTGTTCCACCAGGCCTCGTAAAGTCCATCGATGTCCACGCCGTCGGCAGGTACGGCTTCCAGCCGCGCTGTCGCCTCGGCTGCACTGAGCTCGGCCACGCAGGCCAGGCCCAGGCCGTCGTAGAGGTCGTAGTCGTAGTCTCCCAGTGCGGAGATCAGACGTCCGGCTTCCGCCACGGCGGCGGCCTCGGCCTCGGACAGACCAATCTCCGATGAGGGGAGAGGAAAGAGACCGGGAGTGGGGCTGGCCAGGCTGAGCCGGCCAGGGGACCAGCCCGCCATCATGGGGCGCCACGGGTCCGCCCCGGCGGAGACGAGGGCTCGGGCGTTGTCGGTCCGGCCTTCGAAGACGGCCATCCATAGCGCGGTGCGGCCTTCGCGTTCCGCGTCGACGTCGTCGACGAGCGCGGCCAGTTCGGAGACCACGTCCGGCGAGCCGCGCTCAGCCGCGGCGTGCAGCGGCTTTTCGAAGATGGGCACGCCGTAGTTCGGATCGGCGCCCGCGGCGAGTTCAACGCGGACCAGGTCGAGATCCGTCCAGTCGTTGATGCCCCACCATCTGACATCGTCGGTGGCAGCCATGGCACTCCTTGAGGGACGTACGGGACATGCGAATGCCGATCATGGCGGATGAGACCGACAGATTCGGGCTGGTGCCGCGGTTGGTCTACGGACATCCTCCGCAGACCATGGCCATACCGTCCTGTGGACGGCTGGGCGGAGTCAGCGAAAAGTCAGCGGACCCGTTGACACAGGAGCGCAGCAAAGATCAACGGACATCACCGTCGTGGCACCTGACGGCACCAGATGGCATCCGATGATCGGAAGCGGTATGTCCCACCGGGGTTCGCATCGAAGGGTCGCGTCCTCGGAGCGGTGTAAAAGGCTCGACGAGGTAGGTGCCGCGGGCT
>NZ_JBFABE010000107.1:0-13735 GCF_040640155.1 Streptosporangium sp. NPDC023615
GCCTCGCACGTGGACCACGCGCGGGCCGTCCTGGACTCGACCCCCGGCCCGGCCGACACCGTCGTGGTCGAGGTTCCCTCGTCCGCGGGCCTGTACGACGACCCGGCCGCGGCCACCTCCCCCGCCCACTCCGTCCCGCCGCAGCCGGCCGCCTCCGGCTCCGCCACCGCCTCGGTCGCCTCTCCCGCCCGTTCCGGCGTGCCCCCGCAGCCGTCGCTCTCGGACGTCTCCACCCGGCCGACCGTGCCCGCCTCGTCCATGCCGCGGATCGACCAGGACCTTCCGGGCGAGGCCGGCGCCCCTGCCGTTCCGGTCAGCGGCGAGCACCTGACCCCGGCCCCGCAGGCCGCTTCGGACCGGTCCGCCCCGGCGGGACCGGAGAGCGCCGAGCCCCAGGTCCCCGTCCAGGGAACCTCCCCCGACCGGCCCGCCGCGTCGGCCGCCCAGGACCGGCCCCGCTCCTGACCCGCGTACGAGAACCCGGTGGGCGCCCCGGGGCAGGGGCGCCCACCGGGGCGCGGGGGGCGATCAGCCCTTGACGCTGCCGGCCAGCAGGCCGCGGACGAAGTAGCGCTGCATCGACAGGAAGACGATCAGCGGGATGACCAGCGAGACGAACGCGCCCGAGGTGAGGCGCTGCCACTCGTTGCCCTTGGTCCCGGCCATCTGCGCCAGCCGCACCGTCATGGGGCCGCTCTCCGGGGTGCCGCCGGCGAAGATGAGCGCCACCAGCAGGTCGTTCCAGACCCACAGGAACTGGAAGATGGCGAAGGTGGCCAGCGCCGGCCCGACCAGCGGCAGGACGACGGTGCGCAGGACCTTGCCGTGGCTGGCCCCGTCCACCCTGGCCGCCTCCATCAGCTCGCCGGGCAGCTCGGACATGAAGTTGTGCAGCAGGAAGATGCCCAGCGGCAGCGCGAAACAGGTGTGGGCGAACCAGACCTGAACGAAGCGGGCCGGGCCCTCCAGCTCCCAGGCGGGCATGAGCTGGACGCCGAGGACGGACACGCCCTCGGAGAAGAACGACAGCAGCGGCACCAGCGACATCTGCAGCGGCACGATCTGCAGCGCGAAGATGCCGATGTAGACCCACTCCCGGCCGCGGAACGGCAGCCAGGCCAGCGCGTAGGCGGCGAAGGTGGCCAGGGCCAGCGGGAAGAGCACCGACGGGATCGTGATGACGATCGAGTTGATCAGGAAGCTCATCATCTGGCCGGAGGACGAGGAGGTGCCGAACAGGACCTCCTGGTAGTTCTCCAGGGTGATCTGCGGGTCGGCGAAGAACGTCCACCACCCGGTGGTCTTGATCTGGTCCTCCGGGCGCAGCGAGGAGAGCAGCAGCCCGAAGGTCGGGGTGGTCCAGAGCACCGCGATGGCGATCGCCACGGCGCCGGCGACCCGGCCGCTCAGCCGCCGCCGTACGCGCTGCGGCGCGGTCTCCGCCCGGGGGCGCACCGCGGTCCCGGTCAACGTGGCCACGGGTCCTCCTTCGTCCGCCGCGTCCCGGCGGTGCCCTGCCGGCCTGCTCGTCCGGTCATCGGAGGGCCTCCCTGCGCTGGCGGATCTGGTAGATCACGATCGGCAGCACCAGCACGAACAGGAAGACCGCCAGGGCCGCGCCCCTGCCCGTCTCGCCGTACCGGAACGCCTGGTTGTACATCTCGTTGGCGATGACGCTGGTGTCGAACTGGCCGCCGGTCATGGTGCGGACGATGTCGAACAGCTTGAGCGTGGCGATCGACTGGGTGACCATCACCACGATGACGGCCGAGCGGATGGACGGCAGCGTCACCTGGAAGAACATCTGCGCCGGAGTGGTCCCGTCCAGCTTGGCGGCCTCGACGATCTCGGCGGGGATGCCCTTGATGGCCGCCGACAGCACCACGGTGGCGAACCCGGCCTGGATCCAGACCATGACCACGATCAGGAAGAGCGTGTTGAGCGGCGGCTCCTGGAGCCACTGCTGCGGCTCGCCGCCGAAGGCGACGACGAGCTGGTTGAGCAGGCCGATCTGCTCCTGCTCCTCGGAGCGGTAGGCGTAGACGAAGCGCCAGATGATGCCCGCGCCGACGAAGGAGATCGCCATGGGCAGGAAGACCAGCGACTTGGCGAGCGACTCGAACCGGGTGCGGTCCACCAGGACGGCGTAGAGCAGCCCGACCGTGGTCACCAGGATCGGGACGAGCAGCACCCAGACGAGGGTGTTGCGCAGCACGGTGAGCGCCTCGGCCTGGGTGAACATCCAGCCGTAGTTGTCGGTGCCGACCCAGCTCTGGCCGTCGCCGCTCATGAACGACAGCATGGAGGTCCGGATGGCCGGGATGATCAGGCCGATGGTGAGCAGCAGCACGGCGGGAAGCAGCAGGATCGCCGCGTGCATCCAGGCACGGCGGCGCATCGGGACGCGGTCGACCAGGATCAGGACCACCGCGACCACGACGAGGAAGGCGGCGACGCCGATCAGGAGCTGGACGAGTTTGGGAAGTTCGGCGGCGAAGTCGAAGTCCATCGAAGGATCTTTCGGAAGGATCGGACCGGGTGGGTGACGACCCGGCCCCGCGGCGGGCGGGGCCGGGGTCGTCGGTGGGTCAGGACTTCGGCCAGGAGGCCTCGATGTAGTCGAGGACCGTCTTGGTGTCCTTGCCGTTGATCCAGTCGGTCATGCCCTTCCAGAAGGTGCCGGCGCCGACCGCGGCCGGCATCTGGTCCGAGCCGTCGAAGCGGAAGGTCGCGTTCGCGTCCTGGAGCATCTCCATGGAGAGCTTGTCGATCGGGTTGCGCGCGTTGGCCGGGTCCACGCCCTTGCGGGCGGTGACGTAGGTGCCCTGCTTCATCCGGGCCACCGGGAACTCGGCGGAGGCGAGGTAGGCCCGGACCGCCTGGACCTCGGGACGGTCGGCGAAGGCCACCACGAACTCACCCGCGCCCAGCACCGGCTTCTTGGCCGGGTCGTTGCCGGGCAGGTAGAAGGCGAACACGTCGCCGTCCTCGGCGACCTCGGTGCCCTCGGGCCAGAAGTTGGCGTAGAAGGACCCCTGGCGGTGCAGGGCGCACTTGCCCTCGGTGATCGGGACGCCACCCTCCTGGAAGGCGGTGCTGGCGATCGACTTGACCGGGCCGTAGCCGCCGTTGACGAACTTCTCGTTCTTGAGGATCGCGCCGACCTTGTCCACCGCCGCGACGACCTTGGGGTCGTTGAACGCCAGCTTGTGGGTCACCCAGTCGTCGTATCCCTCGGGGCCGACCTCGCGCAGCAGGATGTCCTCGATCCAGTCGGTGGCCGGCCAGCCGGTCGCCTCACCGGACTCGATGCCCGCGCACCACGGCTTGACGCCGGTGCCGGCGATCGTGTTGGTGAGCGTCATGAGCTCGTCCCACGTCTTGGGGATGGCCCAGCCCTTCTCGGTGAACATCCCCGGCGAGTACCAGACGAGGGACTTCACGCTGGCGCCCAGCGGGGGGCCGTAGAAGACGCCGTCGACCGTGGAGTACTTGGCCCAGTCGGCCGACCAGCCCTCGGCGGCGAGCTTCTTGACCTCGTCGGGGGCCGGCTTGAGCTTGCCCGCCTTGGCGAAACGCTCCACGAGGCCGGGCTGGGGCATGAAGGCGATGTCGGGCGGGTTGCCGCCGTCCGCGCGGACCTGGATCTGGGCCTCGAACTCGCCGGTGCCCTCGTAGGTGATCTTCATGCCGACGCAGTCGGCGAACGGCTTCCACGACTGCTCGAAGCGGTCGGCCTCCACGTCGCGGATCGGCGCGTAGATGCTGACCTTCTTGCCCTCGTGCTTGCCGTACTTGGTGAACTCAGCGCATTCGGGGGCCGCGGCCGCGCTGCCGCCACCGTCCGCGGCGGGCTTGGACTCGCTGGAGCCGCACGCGGTGGCGACCAGCGCCAGCCCGATGCTGCCGGCCACCAGGGCGGCACGACTGGGCCGAGAGAGGAGCGACATGGACCTTCCTCCATATGTACTTGCCGGGGAGCCTGAGAGCGCTCTCTGGAAGAATTGTCGGCACACAACGCGATGTCAACAACCGTGATATTACGGTTACAATCGTGTTTTTATTGACATGATGTTTGCTGTACGGTGATGCTCCAGAGAGCGCTCTCACGCGACGGCCTAACAGAATGGGGCGGTGAGGACATTGACCATGTCCGCCGAAAAGTCCTTCGAGCTTCAGGACTCCGGCGTGCTGACGTTCCCCGAGGGCTTCGTCTGGGGTGCCGCCACCGCGGCCTACCAGATCGAGGGCGCGGCCCGGGACGACGGCAGGGGTCCATCCATCTGGGACACCTTCTCACGGACCCCCGGCAAGGTCCATGCGGGCCACACCGGTGACGTCGCGTGCGATCACTACCACCGCTATCCCGAGGACGTCGCGATCATGCGCGACCTCGGCCTGCACGCCTACCGCTTCTCCGTCTCCTGGCCCCGCCTGCAGCCCGACGGCTCAGGACCGGTCAACCCGCGAGGCCTGGACTTCTACGACCGTCTCGTCGACGAGCTCCTCGGCGCCGGCATCACCCCCGTCGTGACGCTCTACCACTGGGACCTGCCGCAGACCCTCGAGGACCGCGGCGGCTGGACGAACCGGGAGACGGCCCACCACTTCGCCGACTACGCCGCGATCGCGCACGCCCGGCTGGGCGACCGGGTCGAGACGTGGACCACCCTGAACGAGCCCTGGTGCTCGGCCTTCCTGGGATACGCCTCGGGCATCCACGCCCCCGGACGCGCCGAGCCCGCGCTGGGCTTCGCCGCCGCCCACCACCTGCTGCTCGGCCACGGCCTCGCCACCGCGGCGCTGCGCGCCTCGGGCGCGCAGAAGGTCGGCATCACGCTCAACCTCGCCCCGGTGATCAGCGGCGACGCGCCGGCCGACCGGGCCGCCGCCGAGATCGTCGACGGCCTGCAGAACCGCGTCTTCCTGGACCCGGTGCTGCACGGCGAGTACCCCGCCGACGTCGTCGAGCGGGCCCGGCGCTTCACCGACTGGTCCTTCGTCCAGGACGGCGACCTGGAGATCATCGGTGCCCCGATCGACCTGCTGGGCGTGAACTACTACACCCCGCAGACCGTGGCCGCCGCCCCCGGGGAGGCCGCCAACCCGGCCTTCCCCGGCAGCGAGGGCATCGCCTTCGGCGGGGCCGACGCGCCGAGGACGGCGATGGGCTGGGCGGTCCAGCCGTTCGGCCTGACCGATCTGCTGGTGCGGCTCTCCCGCGACTACCCGGGCACCCCGCTGATGATCACCGAGAACGGCGCGGCCTTCGACGACGTCGTCGAGGGCGGGCGGGTGCGCGACACCGACCGGCTGTCCTACCTCGACGGGCACCTGCGCGCCGCGCACGCGGCCATCGAGGCGGGCGCGGACCTGCGGGGCTACCTGGTCTGGTCGCTGCTGGACAACTTCGAGTGGGCCGAGGGCTACAACAAGCGCTTCGGCGTGGTCCACGTCGACTACGGCACCCAGCGCCGCATCCCCAAGGACAGCGCGCGCTGGTACAGCGAGGTCGTCCGCCGGAACGGGCTGTGAGAGCCCGTCCGACACTGGAGAAGGTGGCCGCCCGGGCCGGTGTGTCCCGGGCGACCGCCTCGCGCGTGGTCAACGGCTCCATGCGCGTCGCTCCGCAGATCCGCGAGGCCGTCACCCGCGCCGTCGAGGAGCTGGGCTACGTGCCCAACCAGGCGGCACGGAGCCTGGTGACCCAGCGGGCCGACTCGATCGCCCTGGTCTTCCCCGAGCCGGCCACCCGCGTCTTCTCCGAGGACCCGACCTTCTCCGGGATCATCCGCGGGGTCAGCATGGAGATCGAGGAGGCCGACAAGCAGCTCGTGCTGATGCTCACCGGCCTGTCCGGCGGCTACCAGCGGGTCGAGCGCTACGCCACCAACGGTCACGTGGACGGGGTGATCATCGCGTCCATGCACGGCACCGACCCGCTGCCCGGCGTCCTGGCCAGGCGCGGCGTGCCGGTGGTCTGCAGCGGCCGCCCCAGCGTGCCCAGCAGCCTGCCGTACGTGGACATGGACAACGTCGGCGGCGCCGAGCGGGCGGTGCGGCACCTGGTGGAGGGGGGCCGCCGCCGGATCGCGGCCATCGCCGGACCGCAGGACATGATCGCCGGGATCGACCGGCTGGCCGGCTACCGCTCCGTGCTGCGCGACTCCGACCGCCGCTCGATCATCGCGGTGGGCGACTTCACCCGCGACTCCGGCACCGCGGCCATGCGCCAGCTCCTGGCCGACGACCCCGAGATCGACGCGGTGTTCGTGGCCAACGACCTGATGGCGCTGGGAGCGATGCTCGCGCTGCGCCAGGCCGGGCGCCGGGTGCCCGACGACGTCGCGCTGGTCGGCTTCGACGACATCCCCGCGGCGTCCTACGCCGAGCCCGCGCTGACCACGGTCAGGCAGCCGACCGAGGAGATGGGGCGCCGGCTGGCCCGCATGGTGCTCGACCTGGAGGAGAAGGCCCAGGTGATGCTGCCCACCGAGCTGGTCGTCCGCGGGTCCACGACGCCGCCCTGACCACCGGGCCGATCGTCCACGGGTCCACGACGACGCCCCGGCCGTCGCGCCGGTCGTGCCGGTCGCGTCGGTCGTGCCGGTCGTGTCGGTCGCCCGAGGGCCTACGACGAGGCCCTGACCACCAGCTCGGTGGGCAGGATCGCCGGTTCGGCGCTCTCGCCCTCCAGCAGGGCGAGCAGCAGCCGGACCATGGCGGCGGCCTGCTCGGCGTGCGGGTTGCGGACGGTGGAGAGCGGCGGATCGGTGTAGCGGGCGGCCTCGATGTCGTCGAAGCCGACCAGCGCGACGTCGCCGGGCACCCGGCGCCCGGCCTGGCGCAGCGCGTGCATGGCGCCGATCGCCATCAGGTCGTTGGCGGCGAAGACCGCGTCGATCTCGGGGTCGTCGGCCAGGAGCTGGCGCATCGCGACCGCGCCGGACTCGCGGGTGAAGTCGCCCACCGCGATGATCGAGCGGCGGTCGGAGTCGCGCAGCACCTCGCGGTAGCCGGCCAGCCGGTCCTGCCCGCCGATCATGTCCAGCGGCCCGGCGATCGTGGCGATGCGCCGCCTGCCGCGCTCCAGCAGGTGCCGTACGGCCGTGGCGGCGCCGGCGGTGTTGTCGCTGTCGACGTAGGGCATCTCGACCGGCACGGCCGGGCGCCCGTAGGAGACGACCGGGGCGCGCAGCCGGGTGAGCGCGACCGGCAGCGGGTCGGCGCCGTGGCTGGAGACGAGCATGACGCCGTCCACGTGACCGCCGGCGACGTAGTTCTCCACCCTGGCGTGGCTCTCGGGGGACCCGGCCAGCAGCAGCACGACCTGCTTGCCCGCGGCCTCCAGCTCCAGGCTGGCCGAGCGGATGACGGTGGAGAACATCGGGTCGTCGGAGAAGACCCGGTTGGGCGACTCCGACACGACCAGCGCGACCGAGTTGGTCCGCTGGGTGGCCAGGTTCCTGGCCGCCCCGTTGGGCACGTAGCCCAGCTCGTTCACCGCGCGCATGACCAGGTCCCGGATGTCGGCGGTGACCGTGGTCTGGCCGTTCACCACCCGGGAGACGGTCGACCGGGAGACCCCGGCTCGGGCGGCGACCGCCTCCAGGGTGGGTCGTCTCATCGTGCTCCCCTACGGTCCTCGTCGTTCCCCTACAGCCCGTTCCGCGCGATGACCTCGCGATACCACAGCGCGCTGTCCTTGAGCAGGCGCCGCTGGGTGGCGAAGTCGACGTGCACTATGCCGAACCTACGCCGGTACCCCTCCGCCCACTCGAAATTATCCAGCAGGGACCACACCAGATAGCCCCGCACGTCGGCCCCGTCGGCGATCGCGGCGTGCACGGCGCGCAGGTGGCCTTCCAGGTAGGCGGTCCTGCGCGTGTCGTGGACGCGCCCGTCCTCGACCACGTCGTCGAACGCCGCACCGTTCTCGGTGATCATGAGACCGACCTCGGGATAGTCGTCGGACAGGCGCACCAGCAGCCGGGACAGGCCGCTGGGCACGATCGGCCAGCCCATGGCCGTGGCGGGCACGCCGTCGGCCGGGCAGAACCGGACGTCCTCGCTGCCCGGCCAGGCCGCGTCCGCCGCCAGCCCGGGGCCGGCCTCGACCACGCACGGGTTGTAGTAGTTGACGCCCAGCACGTCGATCGGCTGGTGGACGATCCCCAGGTCGCCGTCCCGGACGTGGCCGAGGCCGCCGTTGCGGTCGACGATCCCCAGGAATCCGGCCGGGTACTCCCCGCGCAGCGCGGGCTCGGTGAACTGCCGCACCAGCAGGGTGTCGATCCGGCCGACCGCCTCGGCGTCCGCCTCGGAGAGCCCGGCGCCGGGGTCGGACACCTGGGCGGGGGTGATCACCGGCGAAAGGTTCAGCACCAGCGAGATCTCCCGCGCGCCGGCCTCGCGCAGGGCCCGCGCGGCCAGCCCGTGCCCGAGCATCAGGTGGTGCGCCGCCCGGAACGCGGCCGCGGCGTCGGTCCTGCCCGGCGCGTGCACCCCGTTGCCGTGGCCGAGGAAGGCCGCCACCCACGGCTCGTTGAGGGTCGTCCAGTGCCCGACCCGGTCCCCCAGCCGCTCGTGCACGGCAGCGGCGTACTCGGCGAAGCGGTAGGCGGTGTCGCGCTCGGGCCAGCCGCCCGCGTCCTCCAGCGCCTGCGGCAGGTCCCAGTGGTAGAGGGTGGCGTACGGCGTGATGCCCGCCCTCAGCAGCCCGTCCACGAGCCGGTCGTAGAAGTCCAGGCCGCGGGCGTTGACCGGGCCGCCGCCCGCCGGGCGGACCCGGGGCCAGGCCACCGAGAAGCGGTAGGCGGCCAGGCCCAGCTCGCCCATCAGGGCGATGTCGCCGGCGTGGCGGGCGTAGTGGTCGCACGCCACGTCACCGGTGTCGCCCCCGGCGACCCTGCCCGGCGCGTGCGAGAAGGTGTCCCAGATCGACGGCCCGCGGCCGTCCTCGTGGACGGCCCCCTCGATCTGGTAGGACGCGGTGGCCGCGCCCCAGACGAAACCGGTGGGGAAGTCCGCGCCTCCCTCCGTGAGGGTGGCCCCCCGAGTGCCCACGACGGTCATCCCTTCACCGCTCCCTGCATGATTCCTCCGATGATCTGTTTGCCGAGCAGGACGAACACCAGCACCAGCGGCAGCGTGCCGAGGGTGGTGCCCGCCAGGCCGAGGACGTAGTCGTTGACGTATCCGCTGGCCAGCGTGGACAGGGCGACCTGGACCGTCGGGTCCTCGGGGGTCAGCACGACCAGCGGCCAGAAGTAGTCGTTCCAGACCGACATGAAGGTGAGCATGCCGAGCACCGCCGCGGCCGGGCGCGCGGCCGGGAGCACCACGTGCCAGAACAGGCCCCGGGTGGTGCAGCCGTCGACCCGGCCGGCCTCCAGCAGCTCGGTCGGCAGCGCCCGGGAGAGGTACTGGGTCATGAAGAACACGCCGAACGCGTTGACGAGCGCGGGCACGATCAGCGCGTACATGGTGCCGGTCCACTCCAGCTTCACCATCAGCATGTACAGCGGGATGATGCCGAGCTGGGTGGGGACCATCATGGTCGCCACGGTCAGCAGGAGCAGCACGTTGCGGCCGCGGAAGCGCAGCTTGGCGAAGGCGAACCCGGCCAGCGTGGAGAAGAACATCACCGCGATCGCGACCGACCCGGCGACCAGCACGGAGTTGAGGATCGCCAGCGCGAAGGGCACCGTGTCGAAGACGCGGGCGACGTTGGCGAAGAAGTTGCCACCGGGCACCAGCGGCGGCGGGACCTCGGCCAGGGCGGCGTTGTCGCGGGAGGCGACCACGACGCTGTAGTAGAGCGGCAGCAGGGAGAAGAACGCCACGGCCGTCAGCGTGAGGTAGGTGAGCCTGCGGGCGGCGTCGGAGCGCCGTGCCCCGGAACCGGGGCCGGAACCGGGGCCGCGCCGGCGTCGGGCGGGGGCGGGCCCCGGCGCGGACTCCGGCGCGGGGGCCGGGGCGTGCACGGGGGCGTGGCCGGGGAGATGTGCGGGGACGGGGCTCGGGGTGGGAGCGCTCACGTCAGCCCTCCCTTCGCGCGGCGGGTGAGCAGGTAGTTGACGCCGGCGACCACGACGATGAAGACGAACATCATCCAGGAGATGGCCGAGGCGTAGCCGAGGTCGAGCTTGGTGAAGTTCTCGTAGATGAGCAGCGCGAGCGTCTGGTACTGCCGGTCAGCCCCGCCGGAGATGCTGTACGAGCCGAACAGCAACGGCTCGGCGAGGATCTGCATGGCGCCGATCGTCGAGGTGATGACGACGAAGACGATCGTGGGCCTGATCATCGGGACGGTGATCCTGCGGAGCTGGGTCATCCCGCTCGCCCCGTCGATGGTCGCCGCCTCGTAGAGCTCGCGCGGCACGGCCTGCATGGCCGCCAGGAAGATCAGGGCGTTGTACCCCGTCCACCGCCACATGATCATGATGGAGATGGCGGAGTGCGAGGTCAGCACCCCCTCGTTCCAGGCGACACCCTCGACCCCGAAGAGCGAGAGCATCCAGTTGATCATGCCGAAGTCCCGGCCGAAGAGCTGGCTGAAGATGACCACCACGGCGACCACGCTGGTCACGTTGGGCAGCAGCAGCGTGATGCGGAAGAAGGTCTGCGCCCGCAGCGGCCGGTTCAGCAGGTGGGCCAGCCAGATGGCCAGCAGCAGCTGCGGGACGGTCGAGAGCACCCCGATGGACAGGGTGTTGAAGGTGGCGTTCCAGAAGTAGTCGTCGGCGAGCAGCGTACGGAAGTTGTCCAGGCCGACGAAGGTCTGCTCCTCCGACAGCAGCGTCCACTCGTGCAGGCTCACCCAGGCGGTGTAGGCCAGCGGGAACAGCCCGAAGGCGGAGAACAGCAGGAAGAACGGGGCCACGTACGCGTACGGGGAGCCCTTGACGTCGAGCTGGTGGACCAGGTGGCGGCGGAGGCGCGGTCGCACCGGTCGGTTCGGTGGGACCGCCGCCAGGCGGTCGGGAGCGCGGGTGGCCACCGGCGGCTCCTTTCGGCGAGTCGTTGGGGGGCGGGGAGCGGGCCGCTCGCCGTGTACGGGGAGGGCCGTCACCGAGGCCGGACCGGTCGATGTGGGACCGGGGCGACGGCCGGTGCGGGGCCGACCGGTGCGGGGCCGACCGGCGGGAGACCGGCCGGCCGGCGCGGGAGGGCGGCTACTTGATCCGGCTGACGTCCTTGAGCGCCTGCGCCCAGGCCTCCTCGGCGTTCTGCTTGCCCTGCTCGATGCGCTGGAGGCCGTTGCCGAACGCCAGCAGGACGTCACCGGCCTTGGGGCCGGCGGGCTGCGGCTTGAGCGCCTTGGCCGCGTCGGTGAAGATCTTGCCGATCGGGGCGTTGCCGAAGTACGGGTTGACGTAGTCCTTCACGGCCGGGTCGTCGTACAGGGCGGGCAGCGAGGGCAGCGCGCTGGCGTCCTTGAAGAGCTTGATCTGGCTCTCCTTGCTGGTCAGCAGGTCGATCAGCTCGGCGGCCTCCTTGGGGTGCTTGCCCTGCTTGGGCAGCATCAGGTGGGTACCGCCCTGGTTGCCGCCGCCGCCGGGCACCGCGGCGATGTCCCAGGTGCCCTCGCCGGGCTTCTGGTCCTTGATCGTGCCGGTCTTCCAGGCGGGGCAGACCATGGTGGCGAAGGTGCCCTTGGCGATCCCGGTGTTCCACGGCGGCGTGAACGCCGCGAGCTTGGCCGACAGCCCGCTGTCGATGATCTTCACGGACATGTCGTACGCCTTGCGCACCTCGGGGTTGGTGGCGGCGACGATGTTGTACTGGGCGTCGTAGAACCCGACGGGGGCCTGCTCGACCATGGCGCGGAAGTGCTCGCCCGGGGCATCGGTGAACTTGGCGCCCTCGACCTTGGCCTCGACGAACTTCTTGCCGGTCTCGACGTAGGCGTCCCAGGTGGGCCAGAGGGCCGACACCTCGTCGCGCTCGGTGGGCAGGCCGGCCTTCTTGAACAGGTCGGGGCGGTAGCACATGGCCAGGCCGCCGACGTCGGTGCCCAGTCCCATCAGCGAGGAGCCGTCGTTGGAGACGCCCAGCTTCCACTTCCAGTCCAGGTACTCGCTCTGGCGCCTGTCCAGGCCGTACTCCTTGAGGTTGTGGAACTTGGCGGGCACCGGGGTGAAGGCGCCGATGTAGCCCCCCTCCACCGCGACCACGTCGGCGGCGCCCGCGCCGGTGGTCAGCTGGGTGATGAGGTTGGTGTGGTGGTCGTTGAACTGCGCGCGGCGTTCCACGATCTCCACGTTGGGGTGGGTCTTCTTGAACTCCTCGTACAGCGGCGCGTAGTGGAAGTCACTGAACAGCCCGACGGTCAGTTTGATCTTCTCGGCCGGCTGGGAGGCCGTCCCACCGCCTTCGGCGCCGCCACCGCCGCCACCGCCGCAGGCGGTCAGGCCGAGGGCCAGGGCGGAGACGGCGGCCATCGAGGTGAGGAACCGGTGGCGTGAGTTGAGCATGGAACCCTCCCAGGGTTCTCATAAGTGATCATGGAGAGAGCGCTCCCTGAGCAGATTGATACCAAGTGCCGCACCTGTCAACGGTCCCCGGACGTCGAGACGGGCGAACGACCCTCTCTCAGACGGAGAGCGCCCTCCGGTTTCTGAGGGAGTTTCTCCAGGTCAAATACCTAAGAAAGCTTACTTTTGGAGGACGCGGAGGCGATCTACGACGGACAGGTCACATTAAGGTCGCGTTTCCGGGGTGTTCCACGGCGGCGAGACAGACCTTGACAGCGGCTGCTGACATCGTCACCCTCTCAATCAGAGAGCGCTCCCTTACGTCTCTCCACGGTTTCGCGTCCGTCGCCGCCGCTGGTCCGCGGTGCGGGCCGGTGAGCGCGACGCGAGAACCACGCCGTCCCGGTGTCCCCCTCGACGGTCCCGGACCCCGTAGAGTCGTCCGGCGGCCGGAAATCGACCGGCGCGCATCCGAGCGAGGAGAAACACGTGGCACTGGAGAAGCCGGAGATCGACTTTCCGGAGGGCACCCCGCCGTCGGAGCTGGAGATCGTCGACATCGTCGTAGGGGACGGCCCCGAGGCCACGCCGGGGCAGCAGGTCACCGTGCACTACGTCGGCGTCGCCTTCTCGACGGGCGAGGAGTTCGACGCGTCGTGGAACCGGGGTGACACCTTCCAGTTCCCGCTGGGCGGGGGCCGGGTCATCGCGGGCTGGGACCAGGGTGTCGCGGGCATGAAGGTCGGCGGCCGCCGTCGGCTGACCATCCCGCCCCACCTGGGCTACGGCAACGCCGGCGCGGGCAGCCGCATCAAGCCGGGCGAGACGCTCATCTTCGTCGTGGACCTGCTCGGCGTGAGCTGACGCCCCGGGTCCACGAACGGCACGCACCGGGCCGCCCTCCCTCGCGGGGGGGGGCGGCCCGGTGCGTCGGGACGTCACGTATCCGTCCGTGAACGTCCGGGCCACGGTGGATACGTCCGGGGTCCTGTCGCGGGGAGTTGTTAGGCTGACCCCTGTGTTGTTGATCGATCTCGCGCGCACCTCGGCGGCCGTGACCGCGGGGTCCGCCCGGCTGGCGAAGATCGCCCACCTCGCGGAGCTGCTCGGCCGGGTCACACCGGACGAGGCGGAGATCGCCATCGCCTACCTCTCCGGTGAGCTGCCGCAGCGCAACGTCGGCGTCGGCTGGAAAAGCCTGCAGGACCCGCCCGAGCCGAGGCTCGCGGCCACCGCCACCCTGCGCGAGGTGCACG
>NZ_JBFABE010000108.1:0-13499 GCF_040640155.1 Streptosporangium sp. NPDC023615
CCCCGAGCGCCTGCAGGTCGCCTACTACAACTGGGCCCGCGCGCTGGCCGAGCCCCGCGTTCCCGGGCGGTCCCGACCGTTCTCGAGAGCGGTCCTGGCCGTTCTTCGGGCGGTTCTGCCGTGCTCGGGCGGCCCTGACCGTTCCCGGGAGCGGTTCCGTCGTGCTCGGACGGCTCCGGCCGTTCTCAGGCGGTCCTGGCGACGGCGGCGGTGACGGCCTTGGTGAGGCGTACCAGCTCCCCGGGGGAGGTCTCGATCTGCAGCCCGCGCCGGCCGGCGGAGAAGTAGATCGTCCCGAACTCCAGCGCGGAGGCGTCGACCACGGTCGGCAGCAGCCTGCGCTGGCCCAGCGGGCTGATGCCGCCGACCACGTACCCGGTGACCCGCTCGACCTTGGCCGCGTCGGCCATCGCCGCCCGCTTGCTCCCCAGCGCCGCCGCGAACGCCTTGAGGTCGAGCTTGCCCGCGACCGGCACGACCGCCACGGCCAGCCCGCTCTCCACCTCGGCCACCAGCGTCTTGAAGATCCGCCCGTACGGCACGCCGAGCGCGTCGGCGGCCTCCTCGCCGTAGGCCTGGGAGTTCGCGTCGTGCTCGTAGGGGTGGAGGGTGAAATCGGCCCCGGCCCGGGTCAGGGCCACCGTCGCGGGCGTCCCCTGGCCGCCCTTGTTCCTGTTCTTGCTCACGGGGGGAGAGTAGCGGCTGAACAAAATCTACATTGTAAAGGCAATGTCCGGGCGGGTGTCCGGATGATGGACGTGACGATATCCGGTGGCGCGCCTCCGTAGACTGAACGGGTGATTTCCCGTACCGACCTGCGAGGGGCCCTGCCCGAGGACCTCCGCGACGTGCTGCCCCGTGCCGACCTCGACGTCGAAGCCGCCCTGGAGAAGGTGCGGCCCATCTGCGAGGACGTGCGCCATCGCGGGGTCGCCGCGCTGCGCGAGCTGACCGCCCGGTTCGAGGGCGTCGAGCTGGAGTCCACCCGCGTGCCCGCCGAGGCGGTCACCGAGGCGCTGGCGGGGCTCGACCCGAAGGTCAGGGCCGCGCTGGAGGAGTCGATCCGCCGCGCCCGCCTCGTGCATCGCGACCAGGTCCGCGCCGACGTCACCACCCAGGTCGTGCCCGGCGGCACGGTCACCGAGCGCTGGGTGCCCGTCGACCGGGTGGGGCTGTACGTCCCCGGCGGCCGGGCCGTCTACCCGTCCAGTGTGATCATGAACGTGGTCCCGGCGCAGGAGGCCGGGGTGGCGTCCCTGGCGGTCTCCTCGCCCGCGCAGCGCGAGTTCGGGGGCCTGCCGCACCCGTCGATCCTGGCCGCGTGCGCGTTGCTCGGCGTGGACGAGGTCTACGCCGTCGGCGGCGCCCAGGCGGTGGCGATGTTCGCCTACGGCACCGAGGAGTGCCGCCCGGTCGCCATGGTCACCGGCCCCGGCAGCATCTGGGTCGCCGCGGCCAAGCGCCTGCTCAAGGGACGGATCGGCATCGACTCCGAGGCGGGGCCGACCGAGATCGCGATCCTCGCCGACGCCACCGCCGACCCGGCGCACGTCGCCGCCGACCTGATCAGCCAGGCCGAGCACGACACGATCGCCGCCGCCGTCCTGGTCACCGACTCCGAGGAGCTGGCCGAGGCCGTCGAGCGGGAGCTGCCCCGCCAGGTCGCCGCCACCAAGCACGCCGAGCGGATCACCGAGGCGCTGGCCGGGCGCCAGTCGGGCATCCTGCTGGTCGACGACATGGAGGCCGGGCTGCGCGTCGTCGACGCCTACGCCGCCGAGCACCTGGAGATCCAGGCGGCCGGGGCGGCCGAGCTGGCCGCCCGGGTGCGCAACGCCGGGGCGATCTTCGTCGGCGCGTTCGCGCCGGTCTCGCTGGGCGACTACATGGCGGGCTCCAACCACGTGCTGCCCACCGGCGGCTGCGCCTGCCACTCCTCGGGGCTGTCGGTGCAGACGTTCCTGCGGGGCGTGCACGTGGTCGACTACAGCCGCGAGGCCCTGGCCGGCGCCGCCGCGCACGTGTGCGTGCTGGCCGACACCGAGGACCTTCCCGCCCACGGCGCGGCGATCCGCGCCCGGTTCGACTGGGAGGTGCCGTCGTGACGACCCCTTCGCCCGGCCGGGGAGGCGCGCCCGTGAGGCTGGCGGATCTGCCGATCCGTGACGACCTGCGGGGGCGCACGCCCTACGGTGCCCCGCAGATCGACGTCCCGGTCAGGCTCAACACCAACGAGAACCCCTACGGGCCGTCCCCGGCCCTGGTCGCGGACCTGGCCGAGGCCGTGCGGGGTGTCACGGCCGAGCTCAACCGCTACCCCGACCGCGACGCGGTCGAGCTGCGGCGGGAGCTGGCCGGGTATCTCGGCCACGGCCTGGACGGGGAGCGGGTCTGGGCGGCCAACGGCTCCAACGAGGTGCTCCAGCAGATCCTGCAGGCCTTCGGCGGCCACGGCCGGTCCGCGATGGGCTTCGAGCCGTCCTACTCGATGCACCCGATCATCACCACCGGCGCCTCGACCGAGTGGATCTCCGGCGCCCGCGAGGAGGACTTCGGGATCGACCCCGGCAAGGCGGTCGCCGCGATCGAGGAGCACCGGCCCGACGTCGTGTTCCTCACCTCGCCCAACAACCCGACCGGGACCGCGCTGGACCCGGCGGTGATCGCCCGGATCGTCGAGGCGGCGCCGGGCATCGTGGTGGTCGACGAGGCCTACTTCGAGTTCGCCCGCACCGGCACCCCGTCGGCGCTGACCCTGCTGCCGGACAACCCCCGGCTGATCGTCACGCGGACCATGTCCAAGGCGTTCGCCATGGCCGGCACCCGGCTGGGCTACCTGGCCGCCGACCCGGCGGTCGTCGAGGCGCTGCTGCTGGTCCGGTTGCCCTACCACCTGTCCACGCTCACCCAGACGGCGGCGCTGACGGCGCTGGCCCACCGCGGCGAGCTGCTCGGCGCTGTCGACACGCTGCGGGCCGAGCGCGACGGCACCGTGGAGTGGCTGCGCGGCCGGGGGCTGACCGTCGCCGACTCGGACGCCAACTTCGTGCTGTTCGGCCTCTTCGAGGACCGGCACGCGGTGTGGCGGGGCCTGCTGGACCGCGGGGTGCTGATCCGCGAGGTCGGGCCGCCCGGGTGGCTTAGAGTTTCGATCGGAACGACCGAGGAGATGGCGGCGTTCCGCGCCGCCCTGGAGGAGATCCTGTGAGCATCACTGCCGGCGGCACGGCCGCGCCCCGTCGCGGTCGCGTCGAGCGCGTCACCAAGGAGACCTCGGTGCTGGTCGAGGTCGACCTCGACGGCACCGGGAACGTCGAGGTGTCCACCGGTGTCGGGTTCTTCGACCACATGCTGAACCAGCTCGGCAAGCACGGCCTGTTCGACCTGACCGTGAAGACCGAGGGCGATCTGCACATCGACTCCCACCACACGATCGAGGACACCTCGCTCGCGCTGGGCGCCGCGTTCCGCGAGGCCCTGGGCGACAAGTCGGGCCTGCGGAGGTTCGGCAACGCGTCCTGCCCGCTGGACGAGTCGCTCGCCGAGGTCACGGTCGACCTGTCGGGCCGCCCGTACCTGGTGCACACCGAGCCCGAGGGCATGGCGCCGATGATCGGCGCGGAGTACGACACGACGATGACCCGGCACATCCTGGAGTCGTTCGTCGCCCAGGCCGCCATCTGCCTGCACGTCCGCGTCCCGTACGGGCGCAACGCCCACCACATCGTGGAGGCCCAGTTCAAGGCGCTCGCCAGGGCGTTGCGGGCGGCCTCGGAGCGCGACCCGCGCTCCACCGGGGTGCCCAGTACCAAGGGTGTGCTGTGACCGCCTCCCGGGCGAGGGGGCGCGGCCGTGAGTGACAACTGGTCGGCGATCGCGATGGCCTTCGTGGCGCTCTTCCTCGTCGGCGGGATCATCTCATTCATCAAACAGGGCCTGAGGCGGGGCGCGGTGCTGCTCGCCGTCCTCGCGGCCCTGGCGACGACGGCGGCGGTGCTGTGGTGGTGAAGAAGGTAACGGTTCTCGACTACGGCTCGGGCAATCTCCGCTCCGCGGAGCGCGCGCTGGCCCGGGTCGGCGCGGACGTCACGGTGACGTCCGACTACGAGACGGCCATGGAGGCCGACGGCCTGGTCGTCCCTGGGGTCGGCGCGTTCGCCGCCTGCATGGCCGGGCTGCGGGCCGTGCGGGGCGAGCGGATCGTCGCGCGGCGCCTGTCGGCGGGGCGGCCGGTGCTCGGCATCTGCGTGGGCATGCAGATCCTCTTCGAGACGGGCGTCGAGCACGGCGTCACGACCGAGGGCTGCGGGGAGTGGCCGGGCACGGTGGAACGCCTGGAGGCGCCGGTCCTGCCGCACATGGGCTGGAACACGGTCAAGGCCCCGGCCGAGACCACGCTGTTCGCCGGGCTCGACCCGGCGACGCGCTTCTACTTCGTGCACTCCTACGGCGTACGCTCCTGGGAGCTCCAGCCGGGGCCGGGCTTCGACGACCCGCTGGTCACCTGGGCCGAGCACGGAGCGCCGTTCGTCGCGGCCGTGGAGAACGGACCGCTGGCGGCCACCCAGTTCCACCCGGAGAAGTCGGGCGACGCCGGGGCACAGCTGCTGGTCAACTGGCTGGGAACGGTCGCGTGAGCCTTTCCGGTCGTCCGGCGCGATCTTCGGCGGGTGCCTTCCCCGCGGGGTTCTCCGCGAGGGCCCGGTGAGGCCCCGGGCGGGGTCTCCGGGGGTCCTCGGCGAGCCTTCGGGGGTCCTCGGCGAACCTTCCGGAGGGTCTTCGACGAGTCTTCCGGGGAGCCCTCGATGAGTCTTCCGGGGAGTCCTCGATGAGCAAGGAGCGGGCCAGGCGGCGGGCCGAGCGGGAGGCGGAGCGGGCCCGTCAGGAGGCCCTGCGCGCCGAACGGGAGGCCAGGCTGGCGCGCCGGCGCGAGCGCGTCGGCAGGGTGACCGCGCTGCTGCCCGGCAGGCCCGTCAGAATCGTCTCCCAGGGCGGCATCATGGCCCGGCGCCGCCGGGCGCAGAACGCCGTCGCGGCGGTGCTGTTCCTGATCGTCCAGGTCATCGCCTGGTTACTCTGGTCCTCGTGGACCGCGCGGTTCGGCACCCTGGTTCTGTCACTGTTGTTCGTACCGCTTTTCCTCACCCTTGTTTTCGACCGGAGGACCTGAACAGATGTCGCTTGAGCTGCTCCCCGCCGTGGACGTCGCCGACGGCCAGGCGGTCCGCCTGGTCCAGGGCGAGGCGGGCACCGAGACCTCCTACGGCGACCCCCTGTCGGCCGCGCTCGCCTGGCAGGAGGCCGGCGCGGAGTGGATCCATCTGGTCGACCTGGACGCGGCCTTCGGCCGGGGCAGCAACCGCGAGCTGCTCGCCACCGTGGTGGGCGCCCTCGACGTCAAGGTGGAGATGTCCGGTGGCATCCGCGACGACGCCACCCTGGAGCTCGCCCTGGCCACCGGCTGCCGCCGGGTGAACATCGGCACCGCCGCGCTGGAGAACCCCGCCTGGTGCTCGAAGATCATCGCCGAGTACGGGGACCGGATCGCGATCGGCCTCGACGTGCGGGGGACGACGCTGGCGGCCCGGGGCTGGACCCAGGAGGGCGGCGACCTGTGGGAGGTCCTGGAGCGCCTGGAGGGCGACGGCTGCCCCCGTTACGTCGTCACCGACGTCACCAAGGACGGCACGCTGCGCGGCCCCAACCTGGACCTGCTCCGCGAGGTCTGCTCCCGTACCGACAGGCCCGTGGTCGCCAGCGGCGGCGTCTCGTCCCTGGACGACCTGCGCGCCCTGGCGTCGCTGGTCCCGGTCGGGGTCGAGGGGGCCATCGTCGGCAAGGCGCTGTACGCGCAGGCGTTCACCCTTGAGGACGCCCTCGCGGCGGTACGTTCCTGATCTGGCTTCTGAGGAGTTTCGGATGACTGTCGCGGTGCGTGTGATCCCCTGCCTGGACGTGGACGCCGGGCGGGTGGTCAAGGGCGTCAACTTCGAGAACCTTCGCGACGCCGGGGACCCGGTGGAGCTGGCCCGCCGCTACGACGCGGAGGGGGCCGACGAGCTGACGTTCCTCGACATCACGGCCTCCAGCTCCGACCGGTCGACCATGTACGACGTGGTCAGCCGGACCGCCGAGCAGGTGTTCATCCCGCTGACCGTGGGCGGGGGAGTCCGCTCGGTCGAGGACGTGGACCGGCTGCTGCGGGCGGGCGCCGACAAGGTGGGCCTGAACACCGCGGCGATCGCCCGGCCCGAGCTGCTGACCGAGGCGTCCCAGCGGTACGGGGCGCAGTGCATCGTGCTGTCGGTGGACGCCCGCCGGGTCGTCGACGGCCCGCCCACCGTCTCGGGGTTCGAGGTGACCACGCACGGTGGGCGCCGGGGCACCGGCATCGACGCGGTCGAGTGGGCCCGGCGGGGCGAGGAGCTGGGCGTGGGGGAGATCCTGCTCAACTCCATGGACGGCGACGGCACGCGTGACGGCTACGACCTGGAGCTGATCCGGCTCGTGCGGGCCGCGGTGTCGGTGCCGGTCATCGCCAGCGGCGGCGCCGGGTCGCTGGAGCACTTCCCGCCGGCGGTGGAGGCGGGGGCGGACGCGGTGCTGGCCGCCTCGGTGTTCCACTTCGGGCAGTTGAAGATCGGTGACGTCAAGGAGACGCTGCGACTGGCGGGGCACCCGGTTCGCTGATCTTCTCGCCGGGCGGTTCCGTTGCACGGCGGGGTTGGCGTCGTGGGCCGGACGAGGTTCTTGTCACGTGGGCCGTGCCGGGGGGCGGGTTGTAGGGGCTGCCTGGTTCGGGGGGTGGCCGGGCTTTAGGGGCCGGCTGGTTCGGGGTGGGGCCGGGTGTCCGGGGCGGGCCGGGCGGGGTTCGGGGTGGGACCGGGGGGCCGGGCCGGGCGGGGTTCGCGCTGCGGCGGGCCGGTGCTCCGGGCGGCCGTCGTGGCCGGGGTCTGGTCTTCCAGGCCTCCGGCCTGCCGGGCGCGACGGTCGCGCTTTCTTATACGCCGCCCGGAACACCGGCCCGCCTCCGCGCACCATGGTCCGTCCGTACGGGGTGCGGGCCGTAGCCGCTCCGTCTCCGGCCGCCCAGCGTGCGCGCCGGCGCTGAAGCCTCGGCGCGGGGAGGCTCGGGGAGTCGCCGTAGCTGAAGCGCCCCCGCGGGAAGGAGCGCAGGGCCGGGCTTCGGGCCTTGCGGGGCCGGGTACGGGGGAGCCGCCCACGCCGCGGTGCTCCTGCGGCATCCCCGGGGTGGCTGGTTCTGGGGATCAGGGGAGGCCGTAGCGGGCTTTGATGGTCTTGGCCTCCTCTTCGGTGACCTGCTGCGGGGTACGGGCCAGGGCCTGACGCAGGTCAGAGACGATCTTGTCGCCCGAGCTGCGGACACGGGTGCGGTGATGGGTGAGCTGCTCCTCGAAGCGCTTGGCCGCCGGGCCGTTCCAGACCTTGCCGGAGTGAAAGGCCCGGAACGGCGTCTCGATGGTCTGCTCGACCTCCTCCAGCAGCGGCTCGACCGTCCGGAGCGTCTCTCCCAGGGCTCTGTGGAGCGGATTGGGCACCATCTCGGCCATGGTCCGGTCAGTCCTTCACGGGGGAGTCGGCCTTCGCCGAAGGGCTCGCCGACGGGGCGGTTGTCTGGGTGAGCAGCTTCGGCGCGATCAATTTCATCATCGCCGCCACATCGGCGGCGTTGTCCCGTCCTTCGACGCCGATCTCCAACTGAACCGAGACCCTGGTCTCGCCTCGGACAAGGTGAGCGTACGCGGAGTTGTTCTCGCTGTTCTTTGGCCGGGAGTAAGCGCCAATGGCGCCGGCAACGATCCCCGGCAGAGGCGCGGCACCGTCATCGAGATACTCCTGGATCGCCGCTCGGTCATTTCCAGACGACAGGTCGATCACGAGGACGTTCTCCTGGTCGGTTCTCCGGCGGACCACGCAGACCCCTGTGTTCGGGATGTCGTCACTTGTGAGATTAAAGTGACCGCGAACCAGCGGGTTACGTGTGCCGGTCATCAACTCCACGGCCTTCAGCGGAATGTGTTCGCAGATGTATGGCGGGGCGGCCAAGGCTGGTAATGGGGTGCGGTCGATCGGAGTGGCTTCTTCGTTCTGACAGGCGGCAGACAAGGGCAGCATGCACATCAATGCCACGAGCAGAACGAGGGGTCTGTTCATCATTCGTACTTGCCGAAACCATCGGAAAATCCCTGGTCCAGGCGACTCTCGACATCTCGCCAAGCCTGTCCCGCCGGTCCGCTGCGCCATCGGTTGTAAGCCTCGATTCTGCGCCCCTTGTCAGTGGCATTGAGGGCTTTCTCGTCGATCATCTCGTCCTTGGTCATGAGCGTCCGGCCGTCATCCTTGAGGAAGTTGTTGGGATTGTCGCGAGGGTCGCCACCCGCTTCAAGGTCTTCCAGCGAGGCCCAGGGATGTGTGGCGGCGGCGGGTTCAGCGGAACCGAACAGGCCATGCTTGAGCATGGCCCGGGCAGTGAGGTCGCGAACGAGGTTCCGGGTTCGGTCGACGGTGGCGTTGGCGGCCTCACGGGCATCACTCTCTGCCTCTCCTTCGACGAGGTCCTCGGCCAGTCCTGTCCACGACCCCACGACACCGGCCGCGATGGGCCATGCGCCCCCATGTAGAAAGGCAAGGCCGCTGTTGAGTGTTGCCATGAGGGCCTTCACGTTTCGCTTCTGTGCTTGGTCTAGTTTCTTGCCGTCCTCGATTTTGATCAATTCGGCCGAGTCGGTGATCAGGCCGAATCCTGCGCCGATTTGTCTCGCGCCGGACAGGAGCGCGTCGTTCCTCTGCTTGATGTCCGTTTTCTGGGCGGCATTGTCTAGGAGCCATCCAGCGAACGCCGTCTGAGCGGTGGTCACAAGGGAGAACGCTTTGGAGTCCGCGAACGCCTCTTTCATCACCCGGCGCAACTCTGTCTTGCTGAACAGTGCCCCCCAGGGGTCCTGGCCGGGAATGGCGAGGTTGTCTGCCCTTCGGACACCAGGTACGAACTCGTCTTGGCCAAGGTCGGCGACGTGGTTGACGTCCCGGATGTACTCGGACAGTACGAGGCCGGTGAAGGTGGGTTGCACGGCGGAGTCCGGAGGCCGGCCGTCCTTGATGCGGGCGGCTTCGAGGTGGATGAACTCGGAGGCGAGTTTGGCCGACCAGTAGCCGCGTGAGGGGTTGCCGGGGCTGCCGGAGTGGTCGCGGAAGTGGAGCATCGCGGCTTCGAGGGCCTTGCCCAGGGCCGCGCCACCGTCGTTCATCCTGCCCTGGGTCAGATGGCGCTTCAGGGCGGTGGGGTCGCCGACGAAGAAGTCCTGGGCCGCCTCGGGGTGACGGCCCAGGGCGTTCATCACGTCGATGACGGCCTGCGGCTCCACGGCCCTGACGTATTTGGCCTTGTCCACCTTCCTGGCGATGTCGACCAGGAAGGTGGTGGCGAAGGTGCCGTGTCTGAGGGACAGGCTGATCGCCTGATAGTTGCGCCGTTGCTGCCAGTGATCCTTGGACTCGGCGGTGAAGGCGTCGCGCCAGGCCTTGTCCAGCCTGGGACTCGCCGTGCCCAGGGCTTTGCCCAGGGCGGCCTGCACCCGCTGTGACTTCCTGTCGCGCGGGTTCTCCGCAGCCTCCGCCATCGCCTCGCGGAACGTCGCCGCCCCCACCGCGGTCAGCAGCGCGGCGGTGAAGGTCACCTCACCCGTGCGCTTCTCCAGCGCCGCCACGGTCTTGGCGTCGATCTCACCCTTCTTGGCGGCCTCGGTCAGCTTGACGGCGGCGCCGTAGACGTCAGGGTCGCCCGAGGCCTTGCCGTAAAGGGACTCGTCGAAGGCGGCCAGGCCGCCGGGCAGACCGGAGGCGCCCCACTCGGTGCGCTCGGAGCGGATCACCTCGCTGCGCCGCCGCAGATCGGGACGGCTGGAGCCGATCCAGGTGCGTGTCTCGCGCAGCGCGCCCAGCGCCGAGGTGTCCAGGTCGAGCTTTTCCAGGGCCGCGCGGATTCGGGGCTCGCCGTTGCCGATGGCGTCCTGCGTCCGGCCGAGCCCGCGCTCGAAGGCGTCCATCGCGGTGGGGTCGATGCCGGAGAACCCGCCGCTCACCCCCTGTGGCGTGGTCGGTGCCGTGGTCGAGGGCGGGTGTGGAAGGGGCTGCGGACCGGATGCGGGCTTGGTGGACGGTGGACGTGGTTCGTCGCCGGACGAGGGCGCGGGCGGTGGAGGGACGGGCGCGGGCGCGGGGGTGGGCGCGGGCGACCCGGACGGGGATGCGGAGGCGGGGGGGTGCGCCTGGGAGCCGCCGGTCGGACCGGTGACGGCGGGGGCCGGTGACGGATAGGGGTGGGCCATGGGACGGCGGACTCCAGCGTGGTCGGTGAGAACGCAGGCGTGGAAATGCCAGCCTATGTTTTCATCCGGCCCCCGGCAAAGGGTTCTCGCGCGTTCAGGAAGAACATGGACGGGTGAGTGGACCTCGTCCTTCATCGTCGCACGGTGCATGAACGGAAGAATCAGCAGCAAGTGGCCTTTTGTTCGCGATAAACCCTTGCATTCCCGGCGTCGAAGAGGAGGTTTGGATTACCACATTCATGGGGTTTCGCCCGTTCGGGCCGCTACGCCTTGCCGCCGGTCGACGCCGCTCGGCAGGACGGGAAGATGTCGTGCGAATGCGCCCTTTCCTCGTTGGGGGCGATCTTCTGGTGTCGTGGTTTCCACGAGGAGCCGAGGAACCTGCGATCGACGCGGGGTTCGCGGGCGGCCGCTCCGAGACCGAGGGGCTCCGGGTGCCGTGACCCGGTGGCGGGGATGCCGGCCCGGCGTGGTCAGCCGGTGCCGAAGTCGGTCCGGGCGACGTAGTCGGCGAAGTCGAGGGGTGGGCGGCCCAGCGCCTCCAGGACGCCGTCGGTCGGCTCCCAGCCGCGCTCCAGGCGGATGTGGCGGAGGACGGCGATCATCTCGTCCGCTTCGGCGTCCGGGTATCCCGCGGCGGTGAGCTCGTCACGGTAGGCGTCCTCGCTGATCGGGACGAAGCGCAGAGCACGGCCCGACGCGCGGGCGATCTCGCCGACCGCCTCGGCGAAGCTGAGGGACCGCGCGCCGGACAGGACGTAGGTGCGCCCCGCGTGCCCGTCCTCGGTGAGCGCCGTCGCCGCCACCTCGGCGAGGTCCTCCAGGTCGACGAACGCCTCCCGGCCCTCGCCGGTGGGCAGCCGCAGCTCGCCGGTGTCGTTCAGCGGGGAGGCGATGAAGTCCAGTTCGGTGAAGTTCTGGGAGAACCAGGCCGGGCGCAGGATCGTCCACCGCGTCCCCGACTCCCTGACGGCCCGCTCGGTGGCGAGGAACTCCTCGCCCATCTCGCCGAAGGTGCGGGAGGACAGCAGGACCAGGCGCCGTACCCCGGCGCCGGCGGCGAGGTCCGCGAACGCGCGGACCTCCTCCGGCGCGTCCGGGCCCTGGGAGTCGACCACGTACACGGCACCGACGCCCTCCAGGGCCGGTTCCCACGTCGAGCGGTCGGCCCAGTCGAAGCGGACCGGGCCCCGGCGCGAGGCCACGGCGGGGTCGACACCGCGGCGGCGCAGCGCGGAGGCGACACGGCTGCCGGTCTTGCCGGTCCCGCCCAGGACGAGAACACGTGAAGGAGCGTTCGTCATGCGCCTCACCCTATCGACACCGGAAATCCCGCGAGGAAAGGGAAACGCCTGGTCGCGATATCGGAACAGCGTCCTGCAAGCCATTCTCAAGGTATGGACGCCGTGGTGAAAGCGGCCGGTCGTACATATGAGGAGCAACAGCGAATCCCGCTCGAAAGGACCGCTCCCATGGGCCGCACCTCCCGTTCACTTCTCGGTCTCGCCGTCGCCGTCGCGGCGGGCGCCACCGTTCTCGCCGTACCGGCCGGCGCGCGGGCCGCGACCGCTCGTGGCGCGTGCGACGCCTCGCTGGTGGCGCCCGCGGGCAGCCTGATCGGCGGGCTGTGGCGTTCCAACGGCGGCCGGAGCAGCGTCTACGGCTGCCCCACGAGCAAGGAGTTCGGCTACCCGGACAAGCGCGGATCCTGGCAGACCTTCCGCAACGGCAAGATCGTCTGGTCTCCGAACCTGGGCGACGGGACCCTGGTGCGCGTGTACGAGAAGGGGAACAAGATCGTCTTCAAGTGGAGCGGCCTGGGGCGTGACTGGGACTTCTTCAACGTCCGCTGGAGCAAGGACGGGGGCAGGGCCACCCAGGTCGAGGTCGGCCGCCTGACCCCGTGGAGCGGGCAGTACGTCATGACGCCGTACTGCGACGGCGACGTGTGCGGCACCACCAACGGGCACGAGGTCAACAGGTTCGCCTTCGTCGTCCAGGGCTGCGACCGCGGCACGTTCGGCTCCGACTGCGGCCCCTGGAGCATCCCCACCTCCGTCCGCGTCGCCCACTGAGCCCCCGTCCGGCGGTTCCCGGACCGCGTGTCCCCGCGGTTCGGGAACCAGGTGCGAACCGCCCGGAGGGGCCCGTCCCCTCCGGGCGTGTTGACTGCGCGGAGATGAGTTTTCTGTAGCGAGATGTTGACATCCCGCCCGTGAACCTTGAACACTTTGCGGAAACGTGACGGAAACGTGGGCGCGACCCGATCGCCGGTCCTCCGCCGGGAATCGGTCGCCCCGTCGCCGATCACACCGGAACAACGTGTACGCGAAAATGTTAACGCTAACAATTGTTTGTGTGTCACCGATGTGTCCCATCGCCCCTGAGGTCTCGCCGTGAGTGCGCGGCTGTGATGTCGCCCTTCGCCGTCCCCTCACCGATCCCCGGAAAGGATGCCCGCGGTGTCCCTGCGTCAAGAGGCCGTCGCCACCGTCATGTAGCCGACGGCCCTGCCGGGCGGCGGCGTCCGCATCGCCGCGGCGCCGTCGGCGGCCCCGTGCCGGGCCCGTGCCGGGCCCCGTGTCATGGGCCGCCTCGGAGGGGGGCCGAACCGGCCCGGTGACGGCTGCGCCCTCCACCTGAAGGCGAGCTGCGACGGTCTCGACCGGACGCTCCCGAACCAGTACGACCCGGTCGTCACGCCGGCCGGGGGTTTGACCCAGGAACTCAGATCTAGTGATTGGACATCTCATGGCACTGATCACGGCGCCCGATGGTTCCTCGTCAGGACCGCCGCGGAGCGCTCGGCCGTCGCGCCGGCTGCTGATCACCTTTTTGGTGACCGCGCTCGCCGCGATGGCGGGCCTGGTCGTCTCCGCGCCGTCGGCCGACGCCGCCACCAGCCAGTTCCGAGGCATGAACTGGGCCGTGCTGGGTGACAACTTCAGCACCGGCACGCTCGTCGTGCAGGGCCTGAGCCAGTCCGACAGCAACGCGACGGTCCGGGCCAAGGCCAACGCCCTCTACGACGACATGGCCTCGACCATGGGGGTCAACACCGTCCGGCTGCCCATCAACACCCACACCGTGGCCAACACGACCTGGTGGAACGCCTACCGCGGCGCCATCGACGCCGCCACCGAGCGTGGA
>NZ_JBFABE010000109.1:0-13400 GCF_040640155.1 Streptosporangium sp. NPDC023615
CACGAGCAGAACCGCAGGGCCGCCCAGCACCGCAGGGCCGACCTGGAGTCCGCGGGAGGCGCACCCCTTCGCCCCCGCCCGGTCCGGTCACGCCACCGGCCCCTGTCCCGTTACGACCGGGAGTCCCGCACGGCTCGTACGGCCCGGTCACGGGTCAGGTCGGGTGGCGGCCCCACACCGGTGTCGCCGCGAGGATCCTGGAGAATCTCGCCTCGGTCCTCGCCGCCGGTCTCCTGCGCGGCGTCCTGGTCCACGGGTCCGGTCCGGGGGCCGGGACCGGTGTGCTGTCCGGCGACCACGCGGGACGGCCGGTGTCGACGAGAACGGCGGCGGTCACGCCGCCCGGGACGGTGGAGGTCTGCGCGCGCCAGCGCCCCTCGTACCGGTCGACCTTGAGATCGGCGCCCAGGAAGGTGACCACCCCGGCGGCGGCCAGGGCGCGCAGTTCCTCCAGGTGCGACGCCGGCGGGCCGCCGGCGAGATGGTCGGAGAACTCCCGGAACCACGGGTCGGACACGCCGGCCTCGGCGAGGACGGCGCGGACCGAGAGCAGGGCGAGGACCATCGCGTGGTCGGCGCTGCGCGCCGGGTCGGAGCGCCGTTCCAGGACGGCGGCGAGGTAGCCGCGCATCCACTTCCCCATCCCCGGCAGGTCGCCGAACCTGATGCCGTGCAGCGGCCGGTCGAGGCGGTCGAGGTCGAGCCGGTCCGGGTGGCGGGGGACGGCGGCGCGGACGAGTCTGCGCATCGCGAGGCTGCCCCACTCCTCCCCCGCGAAGGCCTCCTCGAACTCCTCCCAGGTCGACCGCGCCCGCTCCGGACGGGCGGTGATGAGCTCGTGGTAGTACGCGAAGGCGAGTTCCTTGGCCACCAGGGGCCAGACGTCGCGGCGGAAGTTCCACGGCCCGGCGCCCAGCGTCTCGCGGGTGAGGAAGCGCGGCACCGGCGGCTCGGCGCCGCCGAAGGGATGGGCGAACCCGGGGTGGTACGGCACGCCGCGCTCCGAGCCCACGTGGAGCAGGGGCTCGCGCCCGCCGGGCAGGTAGACCCGCTCCCCGTCGTACCCGTGGACGAACCGGCCGCCCCTGCCCGAGGTGAGCGGCGCCAGCAGACCGGCCAGGGCCGGCCCCGTCCCCTTCACGATCACCGGCTCTCCGGCGGGGACGCCGTCCGGGTCGAGACCCGCGAGGTCGGCGAACCCGGAAGGGCCGGGTTCCGGTGTGGCGCTCTGCGACATGTGGCACTCCCGTGCGCGTCTCGGCGGCCCCCGCGGGGGTCGCGTTCGCGGCACGCCGACCGTGCCGCCGGGTCCTCCCCGGAGGCGCCCCTCGCGACGGAAGGGGCGCCCGTCAATCGGCCGGGGTCTCACATCGACGCATTTAACCTATTTAAAAGGTAGGAAATGCATGGATGACTGTCAAGCCCTACTGTCGGGGGATGTCCTACGAGATCGTGAACGTGGTCTACCGCAAGTACGACGGATCGCTGCACTGGCACCACCGCGGCCTGCTGCTCGGCGAGGACGAACACGGGGTGTGGACGGGCTGCGCGGCAGGCTCCAGCGGCCACAAGGGGGACGGGCCCGCCGTGTTCTGGCCCACCCCCTTCGTGATGCTCTTCCCCCGCGACGCGTGGTGGACGGCCGCCTTCAACGCCGCCCCGAACAAGCACGAGCTCTACTGCGACATCTCCACCGTGCCGCAGTGGCGTGACGGCGAGGTCACCATGATCGACCTCGACCTCGACGTGATCCGGACCCGCCGTGACGTGCCGAAGGGCCGGACCAGGCGGATCTTCCTGGACGACGAGGACGAGTTCGAGGAGCACCGGGTCCGCTACGGGTACCCGCCCGAGGTGGTGGAGAACGCCCGCGCCTCGGCCGCCTGGCTGATGGAGGCGGTCACCTCGGGCACGGCCCCCTTCGGCGCCGCCCCGCACTGGCTCTCCCTGGTCACCTGACCCCCGTCCGGATCGGCGGATCCCGCGCGCGGTCCGCCGGGCCCCGTGCGGCCCGGCGGACCCGCCTACAGCGGCGGGAACCCGGGGGCGCGGCGCTCGACGAAACTGGCCACGCCCTCCACGAAGTCCGGCCGGGAGAAGGAGTCGACCATCAGGCGCACGGCCGCCGACTCCGAGGACTCCAGGCTCTGCTGCCAGTCACCCCAGACCTGGCGCTTGATCACCGCCATCGAGGCCGGCGAGCTGTGGGTGGCCAGCTCCCTCGCGTAGGCCAGCGTCTCCTCCATCAGGCTCTCCCCGGGCACCGACCGGTTGGCCAGGCCCAGCTCGCGGGCCTCGGCGCCGGTGAAGGTACGGCCGGACAGCAGCAGGTCCATGGCCGCGGCCTGGCCCGCCAGGCGCGGCAGGATCCAGGACAGGCCGTACTCGGCGATCAGGCCGCGCCGGGCGAACGCGGTGGTCCACTTGGCCTCGTCCGCGGTGAAGACCAGGTCGCACACCAGGGCGTGGACCATGCCGAGCCCGGCGCAGGCACCGTTGACGGCGGCGATGACCGGCTTGCGGATCGTGGTCGGGAAGGTGGTGGGACGACTGTCGGGCTCGGCGGAGTAGGAACCGTCCTGGAGGGCGGCGAGCGTCTGGAAGTCCGCGCCCGCGCAGAAGCCCCGCCCCGCGCCGGTGACGACGATCACCCGCACCCCGGGGTCCTTCTCGGCCTCGGCCAGCTGGTCGAAGTAGCGCCGGCCCATGTCGTCGGTCCAGGCGTTCAGCCGGTCCGGCCGGTTGAACGTCAGCGTCAGCACACCCCGCTCGATCGACGACAGCACCAGATCGACCATTCCGCCTCCCTTCGGGGAGCCCCGGGGGGCTCCCGCACGAGAACCTCCGGCGGGAGGTTACAGAATATCGTTCTACACCCTTCCCGGTCCGGCGTCAGCAGGGCCGGGCCGGCCGGAGGTCCGGCACACCTCCGGCCGGCCTCCCGATCCTCCGGACCGGCCTCCCGACCTTCCGGCCTCCCGACCTTCCGGCCTCCGCGGATCGACCTCCCGGCCCTTCCCCGGTCGGCCTCAGGCCCTCCGCGGGCCGTGGGTCAGCCTCCCCACCCTCCCCCGCGGCCGAGCCCGCGCTCCAGGGAGTCGGGGTGGTGGACGAAGTTCGGCATGAGCAGCCGGTCCTCGTAGTAGCGGTGGAACACCGGGGTGACCGAGGCCGACATCGGCGGAACGATCCAGCTCCAGTCCGCCGGACAGACCCGGCCGGCCTTCTCCTCGCGCTCCAGGTGCTTCAGGAAGTGCCGGGACTCGGTGTGGTGGTCGGTCATCGTCACCCCGGCCCGCCCGAAGGAGTGCAGGACCGCGGCGTTCAGCTCCACCAGGGCGTAGTCCCGCCACAGCGAGCGCTCGCTGCGGGTGTCCAGTCCCAGACGCCGCGCGATCAACGGCGTCAGGTCGTAGCGTCCGGCGTCGGCCAGGTTGCGGGCGCCGATCTCGGTGCCCATGTACCAGCCGTTGAACGGCGCCGCCCGGTAGCAGACCCCGCCGATCTCCAGGCACATGTTCGAGATCACCGGAACGGCGTGCCAGCGCAGTCCCAGCTCCTCGAACCAGGCGTGCACCGGATGCGAGATCGGCACCTCCAGCACGGCGTCACCGGGGAGCGTGGAGAGCAGCGGCGGGCCGTCCCCCACCGAGATCGCCAGCGGCAGGACGTCGAACGGGCTTCCGGGGCCGCCGGGCCAGCCCAGCTCGCGCAGCGTCGCGGTGAAGTCGGTGTAGCGGGGGTCCCCGACGACGGAACCGTCCGCCATGCGGTAGCCGGCGTACCGGATGAGCTGCTCGTTCCAGATCCGGGGCCCGGGGGTTCCCGGCCGGTCCTGGGCGAAGACGGTGATCGTCGGGCGGATCCGGCGGGCCGGCGCCGCGTCCCGCAGGTGGTTCACGCACTCGACCGCGACGCCCTCGGCCGTGGTGACGTACCGCCGGTCGCGCACCCGCAGCGAGCGCCAGTACAGCCGGCCGATGCACCTGCCGCTGTTGCGCCAGGCCACCCGGGCGCCGAAGACCAGCTCGTCGGGGGTGTGCGTGTACGTACCGGTCCGTGCGATCTCCCGCCGGACCTCGCGCAGCCGCTCCCGCGGGTCACCTGCCCCGGGATTCTCCGCGTGGAACAACCTCAGATAGTCCTCGGCCGCGGTCTCCACGTCCGCCCCGGCCCTCTCCTCGGACGGGGCCCGCACGACCGCCGGGGGCGTCTCGGGGACGGCATGGACCGGATCCGGGGCACGATGTCGGGATCTTCGCCAGGTGAGCACAGCAAAACCACCCAATGTGGCTCACGGGCACGGGGCCATTCCGGGCGGCACGGTGCCCTGAACGCGGCGGCCCTTCCCCGCTGCGATCGGTGTGGTCCGCGGCAGCCGCGCCGGTCCACCCGCTGCGATCACGGGGTCCCGGGCACGGCGATCTTATTTTCTGTGATTCGCCGTGGTTTGTCCGCTGAATCGGGATACGAACGGCGAAGGCCCCGGAAGCTGGGCTTCCGGGGCCTTCGTGATGGCTCCCGCGATAGGACTCGAACCTATAACCTGCCGGTTAACAGCCGGCTGCTCTGCCGATTGAGCTACACGGGATCGCGCTTTGCGCTGGTCGGAGCGGATGTTCCCCGTTCCTTGCGGCGCAGGAATAGATTAGCGCACTCCATGGGTGTGTGTCGCATCGATACTCCGGGGTAGGGGCGGGACGAGTGGCGATCCGCAGGTGATCGCATCACGGGGTCCGGCGGAACATGCTTGTGGAGGTGGACATGCGTTATCGGATGATGTTCTGTGTGGGATTCGCGGCCGGTTACGTCCTGGGGACCCGTGCCGGGCGGGAGCGTTACGAGCAGATCAAGCAGCTTGCCCAGCGGGTCTCGGAGAACCCGTCCGTGCAGGAGACCGCCGGCCTGGTGGGCTCCAAGGTCTCCAAGGCCACCGGTGTGGCGAAGGACAAGGTCAGCGACGTGGCCAAGAACCGGCTGCCGTTCCTGAAGCCGACCAACGGCTGGCACGGCGACGAGGCGGACGAGACCGGCACCGGCTGGCCGGAGAACCAGAAGACGTCCGCGCCCTACTGACCGGCAGGCGCCGCTTCCGGGCCCGCGGGCCGGGAAGCGGCCCGCGGGCCGGGAAGGCCCCTCCGGGGGCCTTTTCGCCGTGCCCGCCAGGGGTGAGGCCCGCCGTGCCCGTCAGGGCCGAGGTCCGCCTTCGCCGTGCCCGTCCGGGGCGAGGTTCACCGTACCCGTCAGGCACGAGGCCCCGGCGGCCCCGGCGGGCCCGGCTCAGACGCCGAAGCTGCGGCGCGTCTCCTCCAGCGCCTGCTCGGCCAGGGCGCGCAGGCCCGGGTCCTCCGGGTCGAGACCGGCGTCGAAGACGAACTCCCAGACCAGCCTGTCGGCGTCGGCCTTCCTGGCCACCAGCCGCACTCCCCCCCGGGCGTCCAGCGGGACGTACTGGTTGACGACGATCGAGGCCGTCACCCGCTCGCGTACGGTCTCGGGGATCCGTCCCGGCTCGGGCAGCAGGGCCCGGTGCGAGCGCCCGTCCGTGGTGACGACCGTCAGCCCCTCCTCGTCCCACATGCCGCGATCCACCTGGAACCAGGGAAGGCGCGCGCCTCCCAGGTACAGGGCCCGGTCGGTGGCGATCACGTGGCCGCCCGGCCCCTCGGCGTAGGTGAGCACCCGGTCGCCCGGGACGACGGCCGCGCGGACCTCGGCGGGCATGCGGTTGAAGAGCCTCATCCCTCCACGGTATCGGCGAGCAGGTCCAGGGTGAGCGCCGCCGACCAGGAGAAGTCCCGGCTGCCCCGGCCGCTGCCGTCGAAGGGGTCGAAGCACTCGCGGAAACCCGCCTGCCGTACCAGGCGCAGGGTGCTCGCCCCGAGCACCCGGACCAGCCCCGCCAGATCGTGGACGGCCGCGGCCCGGCGCAGCAGCCAGTTGGTGTTCACCCAGGACGGCCCGCGCCAGTAGCAGGACCGGTCGAACTCCTGGGCGCGGATCTCGCAGCTGGGCACCGGGTAGCCTGCGGCCCCCATGAAGCGGGGCGACTCCAGCACCCCCACCAGCTCCGCGACGTGGTCGGCGGGCAGTTCCCGGTCCAGCAGCGGCCCGAAACAGCCGATCGTGCAGACGGGGCTGAGCCCTCCGCCGCGCAGGTCCCGGGCGCGGAAGAGACCGTCGGCCCAGAGGCGTTCCAGCAGTGCCGCGCGGATCCGCTCCACCGCCACCCGGTGCGGGCCCGGGTCCGCGCCCGCCACCGGCGCCAGCTCGGCCAGGGCCTGGCAGGAGGCGAGCCAGATCCCGTTGAACATCGGGTCCTCGACCGCGAACGGGTGCTCGTCGCGCAGGTAGGCCGCCTCGTAGCCGGAGTCGCGGTAGCGCAGGGCGAGCGCGACGTAGCGGTCCTGATGGCCGCCCGGACGCCCCTCGGAGGACTCCGCCCGCCGGTAGGGGGTGCCGGCCGGCGGCACCGCCTCCAGCGGGGCGTCCCAGACGGGGCTGTCGTCCATGCCCGACTCCCAGGGGTGGACGATCGCGGCGAGCCCCCCTCCGCCGAGGTCCCGGACGGTGGCGAGGTAGTCGTGCTGGGCGACCAGCATCGGGTAGAGCCTGCGTACCAGGGCCGTGGCGGTGTCGCGGTCGGTCGCGTACCGCCAGATCCACCACAGCGCGAGCGCGTGCAGGGGCGGCTGCGTCAGCCCGGAGGTGCCCACCCCGTTGGGGGCTGACCGGTGGTCCCGCGAGCGCCATACCGACGGGCCGGGGAAGTAGGCCTCGGCCCGGACGGGCCGGAAGACGATGTGCGGCACCATGCCGTTGCTCCACTGCCCGGCCAGGAGGCTGAGCAGTTCGGTGCCGGCCCTGCGGGTGTCCCAGCGGGCCAGGCCGATCGCCACGAAGGTGGAGTCCCAGTTCCACTGGTGGGGGTAGAGGCCGGGGGCGGGGACGGTGGCGGAGCCCGTCCAGTTCGCGTCGAGCACGGCCCACGCCTCGCGTCCCAGTGCGGCGTCGTCGACCGCCGCTCGCGACTCCATCCGCCCAGTCTGCGCCTGTATCGTCCCGGAGAACAGCCCGGAACCGGGTCGGGACCGGTCCGATACGCCCGAGGGTGACCGCGCGGACGGCACCCGAAGGGCCGGTGACCCGGTGGAAGCCGGGTCACCGGCCCTGCCTGGACGCCGGGGCGGCGCCTCGGACGAGGTGGCGGCGCCTTCAGTCGAGGTAGTCGCGAAGCATCTGCGCCCTGGTCGGGTGGCGCAGCTTGGCGAGGGTCTTCGACTCGATCTGCCGGATGCGCTCGCGCGTCACCCCGAACTCCCTGCCGACCTCCTCCAGCGTCCTGGGATGCCCGTCCGCGAGCCCGAAGCGCAACTGGATGATGCGCTGCTCCCGGTCCGACAGGGTGGCGAGGATGTCGTCGAGCTGGTCCTGCAGCATGATGAAGGCGGCTGCCTCCATCGGCACGACCGCGTCCGCGTCCTCGATGAAGTCCCCGAGGTCGGAGTCCTCCTCACCGATCGGGGACTGGAGCGAGACCGGCTCCTGGGCGATCCGCTGGATCTCGATCACCCGGTCGATCGGCAGGTCCATCTCCAGCGCGATCTCCTCGGGAGCGGGCTCACGGCCCAGGTCCTGGTGGAGCTGGCGCTGGACCCGCACCAGTTTGTTGATCGTCTCGACCATGTGCACCGGGATCCGGATGGTGCGCGCCTGGTCCGCGATCGCCCTGGTGATCGCCTGGCGAATCCACCAGGTGGCGTATGTGGAGAACTTGTAGCCCTTCGTGTAGTCGAATTTCTCCACCGCACGGATGAGCCCGAGGTTGCCCTCCTGGATGAGATCCAGGAAGAGCATGCCGCGTCCCACATATCTTTTGGCGATTGACACCACCAGGCGAAGATTGGCCTCGATCAGCCGTTGCTTGGCCCGCGTTCCCTGCCAGACGAGCTCCCTGAACTCCGGGAAGCCCAGGCGTGAGACGACGCCGGTCAGCTTGTCCTCGGCGAACAGGCCCGCTTCGATCGACTTGGCGAGCTCCACCTCCTCCTCGGCCGTGAGCAGGGGCACCCGACCGATCTCTCGCAGGTAGATGCGGACGAGATCGCTGGTCGGCGCCCTTTTACCGACATCCTCCTCATCGGGCCGGGCGGGCTCCTCGTCGCCCTGGGGCTCGAGGACCTCCACTCCGTGCTCGGTGAGCATGCGCACGACGCGTTCAAGCGCGTCGGACGGCAGCTCGGATTTGTCGAGAGCGGCGGCCACGTCATCGACCGTGACGCTTCCGCGCTCTCTTCCCTTCGCGACGAGGTCGGCCACCTGGTCTACCGATGGCGGCCCACTTGGCAGCACCGATGCACCCACGGGAGACAGTCTGCTGTATTGGCTCCCCAAAATGGCAGACCTATTTTTGTCACCGAAGGTAAGGCCGTGTTCCTTATAGGATCGAGACCTTATTAGGGTTTGGTGGAATCACCGGCTGGATATTAAAGCCCATTACGCCGTCAACTCGCGGCGGTGCGCTCCTTGAGGACGCGCCGCTGCTGCTCCAGCGCGACCAGCTCGCCGAACAGCCGGTTGTACTCCTGCTGCTCCTCGACCGGGTTGGTCCGCTGCATCCGTGACTTGAGCTGTTCGATGGCCCGTGCCACCGAGACGAGTTCCAGGGCGGCCATCATGGCCGAGGCGTAGCGCTCCTCGCTCGCCAGGTCGGCCCGGAGCTCCTCCACGGCGAACCGGGTGACCATCCCCCGCAGGGAGTCCTCCGCCTTGCCGAGCAGCAGGTCGACCCACTCGCGGCCGCCCTGCCCGGCCGCGGCGGTGCCGCCGCAGTCGACGATCAGCCGGTAGAGGGCCACGTGCTCGGGGAGCGTGAAGGCCTCCGGGCCCACCGCCTCGAAGCGGGGGCCGAGCAGCGCGGGACGCTGCACGGCCAGCCGCAGCACCTCGGCCTCGGTCCGGACCCCGGGGTCGGTCAGGTCGGCGACCCTGCGCGGGCCCGCGGGACGCCGGTCGCGCGGCTGGGCCGCCGCGGAGATCTCGGCGATCCGGTCGATCACGAAGCGCTCGTTGTTGAACCCCAGCCACCGGTCGAGGTCGACGGCGTAGAGCTGGCGCAGGGACCTGTCCTTGATGCCCGCCACGATCGGGGCGGCGGCGTCCAGGGCGGAGAGCCGGCCCTCGTTGGTGCTCACGTCGAACTTGGAGATCACGCTGCGGATGGCGAACGCGAACAGCGGCTCCCTGGCCGCGATCAGATCCCGCACGGCCGCCTCGCCGTGCTGGACGCGCAGGTCGCACGGGTCGAGCCCGTCGGCCTGCACCGCCACGAAGGTCTGGGTGACGAACTTCTGCTCGTCGGCGAACGCGCGCAGCGCCGCCTTCTGGCCCGCCGCGTCGCCGTCGAAGGTGAAGACCACCTCGCCGTGCGAGCCCGACTGGTCGAGCAGCAGCCTCCTGAGCACCTTGATGTGCTCCTCGCCGAACGCGGTGCCGCAGGTGGCCACCGCCGTCGGCACGCCGGACAGGTGACAGGCCATCACGTCGGTGTAGCCCTCGACGATCACCGCCTGGGAGCGCTTGGAGATCTCGCGTTTGGCCAGGTCGATGCCGTAGAGGACCTCGCTCTTGTGGTAGAGCGGGCTCTCGGGGGTGTTCAGGTACTTCGGGCCGTCCTCGGCGTCGTTCAGCTTGCGCGCGCCGAAACCGATGACGTCGCCGGTGATGTCGCGGATGGGCCAGACCAGCCGCCCCCGGAACCGGTCGATCGGGCCGCGCCGCCCCTCCTTGGCCAGCCCGCCCTTGATCAGCTCGGCGGCGGTGAAGCCCCGGCCCATCAGGTGCCGGGCGAGCGCCTCCCACTCGGCCGGGGCGTACCCGACGCCGAACCGCTCGGCGTCGACCCTCTCGAAGCCGCGCTCGGACAAAAAGCGGCGTCCGGGCGCGGCGTCGGGGGCCGACAGCTTCGAGACGTAGAACTCCGCCGCCGCCCGGTGCGCCTCGATCAGGCGGCTGCGCTCGCCCTGCTCGCGGCCGGGCACGTACCCGCCCTGCTCGTAGCGGAGCTGGACGCCCGCCCTGTTGGCCAGCCGCTCGACGGCCTCGCCGAACGACAGGTGCTCCAGGCGCCGGACGAAGGTGATGACGTCACCGCCCTCGGCGCAGCCGAAGCAGTACCAGTACCCCCGGGTGGGGGTCACGTTGAACGACGGGGTCTTCTCGTCATGGAAGGGACAGAGCCCTTTCAGATTGCCGCCGCCCGCGTTGCGGAGCTGGATGTGCTCGCCCACGATGTCGGCGATCGGTGAGCGCTCCCGTACGAGCGCGATGTCCTCATCACTGATCCGGCCTGCCACGCCGCGAGTCTAGTCCGGCTCCCCGACAGGTCGGGCGGTACGGGAGGGGCGCCGGGGGCAGGAGGAACGACGACTTTCCCGAAGAGGTCGTGACCAACCATGACGTCGGTTACAAAGGTAGAAGCGATTTCTCGATACTGTACGCGGGTGGAGATCATGCGATCGGGGCACAAGGCACGACTGGCCGCCGTGACCGGTGTGGTGCTCGTCACCGGGGCCTGCGCTTCCCCGGGCGGGGTGGCCGGCATCGGCACCGCGCCCCCGGTTCCCGGGGCGGGAGGCGCCGCCGGGACGCCCGGCTCGGTCACCGCGACCATCCCGGACTCGACGCCGACCCCCGTCCCGCAGACGGCGGTCGACCGTCCCAAGGCCGACCCCCCGGTGCGGGTCCCGCCGCCGAAGCTCTCCAGGCACACCTACGCCTTCCCGGTGAGGGGCTGCTCGGTCGACTACGAGCGCCGCCTGCTGGTGCTGCCCAAGACCACGATCTGGGCGGGCAAGGGCTGCACGTTCGTCTCGCCGGTGTCGGGGGTGGTCGACGAGGTCAACACCAAGAACCGGTGGAAGCCCTCGACCGACCGCGGCGCCGACCGCGAGGGCCGGTTCGTCACGGTCGTCGGCGACGACGGGGTGCGCTACCTGGGCGGTCACCTGGACCAGGTCGCCGAGGGGGTCAGGCCGGGGGTGCGCGTCACCGCGGGGCAGGTGCTCGGGCAGGTCGGCAATTCCGGCAACGCGCGCTCCACCGCCAGCAACCTCTACTTCGCGATCTCCTGGAAGACCTCCCCGTCGCTGTGGTGGGTCCGCCGCGGCATGGTCAATCCGTGGAACTACCTGGACGCCTGGCTGACGGGCAATCCCACCCTCTCGCCCCGGGAGGAGATGCAGGCCGTGATGAACCGGACGGGGGCCACCCCGCGGTGCTCCACCCTGTGCGCGTCCAAGCCGCAGCCCACCAAGAGGCCGAAGTCCACGCCGAAGCCCGAGGAGCCCGAGCAGGTCACCCTGGGCGGCGACGGCGGCATCGGCTGATCCTCCCCCGCCCGGCCCCCTGACCTTCTCCCGGCCGCCCCGTCCCGAACCGGCCCGAACCGGTCCGTGACGGGGCGTGACGGGACGGGGCTGGGCGTGACGGGACGGGCGAACGGCCCGGGACCGTGAGTCGGACCGTGGTGCGCCGGGACCGTGGTCAGCGGCCCGACAGGTGGCGGTGCCAGGCGACCGCCGAGGTGTCGGTGAGCGAGGCGATCTGGTCGATGACCACGCGGAGCCGCCCGGCGTCCCCGGTCGCCCGGGCGAACGCGGGCCTGAGCGCGGGCTCCAGGGTGCCGGGGGCGCCCAGCATGATCTGGTGGGCCAGGTCGTGGATGAGCTCGCGCTGCCGCGCCTGGTTGGCGTTGTGCTCGTGCCCGGTCATCACGTAGTGGGCGGTGACGCCCTTCAGCAGCGCGCACTCCAGCCGGGTGGCCCTGGGAACGATCAGGTCGGCGCTGTAGCGCCCGGCCGCCGGTCCGTACGCCTCGCGGGTGGCGACCTCGGCCGACCTGCAGAAGTGACCGATGAGCGAGCTGGTGAGGCCCTTGATGGCGGCCAGGTGGGCGAGCGAACGGTCGAAGTGGCGGGGCCAGAGCGGTTGGGTGATCAGGCGGGAGAAGAGGTCCTCCAGCTCGCCGGGCTCGGCGTCGGGGGCGTACCAGTCGCGGGTGGTGGCGCAGACCTCGCGGCGCTCCGCCGGGTCGCGCAGCGCCTCGAGCACCACGTCGCCGGAGTGCAGGGCGTCCTCCAGGTCGTGCACGGAGTAGGCGACGTCGTCGGCCCAGTCCATGATCTGGGCCTCGAAGCTGACCTGCCCCTCCGGCGCCCCCTCCCTGATCCACGCGAAGACCGGCATGTCGTCGTCGTAGACGCAGTACTTGGCACTGCGCTCGCGGGTCCACGGGTACTTCACGGCGGCGTCCAGGCAGGCCCGGGTCAGGTTGAGCCCGGCGCTGCGGCCGTCCTCGGTGACGACCTTGGCCTCCAGGCGGGTCAGCAGGCGCAGGCTCTGCGCGTTGCCCTCGAAGCCGCCGCAGCCGCTCGCCAGCTCGTTGAGCGCCGTCTCCCCGTTGTGGCCGAACGGGGGGTGGCCGAGATCGTGGGCCAGGCAGGCGGTCTCCATCAGGTCGGGGTCGCGGCCGAGCGTCCCGCCCATCTCCCTGCCGATCTGCGCGCACTCCAGGGAGTGGGTCAGGCGGGTACGGGGGATGTGCTGGCCGGCGCCGAAGGTCTCCCCCGGGCCGACGACCTGCGTCTTGGCCGCGAGCCTGCGGAGCCCGGCGCTGTGCAGCACCCGCGCCCGGTCGCGCTCGAACGGGCTTCTCCCGGGGTTGCCGGGCGGTTCCGGCACCCACCTGGCCTGGTCGTGTTCGTCGTAACGGTGCATACGTGCAGTGATTTTATCCGCGAAAGCTCCGCTCATGCCGAACGGCGGGAAAACACCTGGTTACCGGGGGTACGGACCCCGGGCGGCATCCGCCCGGGGTCCGACGGGGGACGTGGGGACACGGGGGCGTCAAGGCGGGGGACGCCGGGACGCGGGGAGGGCGGCGGCCCGCCGGGTCAGCGGGTGTCGGACCCGGCGCAGGCCAGGGTGGCGCGGGCGGCCTCCAGGCGGGCGACCGGGATGCGGAACGGCGAGCAGGACACGTAGTCCAGGCCGGCGCGGTGGCAGAAGTGGATCGAGTCGGGGTCGCCGCCGTGCTCGCCGCAGATGCCCAGCTTGAGGTCGGGGCGGGTGCTCCGCCCCTGCTCCACCGCGATCTCGACGAGCCTGCCGACGCCGTCGGCGTCCAGCGTCTCGAACGGGGAGACGCCGAAGACACCCAGCTCCAGGTACTTCGCGAAGAACGCGGCCTCGACGTCGTCCCGGGAGAAGCCCCAGGTCATCTGGGTCAGGTCGTTGGTGCCGAAGGAGAAGAACTCGGCAGCCTCGGCGATCTGGGCGGCGGTCAGCGCGGCGCGCGGCACCTCGATCATCGTGCCGATCAGCGCCTCGACGCCCACCTC
>NZ_JBFABE010000110.1:0-13394 GCF_040640155.1 Streptosporangium sp. NPDC023615
GCGCGAGCCCGTCTATCCGCAGGCCCTCCAGCCCGGACGGGCACAGCCGGACGTAATCGCCGGGACCGCCGCCGGCCTCTCCGGTCCGGGAGAGCCCGTGGATCAGGGCGGCGAGACCGGGGGAGAGCAGGGCGAGACCGAGAAGGTCCGGCCATCCCCTGGCCGGACGTTCCCCGTCGCGGGGCAGCAGCCGTGCGGCGAGCACCAGGGCCACCGCGCAGACGGGGACGTTGACCAGGAACAGCCACCGCCAGGGGAGCCGGTCCAGGATCACCCCGCCGGCCACCGGGCCGAGGATCGGCGCGAGCATCGCCGGGACGGAGACCAGCGCCATCACCCGTCCGATCCGTCCGGGACCCGCCGCCCGGACGAGCAGGGTCTGCGCGACCGGCATCAGCAGGCCGCCGCCGATGCCCTGCACCACCCGGAAGGCGATGAGGCTCCCGGCCGACCAGGCCGCGCCGCACAGCACGGACCCGGCGAGGAACAGCGACAGCGAGGTGATCCAGGTCGCCTTCGCGCCGAACCGCTCCACCGCCCAGCCGGAGAGGGGAATCGTCACGGACAGGGCCAGCACGTAACCGGTGATCACCCACTGGATCGTGCTCAGCGAGCCGCCCAGCTCGCGGCCGAGAACGCCCACCGCGACGTTCACGACGGTCGCGTCGAGGACGGTCATGATCGTGCCGAGCACCACCGCCAGGGCGATCCGGCGCAGGGCCGGATCGAAGGCGGTGTCCGGCCGGGTGTCCGAGGTCGCCATGACACTCCTTGTACGGCGTATCGGTTTGCGCTACAGCGTATCGCTAGTTCGTACACTGTAGCGCCGAATCGCTACGGCGTACACTCGGCCGGATGGAAAGCGAGCAGGTGAAGGGGCCGATCTGGGCCCGGGAGGCGGCGAGGCGGCGAAGCACGCTGACCCGGGAGGCGATCGTGCGGGCGGCGATGGGGATCGCGGACGCCGAGGGGCTGGCGGCGGTGTCGATACGCCGCGTCGCCACCGAGCTCGGGGCGCGGACGATGAGCCTCTACAGCCACATCGAACGCAAGGAGGACCTGCTCGATCTCATGGCGGACGAGGTCAGCGGGGAACTGCTCATCCGGGACGCCCTGCCGGACGACTGGCGGGAGGCGATCACGATGATCACCCGGCGTGAGCGTGAGGCGGCCGGGCGCCACCCGTGGATCGCCGACCTCGTCTCGCGGCACCCGGCCGTCGGCCCCAACGGCCTGCGGCACCTGGAGCAGTCGCTGGCCGCGCTGTCGGGCCTGCCCGCCACGCCCCAGGACAGGCACCGGGTGCTCGCCGCGGTGGAGGACTACGTCACCGGCTTCATCATCCGGCAGACGATCGAGAAGGACCGTCCGCGCGAGACGTTCACCCAGCCCTACCTGCGCGAGCTCGTCGACGGCGGTGAGTTCCCGCACCTGGCGCCGCTCATCGCGGGCGACGGCCCCGACGTGGAGGACAACTTCGAGCGCGGCCTGCGCTGGCTCCTCGACGGCGTCGCCGCCGGCCTCCTCACCGGCTGACCGCCCGGCGCCGCCGCCCCGACCGGCCGGACGCCCGGCTGGCGAACCTCCCGCCGGTCTGCTCGCCGCCCGGACGATCGGTGTCCCGGCATGACGTTTACCGCTCATCGCCCCGGGCTTCCTACGATGCCGGTATGGAAGTGCTGAGCGAGCAGGAGTGGCGGCGCCGGGACGAGGCGCACCGGGACCGGGTCGGGGCCTGGATCGAGCCGCATCTGCGCCGTGGCCGGGAACGGGTGGCCCACCCGGTCGAGGACTTCCTGTTCACCTACTACAGCTTCCGTCCCGGACGCCTGCTGCAGTGGCACCCCGGGGCCGGCGTGGTCCTGGCCGGGGCGCGGTCCTTCGGGACCCACTACCGCGACTGCGCCGAGGGCGCCGTACTGGATCTCGATCAGGTCCTGCCCCGGCGCACGGCCGTGATCGGCTGGATCAGGGACCTGCTGGCCGCCACCGCGAGCCGGCAGCCCCACCTCGGCTGCTTCGGGATGCACGAGTGGGCGATGGTCTACCGGACGCCGGAGGCCGAGATCCGGCACGCCTCCTTCCCGCTCAGGCTCTCCCCCGAGCGGATCGAGGAGATCGTCGACCGGCGCGGGGTGCGGTGCGGCCACTTCGACGCGTTCCGGTTCTTCACCGCTCCGGCCCGCCCGCTCAACCTGATCCAGCCGACCCGCGAGCGCCAGCGGGAGCTGGAGCAGCCGGGCTGCCTGCACGCCAACATGGACCTGTACAAGTGGGCCTACAAGCTGTCGCCGCTGGTCGGCAGCGAGCTGGTCGCCGACTGCTTCGCGCTCGCCCGCGACATCAGGACTGCGGACATGCGGGCCAGCCCGTACGACCTGAGCGCCCTGGGATACCGGCCGATCCAGGTGGAGACCACCGACGGGCGCGCGGAGTACGTGGCCGTCCAGCGCGACTTCTTCGAGCGGGCCGCCCCGCTGCGCGAGCGGCTGCTGCAGGAGTGCGACCGGCTGCTCGCCCTGACCTGACCTGGCTCGCCTTGATCTGACCTGACCTGACCTGATCTGGCTCGTCCTGCCTGACCAGGCCGGGAGCCGGTCGGCCGATCGGCCTTGCACGTCCGCCGCCCTCATGGAAGACCCGACTTCCGTATTGGCCACATGTGGCCAGCATGGAAGGTTGGCAAGCCCTGATCTTGACTCCCTCCCGGCCTCCGCAAAGATTTCGGGCATTCCTGTTTTTCGGGGGATGTACGGAGGTTGTAATGAAACGTGCGAGATCAGTGGTTCTCGCCATCGCGGCCCTGGTGATGGGCCTGACCGTGGCCCCACCCGCGGCGGCGACACCCGCCCCGCCCGCGGGCGGCGACGGGGTACACGTCTACACCGGTGAGCTCACCGAGCCGCAGCTCGACACGCTGCTGACGTCCGGGGTGGACCGTGAGGAACTGCGGATGAGCAGGTCCGCGGACGGCAAGCGGATCCGCGTCGAGGTCATCCTCGGCACGGCCCAGGCGGACCGGCTGCGCGCCGGCGGACTCGCCCTCGAGGTCAGGCGGGCGAAGGCCGCACGGCAGGCCGCGAAGGGGGACGGCGTCTTCAAGCCGTACAGCGGCCCCGGGGGCATCCGCGAGCAGATCGTCGGCGCGGCGAACGCCAGACCGGACATCGCCAAGGTCGTCGACTTCGGCACAACGGTCAAGGGGCAGCCGCTCACCGCGATCAAGGTCACCAAGAACGCGCGGCAGCTCAGGGACGGGGCCCGCAAGGCCGTGCTCTACATGTCCGCCCAGCACGCCCGGGAGTGGATCACCCCGGAGATGACCCGCAGGCTCCTGCTGCACCACCTGAACGGGTACGGCACCGATCCCGCGATCACCCGGTTGCTCGACACCACCGAGCTCTGGTTCGTCCCGGTGGCCAACCCCGACGGCTACGACCACACCTTCACCGAGGGCAACCGCCTGTGGCGCAAGAACCTCCGTGACAACAACGGCGACGGGCGGACCACCAGCGCCGACGGCGTCGACCTGAACCGCAACTTCGCCTACAAGTGGGGCTACGACAACGAGGGCTCCTCCGACAACCCGGCCAGCCTGGTCTACCGGGGGCCGAGCGCCCAGTCCGAGCCCGAGACCAGGGCCGTCGACGCCCTCGCCGGGCGGGTGCGCTTCACCTACATCCTCAACTACCACTCCGCCGCCCAGTTGCTGCTGTACGGCGTCGGCTGGCAGCAGGCCACCCCCTCCCCGGACGACCTGATCTTCGAGGCGCTGCTCGGGGACGACGCCACCCCGGCCGTACCCGGCTACGACCCCGACCTCGGCGCCGAGCTGTACACGACCAACGGCGAGACCGACGGCCACATGACCAACAGGCACCACGCGCTGACCGTCACGCCGGAGATGAGCACCTGCGAGGTCGCGGTCGAGAGCGTCCCGGACGACGAGTGGACGCTCGCCGACTGCGAGGGCGGCCTGGGCTTCACCTTCCCCGACAGCGAGGCGCTGATCCAGGCGGAGTTCGCCAAGAACGTCCCGCTCGCCAAGGCCGTCGCCGCGTCGGCGAGGACCCCCGACACCCCGGTCTCCCCGGTGGGCCGTACGGTCCCCGACTTCCGGCCCGACACCTTCACCGTCTCCTACGGCGACCCGCAGCCGGTGGCCGTCACCATGCGGCGCTCCCTGACGACCAAGCAGCTCCGCTTCCGGATCAACGGCGGTCCGGTGCGCCTGCGCGGCCTGACCGAGTGGAACGGCGGCGAACGCTACGGCGACGAGAACGACGAGTACTTCGCCGAGTACCGGTCCAAGGTGGAGGGGGCCAAGCCCGGGGACAGGGTCGAGGTCTGGTTCGCCGGGCGCAAGGCCGGGGCCGGAGTCGTGGAGAGCCCGCGCTTCACCTACACGCTGCAGAAGAAGTCCAAGGCCAAGGTGCTCGTCGTGGCGAACGAGGACTACACCGGCCGCAACCCCGACTACCCGGCGTCGGTGACCGCGCCCAAGTACGCCGAGTGGTACCGGCAGGCGCTCAAGAGCGCCGGTCACTCCTCCGAGACGTGGGACGTCGACGCCCAGGGCGTGCCGCACCACCTCGGCGTGCTCGACCACTTCAAGGCGGTGACCTGGTACCTGGGCGACGACCGGCTCGCCATGGACGCGCAGGACGTCAGCACCGAGACGCCGCTCGGCCCGCTGCCCGACCTGGACGTCAAGCGGTCCCAGCAGGAGCTGACCATCTCGGTCCGCGACTACCTCAACGAGGGCGGCAAGCTGCTTCACACCGGCGAGACCGCCGGGTACTACGGCCTCCTCGGCGACACGCTGGGCGGCGTCTACTACGGCCTGGACGGCGCGCCGGACGCCGACTGCGTCATCACGAGCCAGGACGGGTTCTTCGAGGAGTGCCTCATCCTGGCCGACGACTTCGCCCAGTACTACCTCGGCGTCGACGGCCGCGACCCGCGCGTCGGGCCGACCGGGTTCACCGGCACCGGCCCCGGGCTGAAGGGCACGGGCGCGACCTTCGGCGGCCCGGCCGTCGCGGACAACCCGCTGAACGAGGCCGGCAGCCTCCGCGTGACCAGCGACACGCTGCCGCCGTCGAGGTTCCCGCAGTTCAGGAGCTGGGCCTCGGCGCAGTACATGGGGGCGACCGGGCCGTTCGACCCCGCCGAGGGCGACTGGCACATGGCCGGGACGCACGCCGACGACGCGTACATGAGGCTGACGCGCACGGTCGACCTCACGGCCGTCTCCGCCGCGCAGCGGCCCAGGCTCGCGTTCCAGCTCTCGTACGACACCGAGGAGGGCTACGACAACGTCGTCGTCGAGGCGCACACGGCGGGCCAGGACGACTGGACCACGCTGCCCGACGTGAACGGCGGTACCTCCACCACCGTCCCGGCCGACTGCGAGGCGGGCTACCTGCTCGACGAGCACCCGTGGCTGCTGCGCTACCTGACGCCGGGCACCCCCTGCGCGGCGACCGGGACCAGCGGCTCCTGGAACGCCTTCACCGGCGACTCCGGCGGCTGGCGGCAGGTGGCCTTCGACCTGTCGGCGTACGCGGGCAAGCGGGTGGAGGTGTCGGTCGGTTACGTGACCGACCCGTCCACCGGCGGCGCCGGCGTGTTCGTGGACGACACCAGGATCACCACCGCCGGTGGCGAGCAGTCCGCCGAGGGCTTCGAGTCCGGCCTCGGCGCCTGGACGACCCCCGGGCCGCCGCAGGGCAGCCCGTCGGGTTCCGGTGACTTCACCAGGGCGCAGGCCGACAGGACGGCGGCCGTCTCGACCGGGGACAGCGTGTTCCTCGGTTTCGGCCTGGAGCAGGTGGCCGATCCGGCCGAGCGCGCCGCCGCCATCAAGAAGATCATGAAGCACCTGATCGGGTGACCGTGCCCACCGGCCCCCGCCGGTGACCGGGTCCCACCGCCGGGCCGGGCGTCGCACACGTGGCGCCCGGCCTCGGCCGTGGAGGGAAATCTTGCCGAACGGCTGGCGTCCGGAAGGGAACTGTTAGTAAGGTTTCTTGTTAATAACGTGCTATCCGTCGGCTCGTTGGACATGTTCCCCCTCCCATTTCCCCGTTCAGGAGGAGTCCACGTGCGTTTGCGACACAAGGTTGCCACCGCCGGTACCGCCGTCCTCAGCGTAGGTTCCCTGCTCGTGCTGGTGCCGTCCGCCCCGGCGGTCGCCCACGGATCCATGTCGAACCCGCCCAGCCGCGCCTACGTCTGCAAGACCGAGGGCCCGGAGACCGCCAAGTCGGCGGCGTGCAAGGCGGCCGTCGCCGCCGGCGGCACCCAGGCCTTCTACGACTGGCACGAGGTGTCCCGGCTCGAGGCCGGCGGCAACCACCGCCAGATCATCCCCGACGGCCAGCTCTGCGGCGCGGGACGCGACAAGTACCGCGGGCTCAACCTGGCCAGGACCGACTGGCCCGCCACCAGGGTCTCCGCGGGGCCGCTGACCGTCACCTACCACGCGACCGCGCCCCACGCGAACAGCAACTTCGAGTTCTACATCACCCGGCAGGGCTGGGACCCGAGCCAGCCGCTGCGCTGGTCGGACCTGGAGCACATCCGGACCTTCACCAACCAGAACCCCACCCAGTTCACCAACTGGACGATCAACCTCCCGCAGCGGAGCGGCCGCCAGCTCATCTTCTCGATCTGGCAGCGCATCGTGGGCAGCACCGAGGCCTTCTACACCTGCTCCGACGTGGAGTTCGGCGGGGGCGGCGGCCCCGGCCCCTCCCCGACCCCCACCCCGACCGTGACCCCCACGGTGAGGCCGACCCCGACCCCCACGCCGACGCCGACGAGCCAGCCGGGTGGCAGCTGGAGGGCGGGCACCGCCTACGCGGCGGGCGCCCAGGTGACCTACGGCGGCGCGACCTACCGGTGCCTGCAGCCGCACACCGCGCTGGCGGGCTGGGAGCCGCCGAACGTCCCGGCCCTGTGGCAGCGTCTCTGATCCCGGTCCCCGGTCCGGGTTCCCGTCCGGGTCCTCGACCCGGTGAGGCCCGGTGAGATCCGGTGAGATCCGGTGAGATCCGGTGAGATCCGGCCGGGACGGTCCGCGACCGGCGGACCGTCCCGGCCGGATCCGTCGCACTTCGAAGGAGTTCCGATGAAGCGTGCGGTACCGGCGGTCGTGCTGGGTGTCCTGCTGCTGTCCGGCTGCGGCGGCCACGACGTCCAGGGGCTCAGGGGCGCCTCGGGCCACGGGGCGCACGGCGCCTCCGCGCCGGACGCCTCGGCGCCCGCCGCACCCGGCACCTCCGGGGCGAGTGCGCCCGGCGCGTCCGGGGCGGAGACGCACGACGGGCACGACGCGCCCGGGACCGGCCGGGGGGTGCCCCGTCCCTCGCCCGAACCGCCCGTGGGGACCGCCGCGGGAGTGGCCTTCAACGCCCAGGACGTGATGTTCCTGCAGATGATGGTCCCGCACAACACCCAGGTGGTCGAGCTGGTGCGGCTGGTCCGCGAGCGGAGGGTCCGCCCCGAGGTGCGCGAGCTCGCCGAGGCGATCGGCGTGACCCAGGAGCGCGAGTCCGCCTCGATGTCGGCCCTGCTGACCGCCTGGGCGCAACCCGCGACCGCGCGGGACGACGAGCACGCGGCCCACGGCGGCATGCCCGGGGTGAGCGAGGAGGAGATCGAGGCGCTCACCGCCGCCCCGGAGGCCGAGTTCGAGAGGAGGTTCCTGGACATGATGATCGCCCAGCAGGACGACGCCTCCCAGATGGCCAAGGTGGAGGTGGCGACCGGGCTGCACCCCGGGGTCACCGAGCTCGCCGGACGGATCGACGTCTCGCGCGGGGCGCAGATCGCGCGGATGCTGGCGCTGCGCGGCCGGTAGGGGGTCCGCGCGCGCCCGGCGGGACGATTTCTCGCGCCCCGCCGGGCCGCTGACGACCACCGGAAGGCCACGACAGGCACATGCCCCCACGGGTGACGTTTGAGATCCGTGGGGGGGATAGATGGTCAGGCGTTGGCTCGAAGGAGGAGATCCCATGACCATCGCAGGCGGCATCATTCTCATCATGCTCGGCGCCATTCTCACCTGGGCGGTCGAGTTCGACATCGCCGGGTTCGACATCAACGTCGTCGGTGTCATCCTCATGGTCGGTGGCCTGGCCTGGCTGCTGTTCGCCGTCTACCGGCTCAGCCTCGCCCGCCGGGCCGTGGCGGACTCCGCGGCGGCCACCGTCGTCGACGACCCGGTGGTCCAGCGCCGCGTCTACGAGGAGCGCCGCTACGACGACCCGCCCGTGGTGTGATCCGTCTCCCCCTTCGCCGGGGGAGCCGTGACACGCGCGAGAACCCGCCGTTTTCCATCGGAACGGGTTGTTAAGGACAGCTCAGGGCGGGTACCCGTCCCATCTCGGTAAAAGCGAACGGAGGACGAGACGTTGAGCAGGGTCGTATCCCGCGGTGCGAGTGCCGCGAGCGGAATGCTCGGTGGCGCCATCGCCGGTGCCATCTTCAAGCAGGTCTGGAAGTTCGCCTCGGGTAAGGACGACGCGCCTCAGGCGACGAACGAGGAGTACGGCTGGCGCGAGGTCCTGGTCGCCGCCGCCATCCAGGGGGCCATCTTCGGCGTGGTCAAGGCCGCGATCGACCGGTCCGCCTCGCGGAGCATCCACCGGGCCACCGGCCAGTGATCCCATGAGAGCCACCACCGGCTGCTGAGACCGGTCGAGTCACCGGCGACCGGACCGGCGTCCGGAGCCCCGGCCCCCTCACGAGGGGGCCGGGGCTCTCGCGCGTCCGGCGGCTCTCGCGCGGCTTCCGCGGTGCCGGGCGACCCCGGCGCACCACCGGCCCCACGGGCTTTGAACGTGTTTGACCTCGGCTTACGTGGGAAGGCGAGCTGCTTTGGACGGAGAGGAGTTCGACGATGGAGGCTCCGCAGTACATCGCGGCGCGCGTGCAGAGCGCGCTCGCCGAGGACGAGAGGACCACGGAACTCGGCATCCGGGCGGACGTCCGGGGAGACCAGCTCTACCTGCGCGGTCAGGTGACCGCCGCCGAACGCCGCGACCTGATCGCCGAGGTCGCCGGTGAGGCGGCTCCCGGACTGGTCGTCCACAACGAGATCGACGTCGTGGACGTGCGGGACCCGGTGAAGGAGGAGAAGCTGTGAGAGAGCTGCGCATCGCCGCTGTCGGGGACGTGCACCTGGACGAGAGCCTCCGGGGGCAGTACCGCAAGCGGCTCGAGGGCATCGAGGAACGGGCCGACGTCCTGCTGCTCGCCGGAGACCTGACCCGGCACGGCACGCTGGAGGAGGGGCGGGTGGTGGCCGACGAGTTCCGCGACCTGCCGATCCCGGTGGTCGCCGTGCTCGGCAACCACGACCATCATTCCGACCTGCCCGCCGAGATCGCCGCCCTGTTGCGCGACGCCGGCATCCACGTCCTGCACGACGACGCCACGGTGCTCGACATCGACGGGGTGCGGCTCGGCGTGGTCGGCGGCAAGGGCTTCGGCGGAGGGTACGCCGGCAAGTGCGCCAGCGACTTCGGCGAGCCCGAGATCAAGGCGTTCGTCGGTCACACCAAGCGGATCGCGGAGCGCTGGCGGGTGGCGCTGAAGGAACTGGAGGCCGACCGCACGGTCGTGCTCTCCCACTACTCACCCGTCAAGGACACGCTGGCGGGCGAGCCGCTGGAGATCTACCCCTTCCTCGGCAGCTACCTGCTGGCCGAGGCGGTCGACGCCGAGGGCGCCGACCTGATCATTCACGGGCACGCGCACGCCGGGACGGAGAAGGGCGTGACCCCGGGCGGCATCCGGGTGCGCAACGTCGCCCTGCCGGTGCTCGGCCAGGCGTACGGCGTCTACTGCCTGTAGGTCCGGTCAGGCCAGACCGGCCCGGTCCCGTCCGCCGGGGCGCCGCGGTTCCGCGCCCCGGCGGGCGCGATGTGCGGGCAAGAAGAAGCGATGTGCGGGCAAGAAGAAGCGGGCCGGGGGATACCCGGCCCGCGAAGCTTCTATGGGAATTCGGGGCGACTTCGATTCTGCTCTTTCACGGGCCGTGGGGCCCGGTCTTCACTCGGGTGCCGACGTCAGGTCAGCACGGGACGGGGTACGGACGTCAGATCCGCACCGGGCGGGTGTTCCGGTTCCGGCGAGCCCGAGGCTCGCGTCAGACATTGAAGATGCTCACACCCCCGGGGCCCACGAGGAAGCCGAGGACGATGAGGACGATCCCCCACAGGAGGTCGCGACGGGCCAGGATGACGTAGATCCCGGAGATGACGAGAACGACTGCGATGATCCAAAGCAAGGTAGCCATAACCGGCCTCTGCCCTCACAATTCACGACTTAACATCTTCATCATCCTCGGTTCGGTACAGATCAATAATCGGTTGGACGAACCACAGCCAAAGGCTGGTCAGCGCCACGACCGCCCCGAATATCGCCGCCGGCCAGCTGTTGATGACGGTCTCGGCGACCAGTGCGATCGAGCTGGTCATCGCGATCGCCAGTCCGGCGGCACCCGCGATCCCGAGCGCGTTGGCGCGGTGGAGCATCTTCTCCTTCAGCCCGGTACGGAACAGCAGGCGGTGCTGGGCCGCGGGGGTGATGAAGCAGACGGACGCGACGGCGGCGCTCAACAGGGCGATGAAGAACAGCCAGTGCCCCAGGAGGTCCACCTTGTCGAACCCCGCCGCGAAGGGGAGGGTCAGCAGGAAGGCGAACAACACCTGTACACCGGTGACCGCGACGCGCAGTCCCTGTAGCAGCTCTCCGAGCTCCCGGTCGACCCGTTCCTTGCGGCTCTCTCCCGGGTGCGGTTCTTCCTTTTGTGCGTGTTCGGGGGGAAACATGAGCACCGTTTACCCAGACGCGGGTTTGTCATGCCTACCTGGGGCGTTACGGGGTACGCGAGAGCCATGGGACACAGTCACGAGGTCACCGATGCGATTCTGGAGACGCTGAAGCGGGCGAGCAGCGGTCTGAAGGACGCCGACGTCAGGTTCGCGCTCGCGGGAGGCTGTGCCGCGTACGCGCGCGGAGCCGCCCCTTCACTGCACGATGTTGATTTCGTCCTTCCCCAGGAGGACGTGCCGACCGCCCTGGAGGCGCTCAGCAAGCTGGGGTTCGAGACGGCCAAGCCGCCGGAGGACTGGCTGGTCAAGGCCTACGACGAGGGCAGGCTGGTGGACCTGATCTTCTCCATCTGCGACCACCCGGTGACCCCGGAACTGCTGAAGCGGGCCGAGCCGATGAAGGCGTCGGCGGTGATCCTGCCGGTCCTGGAGGCGACCGACCTGGTGATCTCGTGGCTGCTGCCGCTCTCGGAGCACAGTTGCAACTACAGCTCGCTGCTGCCCCAGGTGCGTGCCCTGCGCGAGCAGGTCGACTGGAACCGGGTCGCCGCCGTCGTGCAGGACTCCCCGTACGCCTCGACCTTCCTGGTCCTGCTCGAACGCCTCGGGATCCTGCCGGGCCCCCTCGACCTCTCGGGCGACCCGAGCTGGCCCTGAACCGTGTGAACCGCGTGTGAACCCGGGCCCCTCCGAACGGACGGGCCGGGCGACCGGCGCCGCCCCGGCGGCGCCGTCCTCGTGAACGGACTTCGCGCCGTCCCCGGGGAAAGAGGACGGGGAAGCGGGAGGTGCCCGGGAACGGGAAGGGCCCCGCCGTGGCGGGGCCCTCGTCGATCGCCGTGCCGGAGCGTCGCGGGTGACGGAACCCGGTCCGCGGGTCACCCGGAGCGCGTCGCGCTCACCGTGCCGGGCCGGATCGTCCCCGCCGGAACGTGCCCGGCGGGACCGTCACCGTCAGAACGTGCCCGGTCCGCCGCCGAAGGGGAAGCGGCCGTAGTACTCGCCGACCCGGTCGCGGTACGCGGGCTCCTTGAAGTTGGCCTCGTCGAACTCGGGGGCGTCCTTGATCTCCTGCTTGGTCCGTGCGACGTAGATCTTCTGCTCCTGCGGGTCGATCTGCGTCACCGTGCTCGCCGGCAGGAGCACCTTCTTGCCGAAGATCCAGTGCCCGGTGTCGACGACCAGGTAGCTCTGGCCGACCTCGTAGGTCGCCTCGTCGACGGAGCCGATCTTCCCGTCGGTGGCCTCGACGTGATACCCGGCGATGTCGAGGGTCGTGTCCTGGCCGTAGACGTCGGCCCGGTAGTTCCAGAGTTCAGGCTGCATGGTCGAACATCTCCCTTGAACGTGACTCTCTGGGCCCCGCTCCCGTACCCGAGGCAGGGGCCCTAAACGGCGTCTGCCCATGTCGGAGGGGGTACAACACCGTGCCCGTCCTCCCTTTTCCCGCGTCGAACGCCAGGTTGATCGGGATATTTCATGGCATCGTCTTCGGAGCGTCAGAAGATCGCCATGTCGGGTGATGAGGGCATGGCGGAGTATGTACGGACCATGACGCGAGGTCCGGTAGTCTTGTCCACGTCGGGCGCCGCTAGCTCAGTTGGTTAGAGCAGCTGACTCTTAATCAGCGGGTCCGGGGTTCGAGTCCCTGGCGGCGCACCACGATCGGAAAGCCCAGACCGGTACGTCCGGTCTGGGCTTTCCTCGTTTCGTCCCCGCCCCCGGGCGTGACCCGCGCCTGCCGCCTGCCGCCTGCCGCCCGCTCCCGCCGCCCGCCGCCCGTACGCCGGGACGAGGCCGGGCCGGCGGCGTCAGCGCCGGGGGATCAGCAGGGCCGGGACCAGCGCGGCCGCCGCGATCGCGAAGGTCCACCAGAGGCCGCCGACGTACGCCTGCGCCCCGGGGCCGCCCGACCGGGTGAGGGACTGCAGGACCACGGCGATCAGGGCGGCACCCACGGCCGACCCGACCCGGACGGAGATCTGCGAGGCGGTCGACGCGCCGGGCACGGCGGTCCCCGGCAGGGTGCGGTAGGCGGCGCTCATGATCGACGGAGTGGTCACGCCGTGTCCCAGGCCGACGACGAGGAGCGCCGCCGCGAGCGGCGCCGTGCTCCGGGCGGCGTCCACCCAGGTGCAGGCGAGCGTCCCGGCCAGGACGAGCAGGATTCCCGTGAGTCCCGGCCACAGCGGTCCGAAGCGGTCGGTCAGGCGCCCGGCGATCGGCATCGTGACGATCGCGCCGATCCCCAGCGGGGCCATCAGCAGGCCGGCCTGCGACACGCTCGCCCCCGAGACGGCCTGGACGTACAGCGGGAGGAGCAGGGTGAGGCCGAAGAGCGACACCGAGTAGAGGAACAGCGTCGCGACGGACGTGCCGAAGGATCGGTTCGCGAACAGCCGGACGTCGAGCAGCGTGTCCCCGGGCGCGCGCAGCGAGCGTACGACGAAGATCGCGACGAGCAGGGTGCCGGCGGCGGTCCCGGCGAGCGCGCCCCAACCTGGGACAGGACTTCCGCTGCGGCATCCACACGCGGCTGCGGCAGAG
>NZ_JBFABE010000111.1:0-13070 GCF_040640155.1 Streptosporangium sp. NPDC023615
GTCCACCACCGCGGACATGATCGCGGACGCGGCCCGGTCGTCGAGGGCGCTGGGCCGTACCGTGCGGCGCGGGGACCTGCTGGTCGCGTCGGTGGACGTGGGCGCGGAGCCGCTGTGCACACTGGTGCTGCGCGCCGGCGGTCAGGTGTCCGACGCCGACCAGCGCATCCTGGAGCGGGCCGCGCTGGTCACCGCGTTGCTGCTGTTGTTCAGGCGCTCGGTGGCCGAGGCGGAGGGCCGGGTCAGGGGCGAGCTGCTCGACGACCTGATCTCCCGGCCCGCCCTCGACGGCCTGGCCGACCGTGCCCGCCGGGTGGGGGTGGACCTGGACGCCGATCACGTGGTGGTCGTGGTCCGCCACGGTGGCGGACGCGATCGGGCCGCGTTCTGGGCGTCCTCCCAGGCGACCCTGCGGCACGGTCTCGCCGCCCGCCGTGGCGACGAGATCGTCCTGCTGCTGCCGGGGGACCGGCCCGGCCCCGTGGCCGAACAGGTGGCGACCGAGCTGAGCGCCTCGCTGGGCCACCCCGCCACGGCGGGCGCCGGAGGTCCCGTACGCGGGCCCGCGCAGGTGGCCGCCGCCCACCGGGAGGCGCAGCGCTGCGCCGACGCGCTGGTGGCACTGGGGCGGGCCGGGGACGGGGCCGGCACCGCCGAGCTGGGCTTCGTCGGGCTGCTGGTCGGCGAGGGACGCGAGATCGGGACGTTCGTCGCCTCCGCGCTCGGCCCGGTGATCGACTACGACGCCCGGAGGGGGACGACGCTGGTGCGGACGCTCGCCGCGTACTTCGGCACGGGGTGCTCGCTGTCGCGGGCGAGCGAGAGCCTGCACATCCACGTCAACACGGTCACCCAGCGCCTGGAGCGGGTCGGGCAGCTCCTCGGCGAGGACTGGCAGTCGCCCGACCGCGCCCTGGAGATCCAGCTCGCCCTGCGCCTGCACCGCCTCAGCGGCTGAGCGGCCGGGGCCTCGGGCCCGTGCCCGCACACGGTTCGGCGCACCCACATAGGGCGCTCGACGGCTATGGCGCCCGTACCCATAGGAGTGACGCAGGTCACTACGTACGGTAGCGCCATCCCCCGACAGCGACCCCCTGGTGAGTGAGATGGCAGAGAAATCCCGTACCCCCATCGGAAAGATCGTCGGTGCCAGCCTGGTGGGCACCACGATCGAGTGGTATGACTTCTTCCTCTACGGCTCCGCCGCCGCGCTGGTCTTCCCGAAGCTGTTCTTCCCCGACTCGGAGCCGCTGACCGGCACCCTGCTGGCGTTCCTGACCTACGCGGTGGGCTTCGTGGCCCGTCCGCTGGGCGCGCTGGTCTTCGGGCACTTCGGCGACCGGCTCGGCCGCAAGAAGTTGCTGGTGGTCAGCCTGCTGCTGATGGGCGGGGCGACCTTCCTGATCGGCTGCCTGCCGACCCACGCGTCGATCGGCCTGTGGGCGCCGCTGCTGCTGACCCTGCTCAGGCTCGTCCAGGGCTTCGCCCTCGGCGGCGAGTGGGGCGGCGCGGTGCTGATCGTCTCCGAGCACGGCGACACCGCGCGCCGCGGTTTCTGGGCCTCCTGGCCGCAGGCGGGCGCCCCCGGCGGCAACCTGCTGGCCACCGCCGTGCTGGCGTTGCTGGCCGCGGTCCAGACCGACGAGGCGTTCGTGAGCTGGGGCTGGCGGATCCCGTTCCTGCTCTCCGGCGTGCTGGTACTGGTCGGCATGTGGATCCGGCTCTCCATCAGCGAGTCGCCGGTGTTCCAGCAGGCGGTCGCCAACGCCGAGCCCTCGCGGTCCCTGCCGATCGTGGAGGTCTTCAGGCACCACTGGCGGGACGTCCTCATCGCGATCGGCGCCCGTTTCGCGGAGAACGTCTCCTACTACGTGATCACCGCGTTCGTGCTGGTCTACGCGACGCAGCAGGCGGGGCTGACGAAGCCGGTCGTGCTCAACGCGGTGCTGATCGGATCGGCCGTCCACTTCGTCTCGATCCCGATGTGGGGGGCGCTCTCCGACCGGCTCGGCCGCCGGCCCGTCTACCTGCTCGGCGCCGCCGGGGTGGGCCTGTGGTCCTTCGCGTTCTTCCCGCTGATCGACACGAGGAACTTCGCCGCCGTCACCCTGGCGGTGACCGTCGGGCTGATCCTGCACGGCGCGATGTACGGCCCCCAGGCCGCGTTCTTCTCCGAGCTGTTCGCCACCAGGATGCGCTACTCGGGCGTCTCGATCGGCTCGCAGCTCGCCTCGATCGTCGCGGGCGCCCCGGCCCCGCTGATCGCGGTCGCCCTGCTCGGCGCCTACAGGTCGGCGTTCCCGATCATGCTGTACGTGGCCGGGGCCGCTGCGCTCACCATGATCACCGTGTACGTCTCGCGCGAGACCCGTGGCCGTGACCTCGTCACCATCGGCACCCGCGACGAGGCCGGGTCCACCCGCCGAACCGTACGGGGAGACATCTGATGCGCGGTATCGACGGCGACGCTGCGCGTCGCGGTGAGGCCGCTCGCATCAGGACGGTCGCGGGGGTCGCCGCCGCGGGCCTCGCCGCCCTGGTGGCCCTGGCCGGAGCGCCGGCGGCGAGCGCCGGGACCTCGGCGGCGCACTGCGCCCGGCTGGACCGGGTGGCGGTGCCGGGTGCCGAGCGCCAGGTGAAGGCCTGCCTGGACGACCTCACGACGGCGGGCACGACCGTCTCCGGGCACACCGTCCCGGCCCACTGGGCGGGCCTGCACCCGGCGGGGGCGGTCAACCCGAAGGGCGTGCCCGGCATCCAGGTCGACGGTTACTTCCCCGACACCTCGGCCTCCAACACGACGCACGGCTGGAACCACGACGCGCAGTTCGTCCTGCGGCTGCCCGACGACTGGAACGGCGGGCTGGTGGTCACCGGCACCCCGGGCAACCGGGAGCAGTACGCCAACGACTTCACCGTCTCCGACTGGGCGCTGGCCAAGGGCTACGCCTACGCGGTGACGGACAAGGGCAACGTCGGCGTCACCTTCCACAGGGACGGCCGCAGGCCCGGTGACGCGATCGCCGAGTGGAACGACCGGGTCACGCAGGTCGCGATCGCGGCCAAGGCCGTCGTCGCCCAGCGCTACGGCAGGCTTCCCAGGCGGACCTATGCCGCGGGCATCTCCAACGGCGGGTACCTGGTCCGCTGGCAGCTGGAGAACCGGGCCTGGCTCTACGACGGCGGTATCGACTGGGAGGGCACGCTCTGGCGGGTCCGGGGCGACAACCTGATCAACTTCCTGCCCCCGGCGCTGCGGGCCTACCCCGCCAGTGACACCCAGGCGATGTACGACGCGGGATTCGCCCGCGGCTCGGAGTTCCTGTGGCCGTTCCACCACCGGTACTACTGGGACCTGACCCAGCGCCTCTACCGTGAGGAACTCGACCCCTCCTTCGACGGCGACACCGAGGCGGGAACCCCCTTCTGCTCCTCGGGCACCCCGGCCTGCGACGCCGCCCACCCCGACAGGCTGCGCCCGTTGCTGCCCTGCTTCCGCAGCGCGTTCGAGACCCTGGAGGGGTGGGTGGAGCGCAGGCAGAGCCCGCCGCCGAGCGCGACCCTGCCGAGGCCCTCGACCGGCGACCTGCCCAACGAGTGCCGGCTGAGCGGGTGACACCACCCCACGGCGAGCGCCCGGCGGGCCGACAGATCGCCAGCAGGACAGTCGAGACGTCAGTCAGTCGGTGGGTCAGACCCGCCGCAGCGTCACCATGAACATCATCACTGTCAGTCGAGCATGTAGCGCCGCTGGACGGTCCTGGTCGCCCGGGCCGCGTTCCTGACCCCCGGCACCCGGAGCACGAGGCGCCTCAGCAGCGGGCGCCGGTGCCGCGGCGGGCCGTCCGGCAGGGGCTCGCGGATCTCCACCCGCCCGCCGCGGTTCATCACCACCGTGAACCGCAGGGCGGTCTCCCTGCCGTCCATCCGCAGGAAGGGCGCCCAGCGGCCCGGGCAGAGGAACTCCTCGCGGTACGACAGGCGGGTCGGGATCTTCGCGATCAGCCGTCCGGCGAGCTCTCCGGGGACGCCCGGCTCCACCAGGGCGGGCGCCAGGACCTCCTGGAGCCTGCCCGTGGCCTGTCGCAGCACAAGCTCGGCGGGCGGTCCCCCGCTCGGCGGCACGTAGGGCACGGGCACCACGACGAAGACGTGCCCGCGCTGCCCGACGGCCGTGGCGCCCGGCGAGACCAGGGCGATCGACTCGGGGAACGAGCGCGGCTCCACGCACACCCCCAGCTCGCCCCTGGCCGACCACCAGGGGACGACCAGCCGCTCGGAGCGGCCGGTGACCGCTCCGGCGCAGCTCAGCGGGGATCCGGTCACCCGGGTACGGGCCTGGCGCGCCACCCCGTACATCCGCACGTGGAGTTCCCAGAGCCCGGCCGGCAGCGGGTCGCCTCCGGCCGCCGCGTCGGCGTCCAGCCGGGCCGTGCCGGTGACCTGGAGCCTGACCCCTCCGCCGTGCCGGCAGCGGATCATCGAGCAGTCCACCGGCAGCAGGTGGACGGTCCCGCTCTCCTCGTGCCTGGCGTACACCTCGAACCTGGCGCGGGCGGCGGCCTGGCTGACGTCGGCCAGCTCGGGCGGGAGACGCAGGCCGTCGAGGCGGACCGGGGGTTCCCACAGCAGGCCGTCGTCGCCGTAGGGGACGAAGCGCATCGGGGTGCCGTCGTTCTGCATGATCTCCACGGTGAGCGCCATGACGAGCACGCCGTCCTCCCAGTCGACCCGGGTGAGGTCGGCCTGCAGGCGGGTGTCGCGCATGGCCCCGGCCAGCGCGACCAGCTCGTCGAGCCTGCCGGCGCGCAGCAGCGCGGCGCGGGCCCGCGCCTGCACCGGCAGCAGAGCGTCCAGGCGCGGGGGGAAGCGGGTCAGGGCCAGCTCGCGCAGGGTGGCGAAGGTGGCGGCCCGGGTCGCCGGGGAGGTGACGAACCCGCTCCCGCCGAGCCGCCGCAGCACCGCCGTGCGGAACCACTGGGCGTACATCCGGTCCCGCCGGCCCCCCTCGGGCACCTCGTCGTCGATGATGTCGAGCAGCTCGCGCAGCTCGGCGGCCCACGTGTACGGGTCGTCCTCGGGCGGTTCGGGTCTTGCGGCGACGTGGCAGCAGACCTGGTCGGCCAGCACGACGATGGTCTTCGCCCGCAGGTAGGCGCGGAGCACGAAGGCCTGCTCGGCCAGGCGCCCGCCGGGGTCGGGGAAGGCCAGCCCGTGGGCGGCCAGGAACGTCCTGCGGAAGAGCTTGTGCGGCGTGAGCAATGTGAGCAGCCGGTCCTTGACCACGTCGGCGCGCTCGCGGTCGGCGTCGAAGACCGCCGAGGGCGGCCGGCGGTCGTCGGTCAGCCGCCCGACGAGGATGTCGGCGTCTGTCTCCAGGGCGCGCCGGTACATCCGTTCCAGGGCGGGGCGCTCCAGCCGGTCGGTCTGGTCGAGCAGGTAGACGTACTCGCCCCTGGCGGCCAGGAGGGCGGCGTTGCGGCCGCGCATCGGTGAGCCGGTCCGCTCCAGGTGCAGCACCCGGACGTTGGGGCGCACCGCGGCCACCGCGTCGAGGCGCGGGCCGATGCCGTCGTCGGAGCCGTCGTCGGCGAAGAGGACCTCGTAGTCCTCGGAGGCCATCGACTGGTCCAGCACCGAGCGGATGCAGGCGTCGGCGCCGTCACCGGGATTGTGCACCGGCACCACGACGCTGACCTTCACGTTCATGCCGCCAAGGGTGCGGTGCGCGGCACCGCGAGGCGATCGGACGTGCCGAATCCTGGGGTCTCAGTACCGGCCCTTGACCCGCTTCCGGGGTCTCAGTACCAGCCCTTGGCCTGGGAATGGGCCCAGGCGCCGCAGGGCGAGCCGTAGCGGCCCTTGATGTAGCCGAGTCCCCACTCGATCTGGGTGGCCGCGTTGGTCTGCCAGTCGCCCCCGGCGCTGGCCATCTTGTGACCCGGCAGGGACTGGGGGATGCCGTAGGCGCCGCTGGAGGTGTTCATGGCGCGCTCGTTCCAGCCGCTCTCCTTCATCCAGAGCTTCTCCAGGCAGCCCCACTGGTCGCCCCAGCCGCGGGCCTCCAGCATCTGCTTGCCCAGCGCCCGGTTGCCGGTCGGGTTGGAGGTGCCCGGGGGGAGCTGCTGCGGGCTGAAGCCGCCGCCGCCCGGCGCCTCCTCGACGATCTTGACCTGGCTGAGCGGCTCGCGGTTCTTCCGCTGGGCCTCCAGCCTGTCGGCCTTGAGCGCCTGGGCGGCCTGGGCCTTGAGCGCGTCGGCCTCCGGGTCGGCGCCGAACGGGTCGGGGCTGAGCACCCGCGCCATCTCGTCCAGGGTGAGCGGCTGCTGCGGTTGCGCCGACGCGTTCTGGACGGCGGTGTACGCGGTGAACGCGCCGCCTCCCACCAGGAGCAGGACCACCCCGCCCACGATCAGCACGCGCTTGGAGACCGTCCCTCGGGACGCCCTCGCCCTGCCGCTTCCGCCGGCCCTGCGGGACGAACGCCGGCCGCCGGGCTCGGGGCTCTCATTCGGTTGCCGTGATCCTGAACTCACGACCTATGAGCTTGCCCTGACCGGGGGGGTGGTCCGCAACCGGAACGCGAGAGTTGGTCGGAGTCTCCTCGTCCCCGCCCGGGGCGCGGGAGAACGAAGACCAGGCCACGACCCCTTTTGCCCGAGGTAAAGAATGACGGTGATTTTGCTCACACCTGAAGCGGCCGTCCCCCGGTGTCCCTTGTCGATCTACGAATGCCCGAATCGGGGTGTGACCATCGTGTTCAGGTACTGTTTGCGTTATGTCGGGGTCTTGTGACCCTGCGGTTCCATCAAGCCTTGGGATAAGGACCACCCTGTGGCAGGCATCCTCCTCGTCGAAGACGACCCCTCGGTCCGCATCGGGCTGGAGCTCGCGCTCACCCGTCAGGGCCACACCGTCACCTCCTACGCCAGCGGCGAGGAGGCGCTGGAGCATGTCAAGGTCCGCCGGCCCGAGATCGCGATCCTGGACGTCATGCTCCCGGGCATCGACGGTGTCGAGGTGTGCCGCCGCATCCGCAGGCTCGACCAGCTGCCGGTGATCCTCCTCACCGCCAGGGGCGACGACCTCGACGTCGTCGTGGGGCTGGAGGCCGGAGCCGACGACTACGTGGTCAAGCCGGTCGAGCCCCGCGTGCTGGACGCCCGCATCCGCGCCGTCCTGCGCCGGATGGAGTCGGTCGCCTCCGACCGCATCACCTTCGGCGACCTGGTCATCGACCGGGGCGCGCTCAAGGTCGCGCTGGGCGGCAGGGAGGTCCACCTCACCCCGACGGAACTGCGGCTCCTGCTCGAACTGGTCCGCCATCCCGGCCAGGTGCTCAACCGCAGGTACCTGCTGCGAGCCGTGTGGGACCACACCCACGTCGCCGACTCGCGCCTGGTCGACGCCTGCGTCCAGCGGGTCCGCGCCAAGATCGAGGCGGTTCCCGCCGAGCCCGAGTTCATCCACACGGTACGGGGATTCGGCTACCGGTTCAGCCCGCCGTGAGACGGACGCACACCGGCCTGCGCGTCCGGCTGGTCTTCACCTTCACCGTGATCGCCGTGGCGGCCTCCGCCCTGGTCGCGGTGATCGGCTACGAGTTCGTCAAGAACCGCATGATCGACCGTGCCGAGCAGGTGGCCGTGAGCGACGTACGCGACACCCTGGAGGGGATCAGGGTGCCCATCGGCGCGCTCTGGCCGGGGGACAGCCCGCCGACCGACGAGGAGATCAGCGCGCTGCAGAAGAGCCTGCGCCCGCAGGGCGGCCGGGTGGTGGTCCGCTACGAGGAGTACCTCTACCCCGACGGTGACTTCGGCATCGGCGACGTCCCCACCGACCTCGGCGTCCAGGGCACCCGGCGGCTGGTCGCCAAGCGCCAGATCATCCAGGGCGACATGTGGCTGATCATCGGCACCCCGGTCTGGCGGATCGAGCCCATCCACACCGCCCAGCCCACCGGGATGACCGTCTTCGTGTTCGCCCCCCTCATCGAGGAGCAGCGGCTGCTGAGCGACCTGCGCCGGCCGCTGGCCCTGGCCGGAGCCGCCATGCTGATCATCGCCCTGCTTCTGGGGCTGGCCTCGGCCCGGCGGGTCCTGCTGCCGGTCAGGCGGCTCGGGTCGGCGGCGCGCGCGCTCGGCGCCGGCCACCTGGACACCCGCCTGCCGGTGCACGGCCAGGACGAGCTCGCCGAGCTCACCGCCACGTTCAACGACACCGCCGCCGCCCTGGAGCGGAGCGTGCTGGAGCTGCGCTCGCTGGAGGCGATGTCGCGCCGCTTCGTCGCCGACGTCTCCCACGAGCTGAGGACCCCGCTGACCGCGATGACCGCGGTCACCGACATGCTCTCGGAGGAGGCCGACCGGCTGCCGCACGAGCCCGCGGCGGCCGTCCGGCTGGTGCTGCGGGAGATCGCCCGCCTGAGGACCATGGTGGAGCAGCTCATCGAGGCGAGCCGCTTCGACTCGGGCACGGCGACGCTGAACGTGGACACGGTGAACATCGTCGACGTGATCTGCGACTGCCTGGACATGCGAGGCTGGTCGGACCAGGTGCGGGTGAACGTGCCCCAGGGGCTGACCTTCTCCCTCGACCCCCGGCGCTTCGACGTCATCGTGGCCAACCTGGTCGGCAACGCGCTGCGCCACGGTCAGCCCCCGGTGATGGTCACCGCCCGCAGCACCCCGAACGGGCTGGAGGTGAAGGTGCGCGACCACGGCAAGGGCATCCCGGCCAAGGACCTGCCCTTCGTGTTCAACCGCTTCTACAAGGCCGGCGCCCGCGGGGACGGCAGCGGCCTCGGCCTGTCCATCGCCCGGGCCAACGCCCAGTTGCACGGCGGCACGATCTCGGTGCGCGCCCAGCAGCCCGGGACGCTCTTCACGGTCTGGCTGCCCCCCACATGAGAACCGATCCCGCCGCCTTCCCCGGAGGAGCCGGTCTCGTCGCCTCCCGCGTGCGCACCGGTCCGGCCGCCTTCCCCGCGAGGGCCGCGCGCACGCGCCGGCCGGCCCTCGCCCTCGCCCGCCTGCTCGCCGTCCTGCTGGTACTGGGGGGGTGCGGCATCTCCCCCACCGGCGTCCAGGACCACGGCCGCCCGCCGGTGATCAGCTACAGCCCCACCTGGGTGACGGTCTACCTGCTCAAGGACGGCAGGCTGGAGCCCGCCAGGATCCCGGTGGACTCCGACTCGGCCAAGAACATCGTCGACACGCTCTTCCGGGCCGGCAGGCAGCCGCCGGAGCCGGGGCTGACCAGCGCGCTCAACGACTTCAGCCACTACGACACCAAGACGACCCGCTACACCGACAGCGCCGGCAACCCGGACAAGCGCAGCGACCCGGACGACAGCCTGGGCTACCGGCTGAACGTGATCATCACCGGCGACGGCGAGATCTCCCAGGCGGGCCTCGCCCAGATCACCTGCACCATCCGGCAGAACAAGCAGGAGAGCATCTGGAGCGTCGAGGTCACCCGGCTCTTCCCGGGGACCCCGAAGTCGATGGGCGACCGCACCTGCTTCGAGTACCGGGGGCTGGCGGCCCCGGGCGTCCGCCTGCCCCCCTGACGGCCCGCCGAAGGTGGATCGGGCGCGGGGACGGCGGGCGCGATGACGGCGCGGTGACGGCGCGGTGACGGCCGGCTCCTTGAGCGGACGGACCGGACACGACGCCGCCCGGCGCCGGGGGTCGTCCCCGGCGCCGGGCGGGACGTCACATCGTGATGTCCTCCAGCATCTCGGTCACCAGCGCCGCGATCGGCGAGCGCTCCGAGCGGGTCAGCGTGACGTGCGCGAACAGCGGGTGGCCCTTGAGCTTCTCCACCACCGCGACCACGCCGTCGTGCCGGCCCACCCGCAGGTTGTCGCGCTGGGCGATGTCGTGGGTGAGCACGACCCGGGAGTTGGCGCCGATCCGGCTCAGCACGGTGAGCAGCACCCCGCGCTCCAGCGACTGCGCCTCGTCCACGATGACGAAGGCGTCGTGCAGGGAGCGCCCGCGGATGTGGGTGAGCGGGAGCACCTCCAGCATGCCCCGGTCCATGACCTCCTCGATCACCTCGGGCGTGGTGACCGCGCCCAGGGTGTCGTAGACGGCCTGGGCCCACGGGCCCATCTTCTCGTTCTCCGAACCGGGCAGGTATCCCAGCTCCTGGCCGCCCACGGCGTACAGGGGACGGAAGACGATGACCTTGCGGTGCTGGCGGCGCTCCAGCACCGCCTCCAGGCCGGCGCACAGGGCGAGCGCGGACTTGCCGGTGCCCGCCCGGCCGCCCAGCGAGACGATGCCGACCTCGGGGTCCATCAGCAGGTCCAGGGCGATCCGCTGCTCGGCGGAGCGGCCGTGCAGGCCGAAGATCTCGCGGTCGCCGCGCACCAGCCGCACCGACTTGTCGGGCAGCACCCGGCCCAGCGCCGACCCCCTGCTGGACAGCAGCCGCAGGCCCGTGTGCGTGGGCAGGTCACGGGCCTCGTCCAGGTCGGCGGTGCCGTGCTCGAACAGGGTCTCGACGTCCTCGGCGGTCACCTGGAGCTCCGCCATGCCGGTCCAGCCCGACTCGACCACCAGCTCGGCGCGGTACTCCTCGGCGGACAGGCCGATGGAGGCGGCCTTGATCCGCATCGGCAGGTCCTTGGAGACCAGCACCACGTCCTTGCCCTCGGCGGCGAGGGTCCGCGCGACGGTCAGGATGCGGGTGTCGTTGTCGCCGAGACGGAAACCGACCGGCAGGATGGACGGGTCGCTGTGGTTGAGCTCGACCCGGAGGGTGCCCTCGCCGATCGGCATGGGCTCGTCCAGACGTCCGTAGGTCACCCGAAGGTCGTCGAGGTACCTCAGCGCCTTGCGCGCGAAGTATCCGAGCTCTGGATGATGGCGTTTGCCCTCCAACTCGGTGATGACGATGATCGGGAGGACGACCTCATGCTCGGCGAAACGGCTCATCGCCGTTGGATCCGCCAGGAGCACCGAGGTGTCCAGGACGTACGTGCGCCGCTTGACTGCCGGCGACGTGGGTGAGGACGAAGGGTTTGCCACGCGTTCTCCCCCGGGCGCCAATGACGGCGCCCTGCCATGAGCTGGGATGCGGACCGGCCCTGGACCCGCCCACGAGAACACCGAGCGGGGACCGTCGGCCGGCCCTCCTCAGCGATCCGTGACGCAAAGGCGGGCCCTCTCCGGCGTAGGTGAGCCGTGCTCTCCTACTTCTAACGGTACGTCCTGATTGACCGGTTTCCAACTGGTTTAGACCAGCCGAAAGGAACCGTTCACGAGGTGTTTCAGGAACCGTACCTGCGGTGCCGCGCGGCGTACGAGCGAAGGGCCCGGAGGAAGTCCACCCTGCGGAAGTCAGGCCAGTAGGCCTCGCAGAAGTAGAACTCGGAGTGGGCGCTCTGCCAGAGCAGGAAGCCGGACAGCCGCTGCTCCCCCGAGGTCCGGATGACGAGATCCGGGTCGGGCTGGCCGCGCGTGTAGAGATGCTCCGCGATGTGCTCCACATCGAGGACCTCGACGAGTTCCTCGATGCTCGCGCCCTTGCTGGCGTGCTCCTGGAGAAGGGAGCGCACCGCATCAGCGATCTCACGCCTTCCTCCATACCCAACGGCAACGTTCACAATCAAACCGGGACGATGTGATGTCGCCTCTTTTGCGTTCTTCAGGACGCGGGCCGTGTGATCAGGCAGAAGATCGAGCGCCCCCATGGGCTTGATGTGCCATCCGTCGGCCACGAGCTCCTGGACCACGTCCTCGATGATCTTCATCAGGAGGTCCAGCTCGTCCTTGGAGCGGTTGATGTTGTCGCTGGACAGCAGCCAGACGGTGACGACCTCGACACCGGCCTCACGGCACCAGCCCAGCAGCTCCGAGATCTTGTCGGCGCCCTTGCGGTGCCCGCGGCTCACGTCGTCGATGCCCATCGAGCGCGCCCAGCGCCGGTTGCCGTCGACGATCACACCCACGTGCCGGGGAGCCATCTCCCTCTGGCGGGACAGCTTCGCCTCAAGCCGGCGCTCGTACACCCGATAGACGAGATCGCGCACTCCCATTGGAGCCCCTCCCTCAGCACCCGCCACGAATGAGCACTGACAGGCAATTATCGCCGTCCCGCGGACCCCTCCGCCCCCTCTACAGGGTTCTGGCGGGCTTGCCCGGCTTGTACGGCCCCAGGTGCTCCTCGGCCTCGGCGACCAGCTCCTCGACGAACGTCCCCAGCTCGGCCGAGGTCAGCACCGCGCGCATCCCCGTCCCGCCGCCGCCCCAGGCCTCCACGAACGCCCTGCGGGTGAGCCGCCACTCCCCGGCCGGGCCGCGCCCTGCCTGCCCCGCCTGTCCTCCCTGCCCCGCCTGTCCTCCCTGCCCTCCGTGTCCTCCGTGTCCTCCGGGCATCCAGACCGGGATGGTGCGCACCTGGCAGCGGAGCTCGCCCCCGCCGACGACGCCGTTCCTGGCCCGGTAACGGAAGGAGAAGAGTTCCGCGTCCCCGGGGAAGCGGTCGTCGGGATCGGGCCACCGCGCCTGGTGGCCGGCGCGCGCCTCCGCGACCCCCCGCGCCAGGCGGCCGAGCAACCAGCCGCACCGCTCGCCCACCGTCCCGTAGAGCGCGCCGTCGCGGTGGAGCTCCAGCGTGATCTCGTACGGCGTGCCGAGGCTGTCCCGGCACGCCACTGGCGTAACGGTCAGATAAGAACCATCAAGACAACGCAGTCCCCCCACCTCAGAGAGGGTATCCCCGGCTCAGACCGTCAAAACGTGATCAACGCCACCCGTGTCCCCGCCAGCCGGGCGGCTGGTGCCACTCGGTCCAGCCGTGCCCCCGCCGCCCGTCCTCGGTCTCGTACCGGCACAGGGCACGCGGGAAGCGGGCGGTCTCCCCGTCCGGCGACGTCATGGCGACCGGGGCGAAGGCGAGCGGCACCGCCGTCATCGCCGCTCCCGGCACCTCCAGCCGTGCCCGGGAGGGGAGGTCGTCCGGGCCGAACTCGCTCGCCGAGACGAAGCCCTCGCGGTGCTCGATCTCCCCGCCCGGCGGGACCGTGAAGCACGGCCAGGACATCTCGAAGCCGA
>NZ_JBFABE010000112.1:0-12403 GCF_040640155.1 Streptosporangium sp. NPDC023615
CCGAGGCCGTGCGCGAGGTCGGCTGGGACGCGCTGCGCCACGAGCCCCTGGACGTGGTGATCTACCAGCGCCCGCACGAGATGGAGCTGGCCCGCGCGTGGCTGGGCCGCGACCTGCCCGGCGTGTACGTCGAGCACAACACCCCGGCCGGGGACGTGCCGCACACCCGCCACCCGCTGGCCGGGCGGGTGGACGTCCCGATCGTGCACGTGACGCACTTCAACGAGCTGTTCTGGGACAACGGCCGCGCGCCCACGCGCGTCATCGAGCACGGCGTCGTCGACCCGGGCCCCCTCTACACCGGGGAGCTGCCCCGGGCGGGGGTCGTGGTCAACGAGCCGGTGCGCCGTACCCGGGTGGCGGGCACCGACCTGCTGCCCCGGCTCGCCGGGGCCGCGCCGCTGGACGTGTTCGGCATGAAGGCCGAAGGGCTCGCCTACCCCGCCTACGACCTGCCGCAGGCCGCGATGCACGCCGAGCTGGCCAGGCGGCGCGTCTACCTGCACCCCTACCGCTGGACGTCGCTGGGCCTGGCGCTGGTCGAGGCCATGCACCTGGGCATGCCCGTCGTCGCGCTCGCCACCACCGAGGCCGTCGAGGCCGTGCCGCCGGAGGCGGGGGTGATCTCCACGAGGGTCGACACCCTGGCCGCCGCGCTGCGGGAGTTCGTCGCCGACCCCGGCCGCGCCGGGCGGGCGGGGTCGGCCGCGCGCGAGGCCGCGCTCGGCCGGTACGGGCTCGGCCGCTTCCTGTCCGACTGGGATCGCCTGCTGGCCACGATCTGACATGAGAGCCTGTCCCTTTCGCCCCAAATGTTCACTCATAGAGTGACATGGCTTAGGGCGACGGGACGGATACCACGAGTAATGATGCGGGAAGGGAAGCCTATCCGTATCCCATGTGATCTCCGCCCGGAGGTCCTCCGGACGACGGCCGCACCCGGAGATCGACGCGCCCCGCGTGGTCCCCGGCCCGGACGAAGGCCGCGCTCTCCCTCGGCGCCGTCTCGCGCCACCCGCACGTGCACGCCGCCACGTACCCCGCCGCTCCCGTCACCCCCGCCGCCCCCGGGGACTCCACCCAGCCGAGATGGCCGCGGCGGCGTTCCCGCCCGAGCCCCATGATCAGGCCTGTGGCGAACCCACGACCACGCCGCCGAGAGGGAACATCGCGTACTCATGACGATCGAAGAGGTCCACGACGGCCTTTCGGAGCGGGGCGGGCTTTCCCCGGGAACGCACGGCCTCCTCCGATGGTGCCCGTCCCGGACCGCGACCGACCGCACGGGGCCGACGGGAGCGCCGACCGGCTCCCGGCCCCCTCGCCGCGGAAGATCCTCCGCGGGCGTCGGCCCCGAGCGCGCCGGTCAGCGAAGGCAGGCGAACCATCTGCCGCGCTCGTGCCGGTGCTCCACGGTCGTGAAGCCACCGGCACGGGCCAGGCGGGTGATGTCGTTGACCGACACCACCGCCCAGCCGAACCAGTCGCCGACCACCCCGGGACGGCGCAGGCGCACCCGGTCCACGCGGCTGGCCGTGGCCGGTCCCGCCACCTCGACCACCACCTCGCCGCCCGGCCGCAACAACTGCCGCACCCGGCGCAGCAGGGCGTGGGGATGGCCCCCGATGCCGATGTTGCCGTCGGCCAGCAGGGCGCTGGACCACCGGCCGTTCCAGGGCAGCTCACCGAAGACGTCGCCGAGCAGCGCCACCCCTCCGGCCCTGCGGGTCAGCCGGACGGCCTGCGGCGTGACGTCGATGCCGAGGGCGGGCACACCGCGACGGACGAGTTCGGCGGTCAGCCGCCCGGGGCCGGAGCCGATGTCGAGGGTCAGGCCGTGGCAGCGGGCGAGCATGGCCTCGTCACCGGGGATCGACGCGAACCAGCGTGCGGCCTCCAGGGCGGCCCGGGTGCCGTCGGCGTACTCGATCTCGGTGTTCAGCCCGGTGAGGGCACCGGCGTAGACCTCACCGATCATCGTGCCGCTCCCACGGAGGCCCGGCCCGTCATCGTGCCGCTCCCGCGGAGGTCCCGGCCACGTCGCGCGCTCCCGCGGAGGCCTCACGCAGTGCGGCGGCGAAACGGGTCCCGGCCGCACTGGCCGCCACCCGGTGGGCGTCGTCGGCGGTGTCCACGTCGACGAGCTCGGGCAGGTGGAACACCCGCAGGCCGGACAGCCTCTCCAACTGGACCCGGCCGGTGTCGGGGCTGGACATGGGGACGCCCAGCAGGAGGGCGGGATCGGGGACGCGCAGGCCCAGGAGCCAGTAACCGCCGTCGGCGGCGGGGCCGTACACCGCGTCGTGGCCGGACAGGGCGTCGACGGCGGCGCGCAGGAGCGCGGGTGTGACCTGCGGGGTGTCCATGCCGATGAGCACCGCGGGCCCGGGACGCAGCCGGTGGGCGTCGGCGAAGGCCGCGGCGAGCCGCTCGTCCAGCCCGCCGCCGCGCTGCGGGACGACCGCGAAACCGGGAGGCAGCCACGGGCCGGGCAACCCCTCCAGGGCGAGCACGCGCTGGGCCGCGGGCGTGGCCGCCACGCACTCCAGGGTGTCGGCGAGCGCGGCCTCGGCCAGTAGGGCGGCCTGGGCGGGGGAGAAGGGGGGCGTCAGCCGGGACTTGACCCGTCCGGGGACGGGCTCCTTCGCGATGACGATGATCTGCGTCACGACAGGACCATATGGCTTACGGCCCGTCCCAACTCTTACGAGGTCGTTACGCCACCCGCCCGGACGACGGAGGCGGGGGCGGGCGGTGGCACGCTGAACGGCGTGAGGCGGTACATCCTTGGTGGCACCCTGCTGGCGCTGGTCGCCGTCCTGGTCCGTGTGGCGCACGGCCAGCCCGGCCTGTCGTGGTGGTACGCGTGCGCCTGGGCGCTGTTCCCGGCGGCGCTCTGGCTGGCACGCGGGCTGACCGGCCGCCGGGCGGGCGCCTGGGTGGTGGCCGGGGGGATCGCCGTGGCCGCCACGGGCCTGGCCGCCCCGCCGAGCACCAGCACCGACTCCTACCGCTACGCCTGGGACGGGCGGGTGCAGGCCGCGGGGTTCTCCCCGTACGACCACGCGCCCGCCGACCCCGCGCTCGCCGCCCTGCGCGACCCCTGGCTCTTCCCCGAGGACGGCGGAACCCTGATCAACCGCCCCGCCGTGCACACCATCTACCCGCCGCTCGCCGAGGTCTACTTCCTCCTCGTGCACGTGGTCTCGCCCGACGGGGTCCGGCACAAGGCCCTGCAACTCGCCGGCGCCCTGCTGTCGGTGGCCGTGCTGCCGGCGCTGCGGCGGCGGTGGGGGGACCGGGCGGCCGCCTGCTGGGCGTGGTGCCCGGCGGTACCCGTCGAGGCGGTGAACAACGCCCACGTCGACGTCCTCGGCGTGCTGCTGGTGGTCCTCGCCTTCTCGGTGACCCGGGGGCGCGGCGCGCTGCTGGGCGCCGCCGTGGCGGTCAAGCTGCTGCCCGTGCTGGCCCTGCCCGGCGCGCTGGCCGGCGCGCTGCGCGCCGGGATCGACCGGCGGCGGATCGCGGCGATCGCGGCGATCGCGGTCCCGGCCGCCCTGGTGGTCGTCCTGGCCTACCTGCCGTACGTGCTCGGCTCACGGGCCTCCGTGCTGGGCTACCTGTTCGGCTACCTCCAGGAGGAGGGGTACGAGGACCCGGGGGCGCGCGGGCGCTACGGCCTGCTGCGGCTGGTCGTGCCGGACGCGTGGGCCCCCGTCGCGGTGGCGCTCGTCATGGCCGCCGTCGTCGCCTACGTGCTGCGCCGGGGGAGCCCCGAGCGTCCCTGGGAGGGCGCGCTGCTGACCACCGGATCGCTCATGCTGCTCCTCACGCCCGGCTACTCCTGGTACGCCCTCCTGGTGGTGGCGCTCGCGGCCATGGCCGGGCGCCCGGAGTGGCTGGGCGTCGCGGCGGCCGGGGCGGTCGCCTACCTGGGCGGCCCCGCCACGGCCGCCTACGCCCTGGCGGCCGGGCTCGTGGTTCTTACGGCTTGCGAACGTCGGCGCCGGCGAAGCCCCGCGGCGGCCGTGCCGTCGCTACCGTCGGCCGGATGAGAGTGATGGTCACCGGCTCGGCCGGTTTCATCGGAAGCCACGTGGCGGAGGCGTTCCGGGCGGCAGGGCACGAGGTGAGCGGCCTCGACCTGCGGACCGGCGACGACCTCAGGGACCCCTCCGTCCTGGACCGGCTGCTGCCCGGCGCGGACCTGGTCGTCCACCAGGCGGCCAAGGTCGGCCTCGGGGTGGACGTCGCCGACCTGCCCGACTACGCCTCGGTCAACGTGTACGGCACCGCGGTCCTGCTGGCCGCGATGGCCAGGCACGACATCGGGCGGCTGGTGCTGGCCTCCTCCATGGTCGTCTACGGCGAGGGCGCCTACGGATGTGCCGAGCACGGGCCGGTCAGGCCGGGCCCGCGCTCGGAGGCCGACCTCGGCCGGGGGAGGTTCGAGCCTTCCTGCCCGCGCTGCGGCACGCCGCTGAACCCCGCGACGATCGGCGAGGACGCGCCGGCCGACCCCCGCAACGCCTACGCCACCACCAAGCTCGCCCAGGAGCACCTGGCCGCGAACTGGGCCAGGGAGACCGGGGGCCGCGCGGCGGCGCTGCGCTACCACAACGTGTACGGCCCCCGCATGCCGCGCGACACCCCCTACTCGGGGGTGGCGGCCGTCTTCCGCTCCCTGCTGGAGGCGGGGCGGGCGCCCAGGGTGTTCGAGGACGGGGGCCAGCGCCGCGACTTCGTCCACGTCCGCGACGTCGCCGCCGCCAACCTGGCCGCCGCCCGCGCCCTCGCAGCTCCCGCCGACCCCGTCGTTCCCGTCGCCCCGGGCACGTCGGCCGCCTACAACGTGGCCAGCGGCACCCCGCGCACCATCGGGGAGCTGGCGGCGGCCCTGGCCGCCGGGCGCGGCGGCCCCGCGCCGGTCGTCACCGGCGAGTACCGGCTGGGGGACGTCCGCCACATAGTCGCCTCTCCCGGCAAGGCCCGCGCCGAGCTCGGGTTCCGGGCCGGGATCGGCTTCGAGGAGGGCGTCAGGGAGTTCGCCACCGCCCCCCTGGGAGCGGCGCCGTGACGGTCGAGGTGATCCTTCCGTGCCTGAACGAGGCGTCCGCCCTGCCCTGGGTGCTCGCGCGCATGCCCGACGGGTACCGGCCGCTCGTGGTCGACAACGGCTCCACCGACGGCTCGGCCGCGATCGCCGCCTCGCTCGGCGCGCGCGTGGTGCGGGAGCCGCGACCGGGATTCGGCGCGGCCTGCCACACCGGGCTGCTGGCCGCGACCGCCGACGTCGTCTGCTTCATGGACGCCGATGCCTCCCTGGACCCCCGCCAGCTCCCCCGCGTCGCCGATCCGGTCCTGGGCGGGCGGAGCGACCTCGTGCTCGGCCGGCGCAGGCCGAGGGCCCTCGGGGCCTGGCCGCCGCACGCCCGGCTGGGCAACGCCGTGATCGCCCGGGGCCTGCGCCGCCGTACCGGGGTCGCCGTGCACGACCTCGGGCCGATGCGCGCCTGCCGCAGAGCCGCGCTCGCCGATCTCGGCCTGGCCGACAGGCGCTTCGGCTACCCGCTGGAGATGGTGCTCCGGGCCGCCGCCGGCGGCTGGCGCATCACCGAGGTCGACGTCGACTACCTCCGGCGCGACGGGCGCTCCAAGGTGACCGGCACCCTGCGGGGGACCCTGCGGGCCGTCGCGGACATGCGCCGGGTCATGGCCGCCCAGGGCACCCCGCCGGGTCTCGCCTGACGGCGGGGGTCAGTGGCGCGGGGCGTAGGCCGGGTACGCGGTCAGGTCCACGTCCGCGTCCGGCCACCGGCGGCGCAGCGCCCGTTCCGCCCGGCGGGCCCAGGAGGCCAGACGGGGCAGCACCCGGTGGTCCTCGGCGACGCGCGCCGCGCTCTCCAGGACCGAGACCATCTGGACGCGGCTCGGGTCACCCGGGGGACGGGCGTCGAGCCGCGGGAAGCGGACGAGCCGCGTGGCGGCCCAGGTGAGGCACGCGGCGGCCAGGCCCGAACCGAACAGGCGGTCGTCGCCCGCCTCGGGGACGGACCGTGCCAGCGCGCGCCGGTAGTGCGCCTCCAGCCCGGTCGTGACCGGGTCGCGGACCGTCAGCCACGCCGGACCCGGCACGTACAGGCACACCACCGAGGTCAGGGTGTGCCGGTAGCCGGCGAACTCGAAGTCGACGATCCGCCCGTCGTCGCCCGCCACCAGGAAGTTGTTCGCCTCGGAGTCCCCGTTGGTCAGGCAGAGGAAGGGCCCCGGATCGGCGATCTCCGCGAGTACCCCCGTCAGTTCGCGTTCCGCCGGCCCCGGCAGGGGCACGCCGAACGCCGCGGCGTGCCCCACGGCGTGCGGCCAGCAGCCGTCGGTGTCCGGCCACGTGGGGACCGCCCGTACGCCGGCGGGCCCGAGCTCCGACCGCCGCGCGCGGTAGAGCTCGGCGTGCCCGGCCGTGGCGGCGCCCAGCTCGCCCAGTGCCCGCGCGAAGGACACCAGCCCCGCCGGCGGTGGTTCCGCGCCGCGGTGACGCAGCACCCGGTCCAGCGGCGCGCGGGGAGCGAGGTCCTCCAGGACCAGGAGAGGCGCCGTCGCGCCGGCCGCCAGCAGCCGGGGAGCGAGCACGAGCCCGAGGTCCTCGGCGAGGAAACGCAGCGCGGCCCGCTCGGTGGCGATCTGCCGCGGATCGGCACGCAGCCCGCCCGGGTCGTCGCGCAGCCACTTCACGATCACCGACGCGGGCAGCCCGGCTCCCGGATCGGCCAGGTGCGCCCGCAGGACCGACCACGGCGCCAGGGGCTCCAGGCGGTCCAGCGTCACCGGGACGTCGAACGCCTCCGTCAGCAGTCCCTCCAGCGCGGAGCGGGTGGGCGGCCGGGAGGAGGTGGCGGGAGGACCCGCCGGGGGCGTGGGCATCCCGGAATGATCTCAGGCGGGCGACGCGCCCGCCAGAAGGTCCCGGAGGGCCGGGACCCGGCCGGCGGCCCGGGTCGACCCGGGCCGGCCCGGGTGGTCGGCCCGGGCCGGCCCGGCTCGGGTCAGCCCGCGAAGAGGAGGAGCAGGCCCACCACCGTGTAGGCCACCATCAGCACCAGGAGCGGGATCTGCCCGATGACGGCGGTCCGCCGCGGGAACAGGGCCAGCGCGCGGTCATGGGCGAGCACGGTGCCGATCACGTGGCCGACGACGATCACCGTCACCTGGAGCATGGCGATCCCGGCCGGGGAGGTGCCGGCCGCCTGCACGGTCCACCCCGCCGTGCCCAGCCAGTCGGCGCCGGTGACCAGCGGGTCGGAGAGCAGGGAGAGGGTCCGCTGGCCTTCGAGGAGGAGAAGCGTGTAGTAGTGGGCGACCACGTACCCGACGGCGATCGGCACCACCGCGTGGGCGAGCTCGTCCGCCGTCGTCCCCGGCCTGGCCGCGCCCCACCGGCCGGCGAGCGAGGTCGCGCCGCGGTACGCCGCGAGCACCAGGCCGATCACGGTGAGCAGGCCCACCGTCCCCATGACCGGAGCCGGCACCGAACTCTCCTGCACGAAACGCACCCAGACGGGGGCGTTGGAGAGACTGTCGTACATGGTGGAGCCGAGGAGCACTACCACCAGCACCGTCAGTCCCGGCGCGGGCCGGAGCCCGGCCATGCCGTCCAGCGAGTTGCGCCAGGTCACGACGCCGTCAGGACCCCTCACCACCGGGGCGAGCCGGCCGACGAGGGTGCTGTAGACCTCGAACGCGTCCGCGTGGCCGAACCAGCGCGACCCGAAGAGCACGGCCCCCCCGAGCATGAACACGACGTACGCGGCGAGCCAGGCCCCGATGACGGGCAGGGTGGCCCGCTCGGGGGCGACCAGTTCCAGCCAGACGAAGGCGAGGAGACCACCGGCGGCGGGCCAGTGGCCGAGTCCCGGCGGCAGCGGGCGCAGCCCGGTGCCGGGGTCGCGCCCGAGCGCCCGGCAGGCCAGCAGGTGCAGCGTCCGCAACGGGTTGAGGACCGGCCACACCGGCCCGAACAGCAGCGAGAGCGGCACCAGGCCGACCCAGAACAGGACGTAGAACACCCCCGCGGTGGGGTTCTCGACCCGGTCCGGGCCGAAGAGCAGGCCCACGCAGAAGTACGCCGCGGCGACGAGCCCGGCGACGCGCCAGAACCACGGCCACGCCCGCGCGGAGACCACCCTCTGGACCGGGGATGCCAGCGGGCGGAGGTGAGGGACGCCGGTGCCCAGACGCGGTTCGGTCCACAGGGCACCCAGCGCCACGAACGACACCAGCAGGGCGAGGATCGCGCCGGTCAGCGCGGCCGAGAACGGGATCGGCAGGTCCTGCCGGCCGCCGATGCCGTGAGCCAGGAGCATCACGCCGGCCTAGCGCACCACGAGCTGGAACAACTGCAGCTCCGAGCCGTGGGTCTCGACCTCGAACAGGCCGTCCCGGTCCGCGACGAACTCGATCGTCGCGGGGGTGCCCGGCTTCAGGTCCGCCGCCTTGTCGTAGCCGTGGACGTGCGCCACGTCGGCCGCGTCACCGGTCACCGTGATCCGTACCGTCTGGCCCTTGGCCACGTCGATCCGTCCGGGCGGGGGCGTCACCTGCCGCCCGGCGATGGTCACCGTGATCTCCTTGACCGCCGAGGCGCCGGGGGCGGGGGGCGGGGCGGGCGAGCCGCAGGCCGTGACCGCCGGCAGGGCCGTCAGCAGGGTCACGCCGAGCGCGAGCGCGGCGAGCAGCGGGCGGCGGCGGTCGGAGGGGGGCGTCATGACTTCTCCTGGGGGGTGGGGTCAGGCCGGCGCGGAGGGCGACGGATCGGTACGCGGGCCGGCATGACGGCGGCATGGCGGCGACATGGCGGCGGGTATGACGGCGGGGTCGGCACGACGGCGGCGTGGTGGCCGCGGGGCCGGGGCGGGCGGCGGATCAGCGTCGCTTGGCTCTCCCGCCCGCCTTGGCGCCGCGCGGCGCGGTCGCGGATCGGCCCCGGGACGTCCCCGCCGGCGGCCCGGCGGGACGCCGCCGGACCTCCGCGTCACGGGACGACGGCGATGGCCGCCGTGCCGCCCGCAGCACCATGAACCCCGCGCCGGCGACCAGGGCGGCGGGCAGCAGCCACACCGACAGGTCGAAGCCCGGGGCGGCCCGGGGTGCGTCCGACGACGCCGACGGCGTGCCCTGCGGTGTGCTCCGCGGGACGGCGGGGGCGGCCGCTCCGGCCGAAGGTACGGTGGCGCCGGGTTCCGCCGGGCCGAGCAACGCGGGGTCGGGCTCGTTCGTGGGGGCCTTCCAGCCCTTGGGCGGTTTCGACGTCCTGCCCCTGTAGGTGAACCTGACCTCTCCGGTGACCTTCTCGCCGTCCGAGGCGATCGACACGTAACGGGCGACGTACAGGCCCTGCTCCGGCCAGTACGCGACCGGGACGGTCGCCGGGAACCCGGTGTGGTAGAGCTGCGGCTGCCAGGTGCCGTCCACGAGGTTGTACTCCGTGACCGGCTCGTCGAGGCGTTTGGGCTCCCCGTGCGACCACGGACGGTCGACGCGGGCACCACCGGGGGCGGTGACGGAGAAGTACGCGTTCGAGGCCGGCTGTTCGGTGAAGTAGAGCGCGAGCGACTCCAGCGGCTCGGTCACCGTGCTGTCCTTGGCCGGCGTCGACATCGCGAGCTGGCCGTGCGCGGACGCGGGGGTCGCGAGGACGGTGAGCGCGACGCCGGCGACGACGACCAGCGCGAGCAACTGGCCCAACCAGCGCGTCATCGCCACCTCTACTCCCCAGCGGAAGGCCCACCGGCCGTGAGAATCGCAGGCGATTCCGACCGATCCGAGTTAATTCCCCGAGAGTAACCGCTTTTGTATTCCATGAACAGAAGATGGGCGTTCATCCGGCCGAAGGGCGTCACTCTCATGAACCCGTTCGGATACGGGCGTCCTGTCCTTCGCGGCCCGCTCGGAGGAGCCGGGCCGCTCGGGACCGGACGCGGGACCGTCGCCCCAGGCGCGGGTGACGGTGGTCGGCCGGCGGAACGAATCTCACCCGGGTCGGATTCGTGATCATCGGTATCCCGGGGTTCGCGGGCGCGATGTCCAGAGCCTCCAAGGGCAGCCGGCGAGCGTCCCGATGCCTCGACGGTCCGAGGATCCGTCAGCCGAGGGCCGGTATCACCGATTCGGGCGCCGCGCCCGCCGGAGGCACCCGTTCGCGGGCGTTGCCGTGCCATTCCAGCATCAACACCGTGGCGTCGTCCTGGAGACGGCCGTCGTGGTGGTTCAGCACGCCGCGCACCAGGCGGCGCAGGGTCTCGGGCGCCGGCAGGCCGTCGGCGGTGTGGCGGATGATGAAGTCGACGAAACGGCTCAGGCCGAACTCCCGGCCGGCGGCGTTGCGGGCCTCGGTGACGCCGTCGCTGTAGAACACCACCCGATCCCCGGGCTCCAGCTGCGTGTGGCACGTCATGATCGGCAGGCCCAGGTCCAGGCCCAGCGGGTGGGCCGGCGGGCATTCCAGTGTGGTGACCCAGCGGCCGCCGCGGATCACCACCGGCGGGTGGTGGCCGCGGTTGACCCAGGAGATCACCCCGGTGAGGGTGTTCAGGTCGGCCAGGATCGCGGTGACGAAACGGGTGCCCTGGCCGAACTCGGTGATCAGGGTCTGCTCGATGGCCTGGCTGTTCGTGGCCAGGTCGGCGCCCTGGCGGCGGTTGTTGCGGCAGGCGGCCACCGCGAGGTTGGCGGTCAGCCCGGCCGAGACGTCGTGGCCCATCGCGTCGAAGATCTCCAGATGGACGACATCGCCGGTCAGGGCGTAGTCGAAGGCGTCCCCGCCGACCTGGTAGGCCGGCTCCAGTGCCGCGGCGATGCTCACCCGGTGGTCGGCGAAGGTCAGCGGCGGCATCAACGTCCACTGCATCTCCGCGGCCACGTGCATCGGCCGGGTACGCACCAGGCAGGCGTAGGAGTCGCTGCAGGGGCGCTTGTCGACCACCAGCAGCGCCACCAGCGACGCCAGATCGCGCATGTTGTCCCGGCCCTGGGCGTCGGAGCCGTCCTTGACGCCGACACGAAGCACTCCCAGGCGTTCGGTGCCGTCCAGCAGTGGCACCCACCACCGCCGCACATTCTCATCGCCGCCCTCGCCGCCCTCGCCGCCCTCGCCGCCCGTCTCGGTTCCGGCCAGGAGCCGGATCTCCTGGAAGGCCCGCCCGGCCAAGGTGGCGTCGACTCTCAGCTCGGTGATCTCCTCGCACGCGCTCTCCCCGCCGCTCAGCCCCTCACCGGTCAGCAGGCGCAGCACGGTGTGCTGCAGGTCCGCCAGGTAGATCAGCACCTCCTCCAGGCCCGCGGACGCGGCGTGCTCGGCGACCAGGTCCGGCAACTGCTCCCAAGCCGCCAGGTGACCGGCCCGCAACAGCCCCACCAGCATCCGCTCGGGGCCCGGGGAGGCGGTCACCGCCGCGCTACCGCCCATGCATCCACCCCATTTCGCCGACACTCCGCTTTTGTTGGCATATAAGAGGATTATCCGCTTTGCCGGATAATTGCCGTGGACCGGCCTGCCGTACCGGCAGGCACCTCCGGCCCGCCCGCCCCCGGGCGGCCGCTTTCCGGGTGCCGCGACGGAGGCCGATATGGATCCCAGGGCCGATCCGAACGGTGAGGCCACCTCGCCATGCGAGCATGCAATCTGCATGCTACAGTGCATGCATGTCCATCATACAGATTCGGGATGTGCCCGAGGAGACCGAGCGGACGCTGAAGATGCGGGCCGAGCGTGAGGGCAAGTCGTTGACGGCGTACGTGCGTGAACTGCTGAACGAGGAGGCGGCCACCCCGACGCCGGACGAGGTGATGACCAGGATCGCCGCCGACGAGCCGGTGCCGTACGATCCCGACTTCGTCCGCGAGACGCTGCGTGAGGGCCGCCGGTGAGCCTGGTCGTCGACGCCTCGATCGTCTTCCGCCTGCTGGCGAACGTGAAGGGCGACGACCTGCTCCGTCAGCGATTGGCCCGCAGGCTGCACGCCCCCGCGCTGATCGACGTGGAGATCACCTCAGTGGTGCGCGGACATGCGATCACCAGCAAGCCGGAGGTACGCATCTCGGAAGAGCGGGCTCAGATCATGCTGGAGCGCTACGCCCAGCTTAAGATCGTCCGGCATCCGATGCTGCCGCTGCAACGGCGAGTGCTGGAACTGCGCAATAACCTCACCGCCTACGACGGTATGTACGTGGTCCTCGCCGAGCTGCTGGGCGTGCCGCTGCTCACCGACGACGCCACGTTCGCCGGCGCGACCGGACATCGGGCGGAGATCCACCGCTACCCGCCACCGCCGGCGTAGATCCTTCTGCGACGCGTCGGCCTGGACGGGCCACGGCGGGTACCACCGGGTTCTCCGTGATCTCGGTCATC
>NZ_JBFABE010000113.1:0-11526 GCF_040640155.1 Streptosporangium sp. NPDC023615
ACGGAGATCGGATAGTAAATCATCGGCTTGTCGTAGATGGGAAGCAACTGCTTGGAGGTCGCGAGGGTCAGCGGGTGTAAACGCGTCCCGTTTCCTCCGGCAAGGACTATGCCTTTCATCGGAGCTCCTGCGTTTTCGTCTGCGGCGGTGCCTGAGACTACTGTTCAGGCTCGTCCGGAAATCAACCCCCGCCGCCCGGCGAAAGGGGTACTGCCTTTCGGCGGAGTGAATGTGATAGGGCTTGTGACGTGTCCCGGTCGTGACCGGCCTCGGCGGGGGCGCAGGGACGGCCGCTCCACCCGCGCCGAGCCGCCCCGCCCCCCCGCGGGCACGCTCGCACCCCCGGCGGCGCCCGTAGGCCCGGAAGCCCGTACGCCCGGAAGGACGACAAGGACGACCATGCGCATTCTGTTCGCCACCTACGCGGAGAAGTCACATTTCCTGGTCATGGTTCCGCTGGCGTGGGCGCTGCAGGCCGAGGGGCACGAGGTCCGGGTCGCCAGTCAGCCCGACCTGACGGACGTGATCACCCGGTCGGGGCTGACCGCGGTGCCGGTGGGCAGGGACCACAGTCTCTGGCGGGCCAACAGGGCGTTCGGCTTCTTCGACCCCCGCAAGAAGCACAAGAGGGCGGTGCCCTTCTTCGACGAGGCGGACAACAACCCCGAGCGGCTCACCTGGGAGCACCACAAGCGGGGGTACGCCCAGTTCGTCCCCTGGTGGTGCAGGCTCGTCAACGAGCCCATGATCGACGGGCTGACCGAGTACTGCCGCAGCTGGGAACCCGACCTGGTCATCTGGGAACCGGTGACCTACGCCGGGGCGATCGCGGCCGAGGCGTGCGGGGCGGTCCACGCGCGGTTCATGTGGACCCTGGACCTGTTCGGCCGGATGCGCGGCCACTACCTGCGGGTCAAGGAGCAGCAGCCGCCGGAGGGGCGCGAGGACATGCTGCAGGCCTGGATCACCGCGCACGCCCGCAGGTTCGGCGTGGAGTTCTCCGAGAGGATGACCACCGGCCACTTCACGATCGACTACACGCCGCCCTCCCTGCAGCTGCCCCCCGACCCGATCGCGGGCCCGGAGCCGCACCGCGTCCCGGTGCGGTTCGTCCCGTACAACGACCGCGCGGTGATCCCGCCCTGGCTGCGCGTCCCGCCCGAGCGGCCCCGCGTCTGCCTGACGCTGGGGACCACGTCGGTGGAGAACCTGGACGGCTACCTGGTGCCGGTCCAGGAGATCCTGGACGGCCTCGCCGACCTGGACGTGGAGATCGTCGCCACGCTGCCCGAACAGCACCAGGCGGAGCTGGAGCGCGTGCCGGACAACGTCAGGCTGGTGAGCTTCGTCCCCCTGCACGCTCTGCTGCCGACCTGCACGGCGGTGATCGACCACGGCGGGAGCGGCACGTTCTTCACGGTGCTGGCGAGCGGCGCCCCCCAGCTCGTGCTGCCCAACCTCTTCGACGAGCCGCTGCGGGCGCGCTACCTCGCCGAGCAGGGCGCGGGGCTGACGATGCACAGCAGCGAGGCCACCGGCGCCCGGGTCCGGGAGGCGCTCCTGCGGCTGCTGGCGGAGCCGTCCTTCACCCGGGAGGCGCGCAGGATCCGCGACGAGATGAACGCCATGCCCGCCCCCGCCGAGGTGGCGGCCGCCATTCCCGAGCTCGTCGAGACCTACCGCGCCGCCGTCCCGGCCGCCGGTCGCTGAAGGAGAGCACCATGTACGAGGCCGAGCTGGCGGACGTCTACGACGCGATCTACGCCGGACGAGGCAAGGACTACGAGGCCGAGGCGGCCACCGTCGCCGCGCTGGTCCGCGAGCGCCTGCCCGGCGCGTCGTCCCTGCTGGACGTGGCCTGCGGGACCGGGTCGCACCTGAGGCACTTCGCCGGGCTCTTCGACCACGTCGAGGGGCTGGAGCTGTCGGCGGACATGCTGGCCGTGGCGAGGACGCGGATGCCGGGCGTCCCCACGCACGAGGGCGACATGCGCGACTTCGCGCTCGGCCGTACCTTCGACGCGGTCACCTGCATGTTCAGCTCCATCGCCTACATGCGCGACGACCGGGAGCTGGCGGCGGCCGTCGCGACGATGGCCGCCCACCTGACCGACGGGGGAGTCCTGGTCATCGAGCCGTGGTGGTTCCCCGGGTCGTTCCTGCCCGGCTACGTGGCGGGGGACGTGGTCACGGTGGACGGCCGCACCCTGGCCAGGGTCTCGCGCACGGTCCGCGAGGGCGACGCGAGCGTCATGGAGGTGCACTACGTGGTGGCCGACGCCGCCACGCCGGCACGCCACTTCACCGTCACCCACGTGAACACCCTGTTCACCCGGGAGCGGTACGAGGACGCGTTCGCGGCGGCGGGGCTGAAGGTGGACTACATCGAGGGCGGTCCCTCGGGCCGGGGACTGTTCGCCGGCACGGCCGGATGACCCTCCGACCGCGCGCGTAGGAAGGTCTGGATGAGATCGGGAAGCCGCTCCCTGACGGGACAGACACCATAGGCGCCCGCCTGGCGCACGGCGGCGCTGAGGTTGGACAGCTCCGTCTCGAACCAGACCCTGGCCTGCTCGGCGCCGCGCAGGCGCAGGGGCGCCGAGCCGTCCGGCGTCAGGGGCGGCGGCGGCAGGGGGTAGCGCGAGGGGTACAGCAGGCGGATCGCGGCGTCCGCCGTGCGCAGGTAGTGGATGACCAGGCGCGAGACGGCGGCCCGCCGCGTCCGGTAGGGCATCTCGGTCATGGCGCGGTCCTTGGCGTACGCGCGCAGCATGTCGTCGTGGAACCTGAGCCGGTTGCACGGCGTGATCCGCAGCAGGTGCCCGCTCAGCAGGGAGTCGACGATCCGCCGCGCGCGCTCGTGGCCGACGTCCGCCATGATCGCGGCCGTCACCAGGTCGAACGTCGAGCCGCCGTGCAGGCCCATCAGGCGGAACATCTCCGCGGCGTCGGCGGGCAGCGCGCGGTAGGAGGAGGAGAACACCGACCGCATCGACGACTGCTCGTCGCACTCGGTGTCGGCGCTCTCCAGCAGCTCGTCCCGCTCGGGGAGCGTGCGGCTGTCCACGGCGAGCTCGCCGTGGAAGCGGCTCGTCATCCGCTCCGCCGCGATCCGCAGGGCGATCGGAAGGTAGTCGCCGACCTGGCAGAGCCTGGCGGCGAGGGGGTGCTCGGCCTCCCCGCTGGCCTGCCTGATGACGTTCCGCACCAGCGTCACGGCGTCGTCCGCGGGCATGAGGTCCAGCGTCATGCGCAGCGCCCCGTCGCGGGTGGTCAGCCCCGACAGCCTGTTCCTGCTCGTGACCAGGACCAGGCAGGAGGGGTCGCCGGGCAGCAGGGGGCGCACCTGCTCGGCCGACCAGGCGTTGTCCAGCACGATCAGGATCCGCCGGCCCGCCACCAGGCTCCGGTAGCGGGAGGAGAGGGCCTGGACGTCCTCGCCGGGCTCGGGGGCGTTGCCGAGGCCGGTCAGCAGGTGGCCGAGCGCCTCGGCGGGCTCCATCGGCCGGGCCGTGTTGGAGAAGCCCCGCAGGTCCAGGTGGAGCTGGCCGCTCTGGTAGGCGTCGGTGAGCCCGCGGGCGAAGCGCAGGGCCAGGGCCGACTTGCCCACGCCCGGGGCGCCGCTGATCAGGATGACCCCGGCCTCGCCGCGGACGTCGGCGGCCGAGGCGAACTCCTTCAGCCGTCGCAGCTCCTCGTGGCGCCCGGTGAACCCCGGGACGTCGCGGGGGAGCTGGGCGGGCACCACGAACGGGGCGAACGAGCCGGAGACGCGGGAGGTCAGCGTCACCGGGGAGGAGTCGGCGGGGGGGACGGGCGAGCGCAGGGTGCCGTTCAGGATCTGGTCGTGGCAGCGCAGGAGGTCCTCGCCCGGCTCGATGCCCAGCTCCTTGATGAGCAGGCGCCGCACACTGTGGAACTGCTTGAGCGCGTCGGCCCGCCTGCCGCAGCGGTAGTGGGCCACCATGAGCAGGTAGTGCAGCCGCTCCCGCAGCGGGTGGGTGCGGACCAGGCCGGACAGGTCACCGATGACCTCGCCCGCGCGGTCGGCCTCCAGCAGGAGCTGGGCACGGTCCTCGATGGCGGTGAAGCGCAACTCCTCCAGGCGGGTGCGCTCGGCGTCGGCCAGCGGGCCGACCACGCCGTTCAGCGCCGGGCCGCGCCACAGGGCCAGCGCGGTGTCCAGCCTCTCGACCGCCTGGGACCAGGTGCCCGAGCGCTGCAGGTGCCGGACGTCCTCCAGGTGCTCCTCGAAGACCTGGGCGTCGATCCGCTGAGGTTCGATCTCCAGCAGGTAGCCCGTGCCGTCGCCCACGAGCAGTGCGGAGGGCGCCCTCCGCTGTCGTTTGGGCTCGAAAGTACGCCTCAGACGGGCTATATATGTGTAAATGCTGCTTTCTACGGTTATTGGAGGGTTTGCTCCCCAAACCGCGTTGATCAGTTCCTGCCGGCTCACCGAGGTCCCCGGACGTGTCGCCAGAGCGACGAACAGACTACGCTGCGTCGGCGAACCCAGATCGAGCTCATCATCGCCTCGCATCGCGCGCACCGGCCCGAGGAGACGTACCTGTACCAGGTCGTTCAACGACGCTCTCCCAATCTCAGCCCGAGCAGAGATGCGGCGGAAGGACACCTGAGCGCCCGCTCAGGTCCAAATGCCCGGACCTACGCATATAGCCATACCTAGGTGAACGAACCAGGTGCAAGCCACGTTCCTGGGGTGACGCGATCGTTATATCCGTCACGGGCACCCCGTGTGCCCCACCTGTAACAGGGTGCCCATGCGCCCCAGGAGTGAGAGGGTGTCTCGCTGGCGGGACACCCCATGCCCTGCGACGGGCCGGCGGCGGGCCGCCGGTCCCCGGGCGCGCGATCGCGGGCGGCCGGGCGCGGCCGCCGCCCGGCGCGGCGGGAGCGGCGCCGTCCCGCGGGCCGGGAAAATCGGCGCGGCCCTTGTGGACCGCCGCCCCATGTAATAGAAGATTTGTTCCCGGCTCGTACGGAAAAGCGTATCCGAGGCGGTGACGAACCCCCTGGCCCTCGGTTAACGTCTAGCCCGGCATGGGATTCCCGAACTTCCCGGTGAGGCGCTGGTGGTCATCGACGGCATTGATTCTCCGAGAGGTGGTCCGCCCAGGAGGGCGGTCATCACCGGTTATGGAGTCCTTTCCCCCTTCGGGGTGGGCTGGGAAACCGCCTGGGAGAACATGGTCCAGGGCACGAGCGCCATTCGCGAGCTTTCCGGAATTGACGTCTCCGGCCTTCCTGTGAGAATCGGCGGCCAGATCGTGGATTTCGATCCCGAGACATGGCTGCCGTCCCCCCTGGTGCGGCGCACCACGCGGCCGGCGCACCTGGCGCTGGTGGCCGCCGTGCTCGCGCTGAGGGACGCCGGGCTCGAGGTCGACGCCGGGCTCGCCCCCCGGACGGGGGTGACGGTGGGCAGCGCCTGCGGTGCGAGCAGCGTGCTCGTCGAGGCCGGGGCCGCCTTCGCCGCGCGCGGACACATGGCGCTGAGCCCGTACACCTTCACCTCCACGGGCGTGGTCACCGTCGCCTCGGAGGTCGCCCTGCACGTCGGCGCCCAGGGCCCCTCCACGTGCATGACGACCGCCTGCGCGACCGGGGCGACCTGCGTCGGCGAGGCCATGCGGCTGATCCGGCGGGGCGAGGCCGACGTCGTCCTGGCCGGTGGCGCCGACGACGCCCTCACCCCCTTCGACCTGGCCGCCGCGGCCAGGGCCAGGGCGCTCTCCCGCCGCAACGACGACCCGCCGGCCGCCAGCAGGCCCTTCGACACCGGCCGCGACGGGTTCGTGATGAGCGCGGGCGCCGGCGTCCTGGTCCTGGAGAGCGAGGAGCACGCCCTGGCGCGCGGGGCCCGGGTGTACGGGGAGGTGGCCGGGTACGGCGCCACCACCGACGCCTACAACCTGACCAGCCCCCACCCGGAGGGCACGGCCGTCGAGCGGGCCGTGCGCCTGGCCCTGAGGGACGCCGGCGTCACGCCGGACGAGGTCGGGTACGTCAACGCGCACGGCACCGGGACCCGGATGAACGACGCGGCCGAGATCAAGGTGATCCGCCGGGTGTTCGGCGAGCGGGCCACGTCCGTGCCGGTGAGCTCGACCAAGAGCATGACGGGCCACATGCTCGGGGCGGCCGGGGCCTTCGAGGCGATGGTCGCCATGGAGGCCGTCCGGACCGGGATCGTCCCGCCCACCGTCAACTGCGACGACCCCGAGGACAAAGAGATGAACTTCGTGGCGCACCGGGCCCAGAAGCACGCGGCGGACGTGGCGGTCAGCAATTCCTTCGGATTCGGCGGCCACAACGCGGTACTGGTGCTGCGCCGTCTGCCGGACGTGTCACCCTGACCTGCACGAGAAGTCGGGAAAGCCGTCCAATGTGATCGTGAAGGGATGGAAGAAATGTCCGCAGAGCAACAGGAAATGCTTTCCAGTCTGGCCGAGATCGTGGAGAGGGTGGCGGGTGTGCCCGCGGAGAGGGTATTGCCGGATAAATCGTTCACCGACGATCTCGCGCTCGACTCCCTGGCCGTCGTGGAGGTCGCCTTCTCCATGCAGGAGCACACCGGCGTCGACATTCCCGAAGAGGACCTCGCGCGTATAAGAACGGTCCAGGACTTCCTCGATCTCGTCGAGCACTCCGCGGGGCGGAATTGACCACCCAGAGCGCTCCGGAACACGGTGACGTCGCCCCCCCGGGCGCCGTGACCTACACCGAGGTGTCGCCGCAGGAGCTGCTCGCCTCCGGTTTCGCGGCACCGCGGATCAACGACGACCCCTGGCTGGTCCGCTGGGACCTGCTCGACCCCGGCGTCGACGTCGACCGGTTCGTCCTGGACGGCCTGGCCGAGACCGTGGACCTGGAGACCTCGGGCAGCACCGGCCCGAGCCGGTCCTGGCGGCGGACGCGCGAGCAGATGTGGGCCGAGGCCGGACTGCTGGCCGGGCTGATCGAGCGCGACCGTCCCGAGGCGCTGCTGTCCTTCGCGCCGCCCCGGCACGTGTACGGCGCGCTCGCGAGCGTGCTGGTGCCCGCCCGCCTGCGCCTGCCCGCCTGGTACCGCCCGCGCTACTTCGGCGCCCTGCCGGACCCGCGCGACCTGCGCTGGGCGGTCGTGGCCGTCCCCTGGACCTTCTCCATCCTGCGCAGGCACGCCTCCTGGGTGAGCCGGACCGGGCACCTGAGCGTGCTGCACAGCACCGCGACCCTCCCGCTGGCGGCGGAGTCCCTTCTCGAGGAGACCGAGCAGGGGCGGATCCGCCTCGTGGAGGTCTTCGGCTCGACCGAGGCCGGCGGCATCGCCTCGCGCGCCTGGGCACCGGACCTGCCGCCGTGGGAGCTGTTCGCGGACGTGGAGTTCGCCCCCCACGACGGGAGCGGCGACGAGACCGGCGACGGGGCCGGCGGCGAGGCGGGCGGGGCGTCCGGCGACGAGACGCCGCTGGTGGTGCGCAGCCCCCGGCTGGCGTTCCGGCCCGGCGACGCGCCCGCCGACGTCTGGCGGACCGGCGACTACGTGCGGCGGCTCGACGACCGCACGTTCCGTTTCGACGGGCGGCGCGACCGGCTCGTGAAGATCAACGGCCGCAGGGTCGACCTCGACCGGCTGGAGGAGTCGGTCAGGTCGGTGCTCCCCTGCGCGGACCTGGCCTTCCTCCCGGTCACCGACGCCTTCAGCGGCGAGAACTTCGACCTGCTCGTGGTGCCGGAGGGCGAGGGAGCCCTCTCCGTCACGGAGGTGCGCGCGGCGGTGGGGCGGTTCGACGCCCGGCCGCGACAGGTGCGCCTGGTCGATCGGATCGACCGTTCCGACACCGGCAAGCTCCGGCGACTACAGCGACCTTCCCTTTCCGACGCGGGAGCAGACACGTGACAGCCTTGATCGACGGACGTTCAACCGGGAGCCTGGCCTCGATCGTCAGGAGCACGCACTGGGACGCCAGGGTGGGGCCCTGCGATCACGAGGACGTCCGCCGCATGCGGGCCAGCGTGGACCTGCTGGCCGACAGACTCTCCGGCGACGAGTCGGTGTACGGGGTCACCCACGGCTTCGGCCCCCTGGTGGCCTTCTCCGCGTCCGACTCCCCGATGGAGCAGGGCGCCGGCCTGATCGCCCACCTGGGCTCCGCCCAGGGCAGGCCGCTGGCCCCCGAGGTGAGCCGCCTGATCGTCTGGCTCCGCCTCAACAGCATGCGCCAGGGCTACTCGGCCGTGTCGCCGGACTTCTGGCAGACCCTGGCCGATCTGTGGAACGCGGGTTTCACGCCGTCGATCCCGCGCGACGGCACGGTGAGCGCCAGCGGGGACCTGCAGCCGCTGGCCCACGCGGCACTGGCTCATGCGGGCAGCGGGGAGGCATGGGTGCGCGGCGACGACGGCTGGTCGGTGGTGCCCGCGGCGCGGGCCCTCGCGGACATGGACGCCAAACCGGTGGAGTGGTCGGCCCGCGAGGCGCTGGCCTTCGTCAACGGCACCAGCGTCAGCCTGGCGGTGTGCATCCTGAACCACCAGGCGGTGCTGCGGCTGGTGCGGGCCGTCGGCGTCCTGACGGCGAGGATCGCCGACATCCTGGGCTCCAACCCGGAGGCCTACCACGCCGGGATCGGCAAGGTCAGGGGTCAGACGGGGCAGCTCACCGTGGCGCGGTGGATCCGCGAGGACCTGCCGGCAGACATGGAGCGCAACCCCCTGCGGCCGCTGCAGGAGCCCTACAGCCTCCGGTGCGCCCCCCAGGTGCTCGGCGCGGTGCTCGACCAGCTCTACGGGGCCGAGGAGATCCTCGTCCGCGAGGCCATGGGCTGCACGGACAACCCCGTCTTCTACGAGGGCGAGCTGCTGCACGGCGGCAACTTCCACGCCATGCCGATCGGCCTGTGCTCCGACCAGATCGGCCTGTGCCTGCAGCAGGTGGCCTTCCTCGCCGAGCGGCAGCTCGCCCTGTTGTGCGACCCGTCCTACAACGGCGGGGCGCCGCCGATGCTCACCCCCCGCCCCGGGGCGGGGAGCGGCCTGGCCGGGGTGCAGCTCAGCGCCACCTCGTTCGTCTCCAGGATCAGGCAGCTCGCCTACCCGGCCTCCCTCACCGCGCTGCCGACCAACGGCGGCAACCAGGACCACGTGCCGATGGCGCTCAACGGGGCCAACTCCGTGGCCGAGGCCGTGGAGCTGGCGTGGCTGGTCGTCGGTTCCCTCGCGCTCGGCGTGGCCCAGCGAGGGGCGCTCGCCGGACGGAACGAGACGGCCACCGGCCTGTGGGCCGACCTGGCCCGGATATCGCCTCCGCTGCAGGCCGACCGGCCGCTCGCCGCGGAGGTGCGCGCCGCGAGCGCCCTGCTCCAGGACGCCGCGGAGAGGCTGCTCGCCCGCGAGGACGACTGAGGCCGCCTGCCGACGAGGACCGAGGCCTCCGTGAGGCCCGGCACCGCGAGAGACCGGAATCCTCCGAGGAGGCCGGTACCTTCGCGGGACCGGGCCTCACGAGGGCCGGGAATCCCACCGGGACGGAACTCCCGGAAAGCGGGAAGACCGCGGCCACCACGGCCCCGCCGGGGCCGCGGGCACCCGCGGGAAACGAAGAACGAGGGCCTGTGCCCTCGACGGCGGAAAGGCGTTCCTCCCCCCGGAGAAACGCTCATGAGAATGTGAAATGCGAAAGGTCTGGTAACGACGGTGGCCAAAGCAACACGCCGTGGATTCCTGGAAGTGATGGCCGTCGCGGGAGGGGCGGCCGTCGGGCTGGCCGCCGGTGACTCGGAGGCGGGCACCGCGCACGCGGCCTCTCCCGTATGCCCCCCGACGCCGAACGCGTCGACGATCGGCCCCGACGACCCGCGCTACGCGGAGCTCGTCACGAGGGGCTACAACGCGCGCTTCATGGCGCAGCCGGAGTCGGTCCGCGTCGTCCACTCCGCCCAGCAGATCGTGCAGGTGGTCAACGAGGCCGTCCGCGCGAACAAGAAGATCGTCGTGCGCAGCGGCGGTCACTGCTTCGAGAACTTCGTGGACGACCCCTCGGCGTCGATCATCATCGACATCTCGGAGATGAACGACGTCTACTTCGACAACCGTCACAAGGCGTTCGCGATCGAGGCCGGCGCCACGCTCGGCAAGGCCTACCGCTCGCTCTACCTCGGCTGGGGCGTCACGATCCCGGCGGGCGGCTGCCCGAGCGTCGGCGCGGGCGGCCACATCGCCGGCGGCGGGTACGGCCCCCAGTCGCGCAGGCACGGACTCGTGATCGACCACCTCTACGGCGTGGAGGTCGTCGTGGTCGACCGCTCGGGGCGGGCGCGGATCGTCGTCGCCACCCGCGACGCCCGCGACCCCAACCGGGACCTGTGGTGGGCGCACGCCGGCGGCGGCGGCGGGAACTTCGGCATCGTCACCCGCTACCTGATGCGCTCCCCGAGCGCCAAGGGCAACGACCCCTCGACCCTGCTGCCCAAGCCGCCCGCGCGGCAGTTCGTGGTCTCGGCCAGCTGGAGCTGGGAGAACATGACCGAGGAGTCGCTCTCCCGGCTGGCCGACAACTACGCCCGCTGGCAGCAGCAGAACCACGCCGAGCCGACCTTCGAGAGCATCGACAGCTCGCTGACCATGTACCACCGCTCCAGCGGCAAGATCGAGCTGTTCCTGGGCATGGACGCCGCCGTCCCCGGCGCGGACGGCATCCTGTGGACGCTGGTGCAGACCGTCGGCGAGGGCGTCGGCATCGAGCCGACCTTCGACTACTTCAGCGCGGCGCCGTGGATGAAGGTGACCCTCTCCTACAACTCCGGTGCCGGTGCCGACGCGCTCATGTTCAAGTCGAAGGCTGGCTACCTGAAGAAGCCCTGGACCCCGGCGCAGCTCAAGGTCATCTACAGGTTCCTGACCGAGGGCGAGGGCGACGTCGGGGCGTCGGTCTACCTGATGTCGCTCGGCGGGAAGATCAACGCCGTGGACCCCGCGGCCACGGCCAACCCGCACAGGAGCGCCCCGCTCATCGGCTTCTTCGACATCGGCTGGTGGGACCCGGCCGAGGAGGAGAAGTGGCTGACGGCGATCCGCGAGGTCTACCGGGAGGTGCACGCCGACACCGGCGGCGTTCCCGTCCCGGGCGAGGCCTATGACGGCGCGTACATCAACTACCCCGACAACGACCTCGCCGACCCCGCGCTGAACACCTCCGGGGTGCCCTGGCACAAGCTGTACTACAAGGACAACTACCCGAAGTTGCAGCAGATCAAGGCCAAGTGGGACCCCAAGAACGTGTTCAACCACGCGCTGTCGATCCGGCTCCCGGGGGCCTCGCACTCCCTGCCGCCGCAGCCCCGCCCGGACGCCTCCCGCAGGTCGGCGAGGACCGAGCCCAAGAAGTACCCCGCCAGGGTGTCGCCGAGGCACGTGAACAACCTGCGCTCGCTCGGCCAGTCCGGCTGAGCGGAGGGGCCGCCCGCCGGGCCCCTCTCCCGCCTGCCGGGGTCGGCGCTCCCGCTCCTGCGGATCTACTCGGAC
>NZ_JBFABE010000114.1:0-11501 GCF_040640155.1 Streptosporangium sp. NPDC023615
GGTGCCCGAACTGCCGAAGACCCGCTCCGGCAAGATCATGCGGCGTCTCCTGCGCTGCAACACCCGGCCCGGCGGGTTTTCCGGGGGAGCGGGTCAGGATCGGACGAAGACGGCCACCGTGCGTGCCGGGACCGTCACCGTGCCTGTCGCCTGGTCGAAGGTCGACTGCTTCACGACGGCGTCGTCGCCGTTCGCCTGGACGGGGTGGAGCGTCACCTGGGCGCCCTTGAGGGCGGCCACGGTCTGCGGCCGGGCCTCGGGGGTCGCGTTGAGGACGACGGTGATCGACCTCCAGCGCGGGTCGACGCCGGAGGCGTCCAGGTGCATGGTCACGACACCCGGGGTCTCCGAGGTGCCGCTGGTTGGGAAGGTCAGCCGCTTCTGCGCCTCGGCCAGGCTGTCCAGCGCGAACGCGGGCGAGGAGGAGCGGATCCTCAGCAGGTCGCCGTAGCGGGCGCGGGCCGCGCCGATCGCCGCGCAGTCCGGCTTCAGCGCCGGGTCGGCGAGCAGCGGCCTGGCATAGGGCCACTTGTCCTCGTTGTCGGCCTTGGGGGGAAGGCCGGCGCCGAACCCGTTGCCCGCCGAGCAGTCCCACAGCAGCCGGTTGAACCAGTCGCCGGAGTCGAAGGAGTTGCGGTCGAGCGACTTGGAGCGCAGCCGCTCGCTGCCGGCGTGCACGAACGAGGTGCCCTGGCCGAGCACGGCGGTGGCCAGCGAGAGCGACTGCATCCGCACCCGGTCGGCCATGCCCGTCGCCTGCGGCAGCTTGTAGGCCAGCGCGTCGAAGAGCGTCTCGTTGTCGTGGGCGTCGACGTAGGTGACGGCCTCGCCGGGGGCGGCGGTGTACCCGGCGGGTGAGCCGTTGTAGTCCACCTCCGAGCCCTTGACGCGCCGCCCGTCGGAGGCGGTGAAGGTGTAGTCGCGCAGGTTGCCGGTCAACCCGACCTTGATCAGGTCCTGGTAGCGCAGCAGCCGGGCCCGCTGCGCGTCGGCGTCGCCGTTGGCGGGTGAGCCGTTGGGCGCCCCGGCCAGCCCCGAGCCGAAGCCCTGCACGCGGGGGTCGGCGTCGAACGGGCCGCCGCCGCGCACGGCGTCGCGCAGCCGGTCGTTGAAGGTGCCGATCCCGGTGCCGGCCATCCGGGCCTGGGTGGCCTGCTCGAAGCGGGCGTCGTCGGCGACCTCGCCGAAGTTCCAGCCCTCCCCGTACAGGATGATCGACTTTCCGTCGACGCCGTCGCGGGCGAGGGTGAGCCGGTCCAGGGCCTCGCGGACCGCGACCATGTTCGCCTTGGGGTGGTGGCCCATCAGGTCGAACCGGAAGCCGTCCACCCTGTACTCGCGGGCCCAGGTGACCACGGAGTCGACGACGAGCCTGCCCATCATGGCGTGCTCGGGCGCGGTGTTCGCGCAGCAGGTGGAGGTGGCCACGGTGCCGTCGTCGAGGAGCCTGTGGTAGTAACCGGGCACGACGCGGTCCAGCACCGAGGTGGGGTCCTGCCCGGCGGCGTGGGTGTGGTTGTAGACCACGTCCATCACCACCCGCAGCCCGGCCCCGTTCAGCCCGCCGACCATCTCGCGGAACTCCCTGATCCGCGACGACCCCTCCGGGTCGGAGGCGTAGGAGCCCTCCGGCACGGTGTAGTGCAGCGGGTCGTAGCCCCAGTTGAAGGAGTCCTTGGCCGCCGTCCGCGTGACGCAGGCCTGCTGCTCCTCCGAGTCGGGGGCCATCGAGGCCAGGTCGCAGTCCGGTTCGGTCCGCTCGGACCTTCGTTCGGGGACGGTCGCGATGTCGAAGACCGGCAGCAGGTGCACGTGGGTCAGCCCGTCCCTCGCCAGGGCGCGCAGCTCCCTCATGCCCGCCGAGTCACCGGTGAACGCGCCGTAGGTGCCGCGCCTGGCGGCCGGGACGGTCGCGTCGGAGGCGGAGAAGTCGCGCACGTGCAGCTCGTAGACGGACGCCCTGTTCTGGGGCACGGCCGGGGGTTTGGCCGCCGGCGACCAGCCGGCGGGCCGCAGCGCCCGGTCGGACAGGTCGACGAGCTGGCTGCGGCCGGACCCGGCCGACAGCGACAGGCTGTAGGGGTCGGTCACCTCGTTGACGACGACCTTGCCCGTGGCGGGGACGAAGACCGTCACCAGGAACGTGTAGTAGCGGTCCTTCCAGTTCCGCTGCCCGCGCGCCGACCAGACGCCGGTGCGGTCGTCGCGCCGCATGGCGTGCACGGTGCGCGGCCCGCCCGAGGGGTCGCGGTACAGGGCCAGCTCGACCTTGTGCGCGGTCGGCGCCCAGACCGACAGCCCGGGGACGCCGCCCTTCCAGGACGGCCCCAGGGCGGCGCCGGCCGCCCCGGCGTACAGGTCGTCGAGCACGCCGGGAAGCTGCACGCCGGTGGCGGTCAGCAGGGCGCCCGAGACGTCGCGTTCGACGGCCACGACCTGGCCGCGCGTGGCCTCCCGGACCAGGTCGGCGTCGCGCGGGTCGACGGTGAACGCGGCGTGCCCGGCCAGGTGCGGCCATCTGGCCTTCTGCGCGTCGGTCAGCGCGCCGGGCGTCAGCCGGATCAGCCTGAGGTCGCCGGTCAGGTCCCCCTCGGCGTGGGCGATGCCGCCCTTGGCGGCGAAGGCCAGGGCGTAGCGGTTGGACGGCGAGGAGTCGATCTTCCAGGCGACGGTGGAGCGGTCGATCCAGTGCGCCGAGGACTTCGACAGGTCGGCGTCGGCGCCGCGCGCCGCCGGCTGGGGCAGCAGGTGACCCTCGCTGGCGGCGACCCGCCACACCTCGTGGCCGTCGGCGGCCAGGTCCAGCGCCTGGTTGTCGGGCAGGTCCTTGGTGTCGCCGTTGTGGATGATGTAGCTCACGTTCGCGGCCCCCTCGGTCAGGGGGACGCGGAAGTACACGCCGAAGGCGTCCCGGCCCGCGGGCCGAAGCGGCGTGGCCCACTCGGTGGGGGCCGCCACGTCCCCCCACAGGTGCAGTCCCCAGCCGTCATAGTTCCCGTCGGGCCGGTGGTAATGCAGGATCGCGACGTTCTCGGCCGCGGCGCGGGTGGCGTGGACCGTGGCCGAGCCCGACACGACGTGGGCGTCCGGCCGCGCGGCCGGGGTGAACGACTGGTCGGGACCGGGGTCCTTGACGTCGCCCCTGTGCACGATGAAGTTCACCGGGACCGACGCGTTCTTCAGCGGGACCCGCCAGAACGCGCCCGAGGCGCCGACGCCGTCCGGGGGCCTGGGCGCGGCCCACTCGGTGGGCACGCCGTCGGCGAGCCCGTCGCCCCACAGGTGCAGCCCCCAGCCGTCGTAGGCCTTGTCCGGCCGCGAGTAGTGGACGGTCGCGTACCCCTGCGCGGCGGCGCGGGAGACGTGGGTCGCGGCCGCCCCCTGCCTGAGCCAGACCTCGCCGTTCCTGGCGGGGTCGACGATCCGGTCGCCGCCGTCCTTCTCGTCGCCCTTGTGGACGATGATCCCGACGTTGGTCGCGCCCGGCTTGAGCCTGATCCAGGCGAAGCGGCCGTAGTCGTCCTCACCGGTCAGCGGCAGCGGCGCGGCCCACTCGGTGGGGTTCTCCACGTCGCCCCACACGTGCAGGCCCCAGCCGTCGTAGTCGTTCTCGGCGCGCTGGTGATGCACGACCAGCCAGTCGCGCGTCACCGTGCCGGGCTGCTCGAGGGCGGGCTCGGCGCCGACCGTGGCCGTCGCCGTCGCCGAGGCGAACCGTCCCGCGGAGTCCTTCACCACGGCCTTGTACGCGACCTTCGTGCCCGCGGCGAGACCGCGCAGGTCGTGGAAGACCCGGAAGACGCGGGAGGAGCCGTCGCCGGTCGCCGAGGCGTTGGGCGCGTCGTCGGTGCCGATGACCCTCCAGGGTCCTTCGCCGGCCTTGGCGGCGAAGGTGACCTGGTCGAAGCCGGTGCCCGGCACGGTCGCGGTGACCGGGATCCTGCCGTCCTCGGCGGTGCCCCGGATCTCGGCACCCGGCAGGGCGACGGAGACGGCCGGGGCCGTGGCCGGGGCGGCGAGCCTGGCCGAGGCGCGGTAGACCACCGCGGACAGGGCCGGGACGGTGAGCCGCAGCTTCGTGTCGGCGCCGGTGGTGAGCGTGGCCGGTCCCTCGCCGTACACGCGGGTGAAGGCGGCGCCCGCCGAGAAGGTGGGCACGGGCGCGGTCGCCGCCTGCTCGGCGTTGTTGACCGCGACCACGTACTCGATCTGCCTGCTCGCGTCGATCCTGGAGAAGGCGTAGACGCCGCCGGAGGCGAGGCGTTCGATCTGGGCGCCGTCGGCCAGGGCCGGGTGGGCGTCGCGCAGGCCCGCCAGGGCGGCGATGCCGCGGTAGAGCGGGTGGGAGGGGTCGTGGTTGTCGCGCGCGTGGGTGGCGTCGGTGCCGATGAGGTCGTCGTCGAGGTAGTCGGCGGCCTTGGCCGGGAACAGCGGCGCGCGGGCGTCCTGGTCGCCGCCCGCGCCGGTGAAGCCCTGCTCGTCGCCGTAAAAAACGACGGGCTGGCCGCGGGTGAGGTACATCAGCTCGTGGGCGAGCAGGTCCCTGCGCAGCAGCTCGGCGTCGGGCGCCCCGGGGTTGTCCTGGGCGATGAAGCGGCCGATGCGGCCCATGTCGTGGTTGCCGAGGAACGTCGGCAGCGACGAGGCGTTGCCGTCGGCGTCGGTGTGGTGGTCGTCCCCGGCGTACAGCCTGGCCAGCCGGGTCGCGTCCGCGGTGCCGCCGACGAAGGAGCGGGCGGCCTCCTGGAAGGGGAAGTCCAGGGTGGCGTTCATGCCGCCCCGGGTGGAGTAGCGGCTGGTGAGGGCGGGCTCGCCGGAGTAGACCTCGCCGAACATGAAGAACCGCTTGTTGCCGTGCTGGGCGGCGTAGCCGCGCAGCGCCGGGGAGAAGCGCTCCCAGAACTCCATGTTGACGTGCTTGGCGGTGTCGATGCGGAAGCCGTCGAGGCCGGTGTCGCGCACCCACGTCCGGTAGATGTCGATCATGCCCTTGACGACCTCGGGCCGCTCGGTCCACAGGTCGTCGAGGCCGAAGAAGTCGCCGTACTGGTCGTTCTCACCGCTGAAGGTGGAGTCGCCCCGGTTGTGGTACATCGTCGGGTCGTTCAGCCAGGAGGGCGTCTTGGCCCTCTTCGGCGCGACCGGCGTGTACGGGAACGAGCCGGTGTCCACCTCGGGGAAGGTGTCCTTGCCGGCGTGGTCGCGGTCGTCGAAAGGCCTGCCGTCGGTGTCGACGTAGGGGTAGGCGCCCTTGGAGCGGTAGGAGTAGGTCTTCTCGGCGTAGTCGACGACGTCGGCCGTGTGGTTGGTGATGATGTCGAAGAAGACCTTCATGCCGCGCCGGTGGGCCTCGCGCACCAGCTCCCTCATCTGGGCGTTGGTGCCCAGGTGCGGGTCGATGCGGGTGAAGTCGGTGATCCAGTAGCCGTGGTAGCCGGCCGAGACGTTCGCGCCGGTGCCCTGCACGGGGCGGTTGGCGAACGCGGGGGTGATCCAGATCGCGGTGCTGCCCAGCTTCTTGATGTAGTCGAGCCCGCCGAGCAGGCCCTTGAGGTCGCCGCCCTGGTAGAACCCCTTGTGGGTCGGGTCGAAGCCGGTGGCGAGCCGGTCGCCGGACAGGCCGCCGGTGTCGTTGCGGGGGTCGCCGTTGGCGAACCGGTCGGTCATCGCGAAGTAGAGGCGCTCGCGGCTCAGGTCGGCGCGCAGCGCGTCGCGGGCCAGCTCCCTGTCGGAGGGCGCGACGGTGCGGCTCAGCGGCGAGACCACGGGCGCGCCGGTACCGGTACCGGTGGTGGCGGCGGGCCCGGAGACCCGCACCGGGGAAGCGGGTGACGGGACGGGCGGGGACGCCGGGGACGTCACGGACGCCGGGGACGCGCTGGACGCGGGGGAGGCGGACGCGGTGGCGGGGGTCGGGACGGCGGCGAGGGGGGTGATCAGGGCGGTCGCGAGTGCGAGGCTCGCCCGCAGGGTGGTTCTCGCGCGCCGTGGGGGGAGTGGCCGGACCACGGAGGCCTCCACGGAGGTTGTTTCGGAGGTATTGCCCGGAAGTTACTCATTGGGACACGTCTGTGCAATCCCTTGCGGCAATTTTCTGAATATCCGGTAAGCCGACGCTGCCGGGGAGGGGGCACGTCGACGGAGAGAATCGTGCAAATAGGACTTATAGGTATTTAAAGTTCAATACGGACGGCTGGATTTGCGGGGTGCTCTCTGGATTCACCCTCTTTGAGGGGCATATGTAACGACTTTGCAGAATCTTGCAGAAACTTCTTCCACTCGGGTTCACGTCGGCGTAACGTCCGGCGTACTCCAGATCGGGCCGGACGGCCGCGTTCGATTCCGTTCGACGTCCGGCCACCCCCTTGAACCTGAGGAGAGAACATGCGGCGAGCCTTCCCGGCCGCGACGATCGTCGCGGCCCTCGCCCTGGCGGTCTCCGCCTGCGGTGGCGGTGACGCCGCCCCGGCGGCGCCCGCCCAGTCCGCGGCGGCCGACCCGTCGAAGATCAGCGGTGAGATCACCTGGTGGGACACGGTCCGGCCGGACAGCGAGGGGCCGACGTTCCAGGCGCTCATCAAGGACTTCCAGGCGAAGTACCCCAACATCAAGGTCAAGTACGTCAACGTCCCCTCCGACCAGGCGCAGAACCAGTTCCAGACCGCGGCCCAGGCCGGCGCCGGCGCGCCCGACGTGATCCGCTCCGAGGTGGCCTGGACCTCCCAGTTCGCCTCGCTCGGCTACCTGCAGCCGCTGGACGGCACCCGCGCCGTGGAGAACGAGACCGACTTCCTGCCCGGCCCGCTGAGCAGCACCAAGTACCAGGGCAAGACCTACGCGGTGCCGCAGGTGACCGACACCCTGGCGCTGCTGTACAACAAGAAGCTGCTGGCCAAGGCCGGGCACGAGAAGGCCCCCACCACCGTCGAGGAGCTCAAGCAGGTCGCGCTCGACGTCAAGGAGAAGACCGGCGCCAACGGACTGGCCCTCAACGTCGACTCCTACTTCCTGCTGCCGTTCATGTACGGCGAGGGCGGTGACCTGCTCGACGTGGAGAACAAGAAGATCACCGTCAACTCCCCGGCCAACGTCAAGGCCATGGCCACCGTCGCCGACCTGGTCACCTCCGGCGCCGCGCCCAAGCCCGCCATCCAGGACAGCTACGCCAACGCGATGACCGCCCTCAAGGACGGCAAGGCCGCGATGATCTACAACGGCCCGTGGTCGCTGGCCGAGCTCTACCAGGGCAAGGAGTTCAAGGACAAGGAGAACCTGGGCATCGCCCCGGTCCCGGCGGGCTCGGTCAAGGCCGGCGCCCCCACCGGCGGCTGGAACCTGGCGATCTACGCCGGCTCCCCCAAGCTGGACGCCGCCTACGAGTTCGTCCGCTTCATGAGCACCCCCGAGGCCCAGGCCAAGGTCGCCAAGGAGATCAGCCTGCTGCCGACCCGTACCTCCGCCTACTCCAACCCCGACGTGCAGGGCAACAAGGACGTCGCCGTCTTCAAGCCGATCATGGACACCGCCTCCCCCCGGCCGTGGATCCCCGAGGGCGGCCAGCTCTTCCAGCCGCTGCTGGAGGGCTACCAGTCGCTGGTGGGCGGCAAGACGACCCCCGAGGAGATGCTCAAGAAGGTCGACGGCCAGTACCGCGGCATCTTCAAGGACTGGAGCTGAGCCGTGGCGCTCTCGACTGGGCGTGTGAGCGACACGACCAGGGACCGGACCGCGGGCGCCGACGGCGCCCGCGGCCAGGGCCGCCGGTCCGGCGGCGGCCCGTTCCGGCAGGCCGTGGGCAGGCACTGGTACGCCCTGGCCATGGTCACCCCGGTGATCCTGGTCACCGGCCTGCTGGTCGGCTGGCCGCTGGCCCGCGGCGTCTACCTGTCGCTGACCGACGCCACCGAGGCCAACATCGGCCGCACGATCGGCGTCAACGTCATCCCCTCCACCTATGAGTTCGTCGGTCTTGAGAACTACGTCGGGATCCTGACCAGCTCCCTGTTCTGGGAGAAGCTGACCTGGACCGTCATCTGGACCGTCGCCTGCGTGGCGCTGCACTACGGCCTGGGCCTGGGACTGGCGCTGCTGCTCAACCGGAGACTCCGGTTCCGCTCGGCCTACCGGCTGCTGCTCATCCTGCCGTGGGCCATCCCCGGGTTCGTCTCCGCGTTCATCTGGCGCTACCTGTACAACAGCGACTTCGGCGTGATCAACGCCATGCTCAGGGCCGCCGGCCTGGGCGCGGTCGGCTGGCTCGACGACCCGACCACCGCGAAGATCGCGGTCGTCGCGGTCAACGTCTGGATGGGCGTGCCGTTCATGATGGTCGCCATGCTGGGCGGGCTCCAGTCGATCCCCGGCGAGCTCTACGAGGCCGCCGAGGTGGACGGCGCCACGCCCTGGCAGCGCTTCCGCTTCATCACCCTGCCCGGCCTGCGCACGGTGTCGAGCACCGTGGTCCTGCTGGGCACCATCTGGACGTTCAACATGTTCCCGGTGATCTACCTGATCAGCGGGGGAGGGCCGGGCAGCTCCACCGAGATCCTGGTCACCTACGCCTTCCGCGAGGCCTTCACCGGCGTCCGCAACTACTCCAACTCCGCGGCCTGGGGAGTGATCATCCTCCTGCTCCTCGTCGTGCTGGCCGTGGTCTACCGGCGCTCGCTGCGCAAGCAAGGGGAGGTCTGGTGAGCACCGCCGACATCAGGGGCGCCGCGAACCCCGCGGGCACGGCCGCCGTACGCGGCAAGGGACGCGGGGAGCGCGGGGCGGGCAGGTCGATCCTGCTGCACGCGACCCTGCTCGCCGCCGTCCTCGTCTCGCTCTTCCCGATCGTCTGGCTGGTCCTGACCTCGCTCAAACCGCGCGACGGCTGGCTCTCCAGCGAGCTGGAGATCTTCAACCAGCCCTCGCTGGACAACTACACCCGGGTGCTGACCGGGACGCAGTTCCCGACCTGGCTGCTCAACTCGGTGATCGTCGCCGGGCTGACCACGGTCATCGGCGTCTTCCTGGCCTCCACCACCGGGTACGCGATCAGCCGCTTCCGCTTCCCCGGCTACCGCGGGGTCATGTGGATGCTGCTCGTCACCCAGATGTTCCCGGTGGCGATCCTGATCGTCCCGCTCTACAACCTGATGGCCGGCCTCAAGCTGCTCAACCAGATCCCCGGCCTGGTCATCGCCTACATGACCGTGGCGGTCCCGTTCTGCGCGTGGATGATGAAGAGTTACTTCGACTCCATCCCGCGTGAGATCGACCAGGCGGGGATGGTCGACGGCCTGACGCCGTTCGGCACCTTCTGGCGGCTCATCCTGCCGCTGGCCAGGCCCAGCCTGGCGGTCACCGCGTTCTACTCCTTCATGACCGCCTGGGGAGAGGTGGCCTACGCGACCGTCTTCATGTCCCAGGAGGAGAAGCGCACGCTCGCCGTCGGCCTGCAGCAGTTCGTCGGCCAGCACTGGTCGGACTGGGGCCTGCTCACCGCCTCCGCGGTGCTGATCGCGGTGCCCGCGGCGGTCGTCTTCCTGCTGGTGCAGCGCCACCTGGTCGCCGGGCTCACCAGCGGTGCCACGAAGGCCTGACGCTCCCGTGCCATCACGTCCTGACATGTCATCCGATCGGGGGACCCAATCATGACCGAGCTCGTCCACGCGGACCCGTCGCCGTCGGGCGCCGGCACCGCCACCCGGTGGTGGCGCGACGCGGTGATCTACCAGGTCTACGTCCGCAGCTTCGCCGACGGCAACGGCGACGGCGTGGGCGACCTGCTCGGCGCGCGCGGCAGGCTGCCCTACCTGGCCGACCTGGGCGTCGACGCGATCTGGCTCACCCCGTTCTTCACCTCGCCGATGGCCGACTTCGGCTACGACGTGGCCGACTACCGGGACGTGGACCCGATCTTCGGGTCGCTGGCCGACGCGCGGGCCCTGATCGAGGACGCCCACCGGCACGGCCTGCGCGTGATCGTGGACGTGGTGCCCAACCACACCTCCGACCGGCACGCCTGGTTCCTGGAGGCCCTGGCGGCGAGATCCGGCGAGGCGGCGCGGGAGCGTTACATCTTCCGCCCGGGCCGGGGGGCGGCCGGTGAGCTGCCGCCCAACGACTGGGAGTCGATCTTCGGCGGCCCGGCGTGGACCCGGCTGCGGGACGGCGAGTGGTACCTGCACCTGTTCGCCCCCGAGCAGCCCGACCTGAACTGGGAGAACCCCGAGGTCCACGCGGAGTTCGAGTCGATCCTGCGCTTCTGGCTCGACCTGGGCGTGGACGGCTTCCGCGTCGACGTCGCCCACGGCATGGTCAAGGCCGAGGGGCTGCCCGACGTCGGCCACCCCGACCAGGTCCAGATGATCGGCGCCGACGTGGTGCCGTTCTTCGACCAGGACGGCGTGCACGAGATCCACCGCGCCTGGCGCAGGCTGCTCGACTCCTACCCGGGCGAGCGGATCGGCGTCGCCGAGGCGTGGGCGCCGTCCCCGCAGCGGCTGGCCAACTACGTCCGTCCCGACGAGATGCACCAGGCGTTCAACTTCCACTTCCTCAAGAGCCCCTGGCACGCCGAGGGGTTCCGCGCGGTCATCCAGGAGTCGCTGGCCACCGCCGCCCTGGTCGGCGCGCCCAGCACCTGGGTGCTGTCCAACCACGACGTCAAGCGTCACGTGACCCGCTACGGCGGCGGCGAGCTCGGCCTGCGCCGCTCCCGGGCGGCCGCCCTGCTGACGCTCTCCCTGCCCGGCTCGGCCTACGTCTACCAGGGCGAGGAGCTCGGCCTGCCCGAGGTCCTCGACCTGCCCGAGGAGTTCCTGCAGGACCCGCAGCGCCACCGCAACCCCGAGGACGGCCGCGACGGCTGCCGGGTGCCGCTGCCGTGGGCCGACGGCGAACCGCACTTCGGCTTCAGCCTGCTGCCGGGCACCGGCGCCCCCTGGCTGCCCATGCCGGCCTCCTGGGGGCCGCTCAGCGTCGCCTCCCAGCTCGGCGACCCGCTCTCCACGCTGAACCTCTACCGGGAGGCGCTGAGGATCAGGCGCGAGCGTCGCGGCTTCGACGACGCCCCGCTGACCTGGATCGACTCCCCGGAGGGGACGCTGGCCTTCCGCCGGGGCGACGGGTTCGCCTGCACGGTCAACCTGACCGGCGAGCCGGTCGCGCTGCCCGCCCCCGGGCGGATCCTGCTGGCCAGCGCCGGGACGACGGTCGAGGACGGCCTGGCACGGCTCGCCCCCGACTCCGCCGTCTGGTGGGGAACCGATGTCGCATAGCGGGGGCGCGCTCGGCAACGGCACCGGCGGCACCGGCGGGGGTGGCGTCGGCGGCACCGCCCGGCTGACCGACATCGCCGCGCACGCCGGGGTGAGCGAGGCCACGGTCAGCCGGGTGCTCAACGGCAAGCCGGGCGTCTCCGCCCTCACCCGGCGCTCGGTGCTCGCGGCCCTGGACGTCATGGGGTACGAGCGCCCGCAGCGGCTGCGCCAGCGCAGCAACGGCCTGATCGG